>PBOO01000025.1 GCA_002724475.1 Fidelibacterota bacterium | reverse complement strand
AAATTTGCATACTTTTTTCAAATTCTATATCACCACCAAGCTTTATATCGCCCTCAAATCCTACGATTTTATCAATTATTTTTGATTCAAACCCATTCAGTACAGATACAGACAAAATCATAGCCATAGTTCCCAAAGAAATACCTATTATGGCTATCAAACCAGTTAATCTACTTGGTCCAATATGCTTTCTGTTAAACATAAACTTTTTTGCAATTAGAGTAGTAAAATTCATTCGTATTTCAAAGCATTGGAAGGAGAAATTTTTGTTGACCTGTTAGATGGCCAAAGCGAAACTGTTGCAGTAACAAAAATAACTATAAAAAAGATAATTATAATTTGAACCATGCTCACATCAACTGGGACAGAATTCATAAAATACACATCTTCTGGAACTTTAATTATTTTATAACGATTTTGTAATAAAGCTAGAAAAATAGCGAAAAATATTCCAATAAGGGCTCCAAAAAAGCCAATCACTAGTCCTTTAATAAGAAACATTTGCCTAATTTTTTTTATTGGCATTCCCAGCGCAGACATAAGACCAATCTGTCTTGTTTTATCTATAACAATCATAGAAATAGCAGAAATTATATTTACAATGGCAACAATTGAAATTAGTCCAAAGATAAATACGATTGGCCATCGTTGAACATTCAACCATTTATACAAAGCCCTATTTTTTTCTTTCCAATCCATCATCATCAAAGGATATGAAATATTCTCTTTAAGCTGCTGTCTTACTTTTGGCATATCATTCTGGCTGTTCAATCTAAATACATATCCTGATATCTTATCCTTAATACTAAAAAGCTCTTGTGAGGTTTTTAAATTCAAAAAAATTGAATTATTGTCATACTCTACAATACCAGAGTGAAAAATCCCTTCAACTTTTAATTGTTTGAATTTTTTTTCCTGTTGATAAAAAGTTGATAAATCAAATATGGTAATATTATCAGAAATCTTTAGGTTATTTTCTTTAGACATTCGATCACCAATGATTACCCCATCTCTAGATATATTTTTTGAACCTGAGATAATCAATTGACTAAGGAAAGAATAACTGGTATCCGAAATCCCTTCAACAATGACACCCTTTGCAATTTGCCCTTTTCGAAGTAGCGCTGGTTTTTGAATGAAAGCATGATAAGAGAAAAGATCGCTTTCTTTAGGTAAGGCGTTTTCTAATTCGTACTCTCTTGGATCATAGGGTTCATTCAAGAAATGCTTTATTCGAATATGGCCATCAAGGAGAGTAATTTTTTCTGAGATCACCCGCTCAAACCCATTTAAAATAAACAAGGTAATCAATAGCGCAGATATTCCAATGGACAACCCAGCTATGGAAAGCATACTTGCAGTTTTAAAAAAACCGTTTTGATTTCCAGATTTAAATTGTTTAAGGGTAAGGTATAAACTAAGATTCAATTGAAAGCTTATGATTCATTCTTCATCGCAGGAAAAAGGATCACATCTTTAATTGATCTGTTTCCTGTTAACAGCATTACCAATCTGTCAATTCCAATTCCAACTCCCCCGGTTGGTGGCATTCCTGATTCCATTGCTTGAAGAAAATTTTCATCCACGGGGTGCGCTTCTTCATCGCCATCAAGAGCAAGTTTTTGCTGTGACTCGAAGCGCTCTCTTTGATCTATTGGGTCATTAAGCTCACTGAAAGCATTTGCAAATTCAGAGCCCGCAATGAACAACTCAAAACGTTCAACTAATTTTTCATTTCCATTTCTATGTTTTTTTGCAAGTGGTGATATAGCAGTTGGATAATCAGTAACAAAAGTAGGTTGAATTAATTTTGGTTCGACAAATTCACTCATCAATTGATCAAGAAACTGTCCATAATTATTGTTGGTTTCGGTATTTAATCCTTTTTTGTTNCATAGCTCTTTCAAGCTTTGAGAGCTCATTTGAGAAATGTCTTCTCCTAAATTTTCATTTAGAAGATCAAAGAAGGGGACCCTTTTAAAGGGTTTATTAAGGTCAATTTCTTCATTATCATAAGTAATTAAATCAGAATCCGTCTTTTTTGAAACCTTCCGTATCATATCTTCAACTAGATTCATATTATCTACGTAATCAGCGTAAGCCCAATAAAATTCAAGCATTGTAAATTCTGGATTATGATTGCGATCCATCCCTTCGTTTCTAAAATCTTTAGCTATTTCATAAACTCTTTCTATTCCACCGATTACTAATCGCTTCAAATATAATTCATCAGCTATACGCAAATAAAAACGCTGATCCAATGCATTGTGGTGGGTTGTAAACGGTCTGGCATTTGCTCCGCCATAGATAGGCTGCAAAACAGGAGTTTCAACTTCAAGAAAGTCCATTTTATCTAAATAAGAACGAATTTCTTTAATTATTTTTGATCGCTTTACAAACGTATTGCGAACTTCAGTGTTTACTATTAAATCCAAATGGCGATTCCTGTATCTTTGTTCTTTGCTATTAAACGCATCATAGACTTCGTCCTCTTTCTCCTTAACAATCGGAAGCGGTCGAATAGCCTTACATAGAATGGTCAAGCTTGCTGTTTTAATTGAAACTTCTCCAACTTTTGTTTTAAAAACTGGTCCTTCAACACCTACAAAATCTCCAATGTCCATCAACATGAAATTTTCATATCCATCTTCCCCTATGTCATCTTTTTTTATAAAAATCTGAATTTTTCCAAGCGAGTCTTGGATATGAAAGAAGGATGCTTTTCCCATCTTTCTAATGGATAAAATTCTACCAGCAATAATAACTGATTTATTTTCAAGTTCATTAAATTTAGATAAAACCTCCTTGCTTGAATGGGTAGGGTTGAACATTGAAGGATAAGGATCTATTCCCTTGGCAATAATCTTTTCTAATTTTTCTTTACGAACTTGAATTAGCTGATTGAGGCTTTTTTGTTCATCNGACATAGTAATTTTCTTTCATATCAAATTTATTTAGTACCAATATTATGAATTAAAAAGGACCGAATGAAATCATCAATCTTTCCATCCATTACAGCTGATATGTTTCCTGTTTCGTGGCTAGTTCGATGGTCTTTTACAAGATTATATGGATGAAATACGTAAGATCGAATTTGACTTCCCCAGGCAATGTCTAATTTTTTATCCTCGAGATCTTTTATTGCTTCTTTTTCTTTATCTATTTCAAGCTGATAAAGGCGAGCCTTTAGAACTTTTAAGGCTGAGGCTTTATTTTTATGCTGACTTCTTTGATTTTGGCATTGGACAACTAATCCTGTTGGTATATGAGTGATTCTTATAGCAGAGTCAGTCTTGTTTACGTGCTGACCTCCTGCACCNCTTGCTCTATANGTATCTATTCTAAGATCATTTTGATCAATTTCTATTTCAATTTCTTCTTCAGATGAAGGATATACAAANACCGATGCAAATGATGTATGGCGACGACTGTTNGAATCAAATGGTGATATCCTAACTAATCTATGCACTCCTACTTCTGCCTTGAGCAGTCCAAATGCATATTCTCCAGAAATCTCAATCGTAATATCTTTAATTCCAGCTTCATCNCCNGGTTGAAAATCAATCACGCTTTTTTTAAAGCCCTTGATTTCAAACCATCGAGAATACATTCTATAGAGCATTTCTGCCCAATCCTGACTTTCGGTTCCTCCAGCACCTGGATGTATTGTCATTATTGCGTTTTGAGTGTCTTGTTCNTCACCAAGAATTGTTTTAAGCTCAACGTCCTCAACGAGCTCTACAAAATTACTTAGTTCATTTTTTACTTCATCAAGCGATACCTCACCTGATTCAAAAAATTCAATTAGAACACCATAGTCACTTTTAGAGGAATCTAGTTTTTTCCAAAGATTAATTTCTTTTTCGAGAATTGAAATTTTTTTTAANTGAAAAGANGCGGCTTTNTTNTCACTCCAAAATTTTTCNTCAGTGGTGAGCTGACGCATTTTAATTAGNTCTTNTTTCTTNCCCTGTAGGTCAAAGATGCCTCCGTAGTTCAGAAAATTTTTTATCTGTTTTTATGAATAATTCTTTTACGTCATTNATATCCATAATAAAGTTTTTTATATCCTAGTCTTCAGTGGAAATAAACATTTTGTCATTCAGATATTTCTCTAGAGTAGACTCTCTAAGATTTCTTTTGACAAACTTGCCATTTTCAGCTACTGAAACCTTTGACTTTTCCTCTGAAACAATAATTACAATTGCATCAGTTTCTTCAGAGATTCCTATTGCCGCTCTATGTCTAGTACCCATCTCTGAATCAATCATTTTGCTTTCTGTTAATGGCAAAATACAAGCCGCAGAATCTATCAAATCATTCTGTATGATTACTGCTCCATCATGCAGAGGTGAGGATGGGCTAAAAATTGATANCAATAGAGAGGGGGTAACCTCTCCTCTAATTTGCATTCCTTGATCTTTGTAGGATCTTAAGCCAGTTTCACGCTGGATTACAATTAATGCACCCCAACCCTTTTCTTTTAATTGTGTGGTTGCTTCAACAATAGATGTAATGGTTTTTGGAGTACCTGCTCGAAAGATCTGCTGAAAAAATCGCGTTTGACCAACATAAATTAGTAGTCTACGAAGCTCAGGCTGAAACAAAATAACAAATGCTACGACCAATACTGTTTGAAACTGATTTATTAGCCATGAAGAAGCGCTGAAACCAAAGGCGTTAAAAATGAAAGAGCCTATCATTAAAATAATNAGACCAACTAGCATCTGACCCGCGCGTGTTCCCTTGAAATACATGTAGACTTTATGAAACAACCAACTAACGAGGATTACGTCAATTAAGTCTATCAAGGTAACGGTTAAAAACCCTATTTCAAAAAGTACCATTAAGATCTTTCAATAATTTTTTCAATGATTTGTAAACATTTTTTTGTTTGAAAAACATCATGCACTCGTACTATTTTTGCTCCATTCATGTAAGATGCGCAGGCCGCAGCTANACTTCCTTCAATCCTATCACTCACATNGGCATTCAATACGCTCCCTATAAAAGACTTTCTTGAAGGACCAACCAAAACGGGATAACCCAATTTACAAATCTTTCTTAATTTACCAATTATTTCGAAATTATCATCAAGAGCCTTTCCAAAGCCTATACCTGGGTCTACAATAATTTTTTCTCTTTTAACACCCTTTTGAATAGCAAATTCAATTTGNCNATTTAAAAAAGAACTAATTTCATCTATTAGATTATTATACTCAGTATTATCCTGCATTGTCTTTGGATCGCCTTTAATNTGCATAAGCACCAGCGCAGCATTGTGATCTGAAACTGTGCTAGCTACAGTGGGATCAAATGTTAATCCCGAAATATCGTTGATAATACTCACACCATTTTCAAGGGCAAATTTAGCTGTAGAGGATTTATATGTATCCACTGAAATAGCGCAATCACAGTTTTTTGATAATTCTTTAACTAAAGGGGAAATTCTACGAATTTCTTCTTCGCTACTAACTTTTTCTGCTCCCGGTCTTGTAGACTCGCCCCCAATATCAATAATATCTGCACCCTGATCAATAAGCTCATACGCAAAATCTATCAACTCACCGGNCGANCTNTGAATCCCGCCATCACTAAATGAATCTGGNGTGNTATTAACTATTCCCATAATTAANGGTTTNAANGGATTTTTCATCCAATTTTCAAAATCGTATTTTTTCATTTTANCCTNAATACAAAAAACGCCTATAAATAGGCGTTTTTNGAAAGATTCGCTANTATGTTTGTNAANCTATTTTTTTGCAACAGTCTTCTTNGTTGATTTCTTCTTNGTTGNACCATTTTTNGAAGGCGATGCTTTAGAACCATAAACGATTGATTGGACATCATCGCCATCAATAGTTTCTTTTTCAAGTAAGGCATCAGCTAATCCATGCAATTTCGANATATCTTTCTTTAAGATTCTTTTTGCTGTAGCTTGAGCTTTNCGAACAATCTTAACAACTTCATCNTCGATTGTTTTTGCCATNTCNTCTGAATAATCTCGTTGGCTTTGAATTTCTCTACCNAGAAACACTTCTTCATTCTTTTTTCCGAAAGTCATNGGTCCAACAANGTCACTCATGCCCCATTCNCANACCATTTTTCTTGCGATGCTGGTTGCTTGNTCAATATCGTTNCCAGCTCCTGTAGTCATCTCNTTAAAGATTAATTCCTCAGCTGCTCTGCCTCCCATAAGAATNGCTAATCTACCGTTNATATATTCCCTGGAATATCCATGTTTTTCATCGATAGGAAGNTGCATTGTGACNCCCAAGGCCCTNCCNCTTGGGATAATGGTGACTTTATGGACAGGGTCNGCNCCTTTTGTTTTTGCCGCAACAAGTGTATGGCCACCCTCNTGATAAGCNGTTATTCTTTTTTCTTCNTCAGAAAGNACAACGCTCGATCTNTGNACTCCCATCATGACCTTGTCCTTTGCCTCTTCAAAATCTGACATATCAACCGACTTCTTTTTTCTTCTAGCCGCTAAAAGCGCTGCTTCATTTACAATATTTTCAAGGTCAGCGCCNACCATTCCAGGTGTNCCTTGAGCAATTGACTCAAGATTTACTTTCTTTTTGTTCATAACAATTTTCTTGGTATGAACTTCTAANATACCCAACCTTCCTTTTANATCNGGNACATCAACAACAATCTGTCTATCNAATCTACCNGGNCGNAGAAGTGCAGCATCCAAAACATCNGGNCGGTTCGTNGCTGCCATTAAAATAATGTCTTCNTTTGATTCAAAACCATCCATCTCAACAAGCAANGCNTTCAAGGTTTGNTCTCTTTCNTCATGNCCTCCGCCTAGACCTGCGCCACGCTGNCTNCCAACAGCATCCAATTCATCAATAAAAATAATNCAAGGTTGATTCTTTTTACCNTGTTCAAAAAGATCTCTGACTCTTGAAGCNCCAACCCCAACAAACATTTCAACAAAATCAGCACCNCTNAAACTAAANAATGCAACATTGGCCTCTCCAGCAACTGCGCGCGCAAGAAGAGTTTTACCCGTTCCTGGAGGACCCACAAGCAAAACGCCTCTAGGTATCTTTGCTCCAAGCTTTTGGTATTGCTTAGGTTTTTTTAAAAATTCAACGACTTCACCAAGTTCTTCTTTAGCCTCAACGCATCCAGCGACATCATCAAAGGTAACTTTTGGCATATCAGATGTCCAGATCTTAGCTTTACTTTTACCAAAATTAAATATCGATTTCATTCCCCCATTTCCGCCTTGCATTCTTCTCATTAGAAAAATCCAGAAACCCAAGATCAATACCCATGGCAGAAGGTTGAGAAAATATCCAGTCCAGTCAACGGTCTGCTGTTTGAAACTGTAGTCAACGCCATTCTTGTCCCATTCTTGCATTACATCACGATCAATAAATGGAAGCTTTAAGCGAAATCTTTTTAACTCAACAGAGGCACCTCTTCTGTTAACAATTGTTTGAGTTTGTGCGAGCTCACCGTGAAAAACCTCATCNANNACCTGAGCTTTNGTTATNAGCCCTTTNTTGAGAAAAGATTTNTACTGAGAATACTGAACTTCTACNTCATCCCCATTTGGATTAGAAAAAAGATTAGAAAGGAAAACCGCAGATACTAATATAAAGATCCAAACAAAGCTAGTTTTGCTTGCATTCTTCCATTCAAAAGTTTCTTTATTATCGTTTTTTGAATCGGGATTATCTTTTTTTGGAGAAGAATTTTTACCAACTGGTTTTTTTGATTCTGAATTCATTATCTAACTAACTCCCCCGAGTTTATATATTGCATTTAAATTCCTTAATTTTTGGTCATAATCCAAGCCAAATCCGACTACAAATTCAGGATCGATCTCAAATCCTACCCAATCAATGTTGCAATCAACAATTGCAACATCTGGCTTTAATAGCAAAGTTGCAACTTTTAAGGATTTTGGCTCGTAACTCTCAATCAATTTAACTAAATATTTAATAGTGTTTCCTGTATCAATAATATCTTCAACGATAATTACATTTTTTCCAGCAACATTAATTGATAAGTCTTTTTCAAGCTTAATATCATTATTGGGCAATGTGCCCTTGTAGCTGGATACTTTAACAAAATCTACTTCGCATTCTAAATCAACAGATCTAATTAAATCAGAACCAAAAATAAAACCACCGCTCAAAACAATGACAAAAACCACTGAATCGTTATGATAATCTAGAGAAATTTCTTTTGCAATTTCTTTAATTCTAATTCTGAGATCAGCTTGCGAAATTAATTCTTTTAAGTTATTCTGTTCACTCATTTTTTAACTATCTGTGATAAGAAAGTTCCAACATTTCAGATGTTTTATTGGTGATTTTAACTTTATCGCTAATTCTATCACCGCAAAGCCATATTATTTCATCATCCGCTGTCAAAACAAGCTGTCTTTTCTTTTCATATTTATTGAGTTTTTTATCAATGAAATAGTCGGAGAGTTTTTTTGACCCTTTCATTCCAAGGGGGCTAAAACGGTCTCCTTTCTTCCAAGATCTTACTAGTAGCGATTTATTTTTTACAGTTTCAAAATCTATAACCTCAGTTTGATTGTTCGAGCGGTTATTTAAATATTTAATTTTTCTCAAAGATAAACTGAATTCGTTAAAACTATAACTCCCTTCCCCGTTAAGCCTTTCTAGAACTTCTTCCTTAAAAGACTTATAAATCACCCATGAATACCTATCTCTAAGTANAGACCAATTCTTATTTATTCGAAGCAGCGATCCTGTCTTGGGCTTATGAAAGAGGGTTTTGAGGGTGTGATATCTGTATTTTCTCCATGGAATGTCACCCTCACCAACAATATGCTTAATTAAAATTAATTTTTGATAATCACTAAAGGATTTAATACTAAAATCACTCAAAATAATCTTATCGGATTTAATATCAATTCGCTGCTCAATGTATTTTTTTATAATATTGTCTAGTTTATTTACAGCTAAAATCGCTTCCATTGAAATAAGTGAGAGCTTATCAATATATTTATCATTAAGAGCTTCAATTTTAGTCATTATATTTTTACGAATGAAATTTCTTTTGATTGAAATATCTTCGTTTGATGGATCGTCAATATAATTAATACTACTTTGGTGCATATATTTTAAAATATCTTTTTTCTTAAATCTCAAAAGAGGGCGTATTATATTTTTGTTTCTTTCCGGTATGCCCCTAATTCCATTAATAGAGCACCCATTATCTAAATTCATCAACACGGTCTCAAAATTATCGTTAGCATGGTGAGCTGTAGCTATAAAATCAAAACCTAAGTCATTTACAAGTGATTGAAAATTTTTGTATCTAATCCTCCTTCCCCACATTTCGTCACTTTCGCTTGTTATAATATTTCTTGATTCTTCAATAACAGTCAAGGACACGTTATTATCAGAGCAAAATTTTCTACTAAACCTCTCGAATTTTAAAGAATAGTCATTGAGGTTATGATTGATATGAATGGCATGTANATTTTCTTTAGCTAAAACTTTACNTAATAAAATCAATAAAGCAGTTGAATCAGATCCTCCAGAGAAGCCTAAAAGTATTTTTGAATNGCTATCAACTAAACTAGTTAATTGATTNAAGAAGNTTTNGCGATTTAGCTGCATCNAANAACTTTAAATAAATTCAGAAACAACTTCAGATGCTAGTTTTGAAGATGCCATNATATAAAGATGAATGCACGGNGCATCTCTTTCAATAAGCTCTTGAATTTGTTTGACTGCCCATTTTTTACCAGCATTTCTTATTTCATTTTTTGTTTTTGCTTGGATTGAATCCTTAAGTTCTTTAGGTAAATCAATGAAAAAGTGTTTTGGAAGAGCCGTTAGGTGTTTTTCAGTAGAAAGAATTTTTATACCCGGTATAATTGGAATCTCAATTCCTTCTTTTCTACATTTATCAACAAAATCAAAATATACTTTATTATCAAAGAACATTTGGGTCACTATGTAATCAGCGCCGCTATCAACCTTTTCTTTAAGGCGACTGATATCNGATTTNAAATCAATAGCTTCAAAATGTTTTTCAGGGTAACCACCTACCCCAATGCAAAAATCAGATTTANATGGGTCNATAAGNGGCTCAAGATATCTTCCTTCATTCATATCTTTAATTTGCTTTACAAGGTCGCTGGCATAAAAATTAGAATTTTTACTTTTAGAAAGATTACGATCGTTTCTAAGCTCATCACCTCTNACAGCTAAAACATTTTTTATTCCNANATAATTTAACTCAATAAGNGCATCNTCAGTTTCTTCTTTAGAAAACCCACTGCATAATAAATGTGGTACCGTTTCAACATTAAACTTATTTTTTATAGCAGCGCTCATTCCAATAGTGCCAGGCCTTTTTCGTCTAATATGCTGCACTAAATTACCATTACCATCATCTTGATAATATTCCTCAGCAGACCTACTTGTCAAATCTATAAAAGGCGGGTCAAATCGCATCAAATCTTCGACCAAAGAAAATACTTTATCAATAGAGCCTCCTCTAAAAGGTGGGATTATCTCAAAGCTAAAATGAGTTTTGTTTTTGTTATCTAAAAATTCGGTTACTTTCATAAAATTTTTAAGTTTAGTTAAGCGATATTAAATATGAATTGGAGTGCAATTCAAAGCTTAAAGTAGTATCATTGCCATGCCCAGAATGAATAATTTTTTCATGATCAACTGTATTGATAAGGTGCATTAAAGACTTTTTTAATGCATTCCAGCTACCGCCAGGAAGATCTGTTCTTCCCACACTGCCTTTAAAAAGAGTGTCGCCAACGAATACATGATTTTCTATTTCATAACATACTCCTCCAGGAGTATGACCAGGCGTATGAATAATTTTAATTTCAAAAGTGCCGATACTTAGTTTATCCTCATTTTTAATCCAATAGTTAACAGAGGGTTTATTGTTTGGCGAAATACCAAACATTTCACAACTATCTTCATAACTATCAAGTATCATCAATTCATTTTCATGGAGATAAAAAGGAATATCGTACAAATTTTTTAAGTCCGAGACTGCTCCTATATGATCTAAATGCGCATGAGTATTGATTATTGCTATTGGTGTCAGGTTGTTAAGTTTAATTTGGTCGTTAATCAGTTTACAATCATCGCCCGGATCAATTAAAATTGCCTGTCTATTGCTACTATCCCAAATTATATAACTATTTTCTTGAAATGGTCCAGTAACCACTTTTTGAACATAGAAATTCAAATTTCTTCGAAGAAAAGTTCGCTTAGGCATTGAACCTTATCCTCAAATGAGTGAGGGTATAAAAAATGCTCAGTAGCTGAAATGCTGCTTAGGATAGAATTTCCATCTTGAGGAGTAAAACAATAACCATATACTTCGTGATCATTTTTTACATGAAGTGATTGCTCTACAACAACGGTTTGGTTAAGTATTCTTCCAAAATGCCCATGGTCTCTGCCGAAAGAAAA
Source organism: Fidelibacterota bacterium (assembly GCA_002724475.1). Lineage (GTDB taxonomy): Bacteria > Fidelibacterota > Marinisomatia > Marinisomatales > TCS55 > TMED108. Next base: position 43,201 of record PBOO01000025.1, on the reverse strand, counting down.
CACTGTTGAGGTCATATTTTTAGAGGTCGTTGCAACCAAATCGTTAGCGTGAAGCCTATCTAAAACATCGTTTAAAGTAACTGCTTCTTTGGTTTTTAAATAAAACCATAAAACATGCATATACTGACTGTTAACTTTCATTGCAGAAGAAAACATATTCAAATCATACCCTAAAGTTGAAAAAAGATCGTAAGAGTCTTTAGCGTGATGTGATCCAAAATTTTCATCATCATGCACCCCAACGGATGGAGCTGCAATGAAATTACCTGACTGACTGGTATCATTCGCTCTACGTATACACATAAACCGACCCTCTTTTAGATTGTCAGGGCCAAAGCCCTTGATTGCGATCGTATTTGTGATGCATGAAATATTGTGCGTATTACATGAAACTACTTGTATGAATTGATTATCAGAGTTTTCTTTCATAANGCTGTCATTTATTCCTCTGGCATATTTCATTCCAAAACCATCTTCNCTTCCTTGNGCGATAAAACCTTTNACATCTTCTTGAAATTTTTTGTAATAAGTTTCTTTGTTACTTCTTCCAATTCCTGAAGGAGTACAATCGATTACAACAGAGGCTCTAGAAATAGCATCTTCAGCTGTTAAGTCAGATTCAATACCTAAATCTTTAAAACCTTGGATTTTATCTTCATTGACAGCNATTCTTGCACCTCTTTTTANAAGGCTAATGACTTTTGAGCGATCATCTTTTAGGGGTGAATTTTTATGAAATGTAATTTGATCAATACCAAGTTGCTCTTTGTAATCGCAAAGGAGGCCAATCAATGGCTCCCCAATGGTTCCNGTTCCAACAACGTGTACAATTTTCCTTGACATATTTTATATCCTATTGTGGTTTTTAACTCTCAATGATAAATGTTTTCTTTCATGAATAAATTGAAAAATAAACCATGAAACTATTGAACCAATAACAATGATGTAAACAATTAAAAAATAAATAAAAAAATTATACATGACTTAATCGCTAAATTTTAAGCGCTGCAAAAATGTGCGATATCTAAGCATTACANAAAACAATAAAGTAAAAGAAGNGAGTGAAAATAAAAAAGAATAAAGAATNTCTGGAGGCTGACTTCCCATTTCAACTTGGGGATGCGATTGAATTTCAGGCTCCCAAAATTGNACAGANAGGAACACAATTGGAACATTGACAAATGCTAAAATACCTAAAATTGCAGATTGCCTCCTTACTCGCTCAATATTTCCACCAAAAGATCTAAACATAAAAAAACCTGTGTAGTATAAAAAAAGAATCAACGTTGTGGTCAGTCTNGGTTCCCATATCCAAAACGTTCCCCAAATTGGCCGTGCCCATATTGGACCAGTTATCAAAACCAAACCCATAAAGAATGTTCCTAATTCAGCAGCCGACACAACAACATCATCCCAGGCATCATTCTTTTTTATTAAAAGCATTAATCCCGCAATCATAACAATGAAATAAGATAAAAAACCGACCCATGCCGAAGGAACATGAACGTAAAATATCTTTTGTGCCCAATGCTGATCTGCAATCATTGGAGTATTAAAAACAATATTTACTATGTTTATGGTAAATATTGTTATTGCAAAAAGAAATAAATATAAATTTTTACTTGATTTGAAATAGTATTTCATTATTCCTCAACAACGTATTCAAATAATGCATATCCAGATAGCCCGAATATTACAATGACCGAAACTACTATAAGAACCCAAATATTCCATTGTGAAAAGGGCACCTGATGAATGATGCTTTCACTAATTTTTGTTGCTGCAATTATTATGGGCGATAACAAGGGAAAGAGCAGAATTGGTAACAAAATATCGCTGTAGTTTGATCTAACAACAATTCCGGAAACAAGGCTAGCTATAGCCATTATAGCAAAATTAGCTAAAAAAGCACCAAACAGAAAACTAATGTAGTCATGAGGAATATCGAGCAAAAGTAGTTTGAAAAAAGGAACAAGGATTATTAGCTGAGTAGTAGAGATAAATACAACTCCACTCATCCATTTCGCTACGAAAATCATTCCTCTATCAACAGGGCTTGTAATCATTAAAGTGAATGCATCAAACTCCTTTTCATAATTAAAGGATCTATGTACGGCTAAAACAACAATAAATAAATTCATCAACCAAAATAATCCAGGGGAATAATTCATGAGTATAACCTTGGAAACGTTTGTTGATAGAGCAATTATCAATATGATTGATAATCCAAAAACCAACATCGATAAGATCATTTGCTTAGATCTCAATTCCATAATTAATTCTTTCTTGAATAAGGTCAGAAACATTATGATTGCACAATTTTACCTGAGCTGATAATTAGTTTTCTATCCGCATACTTTTGAGCAATAGATTCATCATGAAGAACCATAATTATTGATTTATTATTTTTTTTCCAATTATTAAGCTGTCTTTCAATAATTTCGATTCCATTTGAATCTAACCCTGAGAACGGCTCATCAAATAAAAGNAGNTCCCAAGGTGCAAGGTCTGCAAAAACAAGCTTTAGACGCTGAAGCATNCCCTTAGAAAAAATTGATATAGGCTTATNTGCTGATGCAAGTAAATCAAATGAATNAAGNGAAGTNTCAATTTTTTTTTGAGCTATTTTCAATCCTCTTAAAGAGAGAGCAAANCTTAGGTTTTCTCGAGGATGTAAAATGTGAATACATTCCAGGTTCGTGACCAAGNTATAGGATACNTGATCGATNNATGCNTTTNTGAGAAAGCAAGTCTTTATCTTGAAAAATAATGCTTCCAGAGTCAGGTCTCATGNCNCGAGCTAAAATTCTAAGAGTGGTGGTTTTTCCAGAGCCATTATTTCCCATGAGGGCAATAAATTCATTATTGGATTGACTNAACGATAANCTCTCNATGACTCTGATCCTGTTAAANGATTTGCAGATCTTATTGACAAANANCATCTATTTTTTTTTGATTTTATCTATAATCAGTGAAACTTCGCTTTTAAGTTCTGCTCTTCTATTTTTAAAGTCATCACTTTCAAGATTGCCAATATCATATTCCATTTCAAGTTCTTTAATTTGACGATAAAGAATAATTTTTTTTCTTTTAAGAATTTCAAGACTTTCCGATGAGATAATCTTGCCAAACCCTTGCATGAAAAATGGTTGAACAACATAAATAATTGGGAGAATAAAGATAATGAAGGTAAAAAAATATTCTGTAATAAGACTCATCGCTGTTCTTTTCTAGGCCAAAGCGCGATAACAGTTCCAAAAGCTAAAATATACCCTCCGATCCATACCCACTTTACCAGAGGGTTAACCATAATTTTAATAAAAGCTGTGGTATTGTCGCTACTAACAGATGAAAAGATAGAGTAAATATCTTTGTTTAGTGTTGAATAGATATCTAATTCGCTATGAGGTTGACGTTTATTTATATCTGGATTTTTATGAAAATACACTCTTTTTTCTGGTCGCAGGTTGGTAATAAAATTTCCAAAAATATCTGAAACTCGAATATCAGTTATCCAGGCATAATGGTTTGGTCGCTCCTCTTCATACATTTTAATCAATGTAAATTCATAGTTAGCAACGCTCTCTGTACCCCCTACTTTAATACCAAACTCTTTTTCTTTATCAAAAGCATGTCCAGTAAATCCAATAAACATAAGCACAATGCCAAGATGAACAATATAGCCACCATATCTCGATCGATTCTTTTCAACCATTTTATANAGAGCNTTAAAAATAGATTCATTGAATTTTGCTCTTCTAACCTTAGNTCCTTTATAAAANTCGCTANATATNGCAGCGACAACAAAGATNCAAAGACTAAATGAAATCACAACATATGCGCTCATTTTTAGAAAAATAAAGAATAACGAAGAGATCAATCCTAATATAGTCGGGATAGTAAAATTTTGAATAAGTCTATTGTTAGATGTTCCTCTCCAAGCAAGTAAGGGGCCAATACCAGTTAGAGCTAAGAGCGCAAGGCCTATTGGAATATTAATCTGATTAAAGAAAGGAGGGCCAACTGAAATTTTATTTCCATTTATTGCNTCTGTAATAACNGGAAATAACGTTCCCCAAAAAACAGCAAAACACATAACNACAAAAATTAAATTATTGAATAAAAAACCGCTTTCACGAGATGAAATAGATTCTATCTTGCGTGGTGAGCGAAGAACGCCAATCCTTAGATACATAAGTCCAAACGAGCTAAATAAAATAATAAAGACAAAAGTTAAAAAAACTGGGCCCAATGAAGACTCAGTGAACGAATGAACAGAGCTCATGACACCAGATCTGGTTAAGAAGGTTCCAAAAATACATAAGCTAAAGGTTAGGATAATTAAAACCATGTTCCAAACTCTAAGCATATCCTTTTTCTCTTGAACAATGATAGAATGTAAAAAAGCTGTTGCGGTCAACCATGGCATAAAGCTGGCATTTTCAACTGGATCCCATGCCCAGTAACCACCCCAACCTAATTCTTGATATGCCCACCAGCCTCCTAATATAATTCCTACACTTAAAAATAACCATGCAACCAATGTCCATCTTCGGATGCTTTGAATCCACAAAGCACCAATATCTTTGTTCACCAAAGCAGCAAAGGCAAAGGCGAAAGGCACTGAGAATCCTACATATCCTAGATATAAAGTTGGTGGATGAATTGCCATCGTTATATTTTGAAGAAGAGGGTTTAATCCGTTTCCATTAACTATTTCAAAATCAGCTTGAGTAGGTTCAAATGGATTAGTGATAAAATTTGTTAGAACTAAAAAAAATAGCTGAATGACTGAAAGAGTGATTATAACCCATGGCATTAAATTGTGATGCCTTGATTGATTTTGTATGATAGTAATCGTGTTGAAAACTGAAAGTATAAAAAGCCAAAAAAGCAATGACCCCGATTGGCCAGCCCAAAGAGCTGATATTTTATAAACAGTTGGAGTCTCATAGCTGGTGTACCTAGCTACGTAATCAATATCAAAATTGCTGATCATCAATTGATAACCCAAAACAAAAGTTGCCATGAAAACGAAGAAAGAGATTGCCAATCCTAACCTCTGACCTACCAAAAAGAGCCTAAAGTCAGAAGTACGATTATAAACTAGTAAAGCGACTATTGAAAGAACGCTACAGCCTAAGGCAAGATTAAGGGCTACAGCACCAGCTAAAGGATTCATGTATCTAGTTCTTCAAGCTTATAGTTGGCTTCATTGCGTAAATCGCCCTCATATCGAGAAGCGCATTTTGTTTGAAGTTCATCAGCATANAAGGTTCCATCAATGTACTCTCCCGTAACAATTACCTCAGCGCCATCTTTAAATAAATCAGGTCGGGTCTTGCTATAGCTTACAGAAAGCTCAGCGTCTCCTTCTTTTAAGACAAAGAAGCACTCTAATTGATTAGATTCAGATATTGAAATAGAACCATCTTTAACTATACCTCCAAGCTTCAAGCGCTGTGAAAGGTTATCGCTTAAGAGATTTTCTACTGAAATAAATTGCGCCATAGCTTTTTTGTCAGATGGATTGAGCGAAACCCAACCAATCCAAAAAACAACTACAAGCACCACACCAATAATTAGACTAAAAATTCTGTTGTTCATAANCAATATTTACCTGCAATTATAAGCATACGAATTTAAAACACTGAAGTTTCATTCCATTCACCAAATTCTTGTTTTAATGATTCAACAATTTCGCCCATTGTTGCAAGAGATTTAGCAGCTTCAATTATTGGAGGTAATAAATTTTTACTTCCCTGNGCAGCGTCTTTTATGTCAAGAAGAGAGTCNTGAACTTTTTGCTGATTTCTTTCGTTTTTTAAAGCCNTGATGGATTTTTTTTGAAGATCTTCTGCTTCCTTTCCAATTTCTAAAATGGGAATGTCAATTTCTTCGTCATTTTTTATGTAATCATTGACTCCTACATGAATAAGTTCTTTGTTATCAATTTTTTTCTGGTGTGATGAAGCAGAGCGAGATATTTCATATTGGAAATATCCTTTTTCGATTGCAGGAATTACTCCACCAAGATCGTCAATTTCTTTAAAATAGTTTTCAGCATCATTTTCAAGCTGATCGGTTAAACTTTCAATAAAAAAAGAGCCACCNAAAGGATCTGCAACGTTTGCTACTCCTGTTTCAAAGGCAATTAACTGTTGTGTTCTTAAGGCTATTTCTGCAGCTTTTTCTGATGGCAAAGCTAGCGTTTCATCCATAGAGTTTGTATGNAAGGACTGAGCTCCACCTAAAACCGCTGCCAATCCTTGAAAGGCAGTTCTAGAAATATTGTTTTCAGGCTGTTGAGCTGTTAATGAACATCCTGCNGTTTGAGCATGAAAACGTAGCTTCCAAGACTGAGGGTCTTTCGCTTTGTATTTTTCTTTCATATGTCTTGCCCAAATTCTTCTNGCTGCTCGAAATTTTGCAATTTCTTCAAAGAAGTCGAGATGTGAGTTGAAGAAAAATGATAGGCGCGGAGCAAACTTATCAATATCTATACCAGCTTTTTGCGCATACTCAACATACGTAAACCCATCAGCTAAAGTAAAAGCTAGCTCTTGTGAAGCTGTTGATCCAGCTTCTCTAATATGATAACCCGAAATTGATACTGTATTATATCTAGGCATGTACTCAGTGCAAAATTCAATCATATCGGTTACAAGTCTCATTGATGGTTCAGGTGGAAAAATCCATTCTTTTTGAGCAATGAATTCTTTAAGAATGTCGTTTTGCAATGTTCCGCGAAGATTCTTTTTTGAGACTCCTTGTTTTTCAGCCGTGGCAATATAAAATGCAAGTAAGATAATAGCAGGACCGTTTATCGTTTGAGAAACAGAAATATTTCCAAGGTCTATACCAGAAAAAAGGTCCTCCATATCTTTTATTGATGCCACAGAAACGCCGCANTTACCAACTTCTCCTTCTGACCAGAGGTGATCTGGATCATAACCCATTAGCGTTGGCATATCGTATGCTACAGAAAGTCCTGTTTGTCCCTTACTAAGTAAAGAATGATAACGTTTGTTAGTTTCCTTAGCGGTTCCAAAGCCAGAAAACTGTCTCTTTGTCCAAAGCTTTCCACGATACATGTTTGCATGTACACCTCTAGTGAATGGAAATTGTCCAGGAAAACCGATTTTTTCTATAAAATTCTCATCTGGTGATTTTGGAAAATAAAGAGGGTCAAGCTTCTTGCCGCTGAGAGTATCGAAATTATATTCTCGAGTTGGAGAACTAGTTAAGTTTTCTTCCCAGATTTTTTTTGATTCATCAAATTTTTTATTTTTTGACACTGAAAATTCCTTACGTATGATTCTTAAGCNTGATAATCATATTTATACCTTCATAAACCATCCAAATTATCAACGCTATTAACAAAACAGAAAGAATAAACAAAATTGTGTTGTTCTTGTAGAAGATAATAGCATTAACAATTAGCGCTGAAAATGTAATTATCATTATGATTAGCATTGGCACTAAAAGAGGTAATATGGGTTTCTTTTTCTTCCAATAGTATAATGTTAAAACCATCAACGTTAGAGCGGCAAGCATTTGGTTGCTTGCGCCAAATATAGGCCACAATACCCATCCGGCCTGTTTTGATGCTCCAGAGGATGGGTCTGTAACATTCCAAAATGCGAGCATTACAGCTGGAATTACTGCTATTAACGTTGCAATATACTTGTTTGAAAGAGGAGCGATTCTAGATGCCTTGCCAAACTCATTAAGAATAAATCTTTGTATTCTTGTAGCAGTATCAAGCGTCGTTGCAGCGAATGAGATTACCAAAACAGCCATTAATGTGTTTGCAAATGCTTCAGGAATTCCAAGAGATATTAAAAGTGCACCGCCACCTAGAACAAAAGCTGCTGCTTTATTTTGACTTGCGTGCTCCCATGTATCGTAATATAGAGCCCAATCTAAATCAGCAACATAACCCACAGAAGGAAGATTGGCGTGGCCAACTAGTGAGATACCTGCAACTGCTGCTAGCGTAGATACGAGAGCTAAGCTACCCTCACCAATCATTCCTCCATAGCCTACTGCTCTTGAGTCAGAAAGGCGTTCAAGCTGCTTTGACGATGTTCCCGAGGAGACAAGGCCATGAAATCCGCTTATTGCTCCACAGGCGATTGTAACAAAAAGCAATGGAAATAAACTAGGAACTCCAGGATCAGACAAGGGTCTTATAGCGGGAGCTGTCACTTGAGGCTGCGCTACAAATATTCCCAAGAACAAGAGAGATAGCCCGATAAAAAGTTGATGGCTATTAATATAATCCCTTGGCTGCAAAAGCACCCAGACGGGTAAGAGGCTTGCAATACTAGAATAAATGAATAGTAAAATAATCCATATATTTTTCATACTAGCAGTGCTCATTGAGCTGCTTAGAGCTATTGGGTTGTTTGACCCTATCCAAATGAAAAGATAAAGAATGGTAACAGAGAAAACTGATAGCAAAAACCCGCTAACGTTCTTTCTTTTAAGAAATATTCCCATAATCAACGCAACCACTATTTGAACGTTGATTGGAATTACCGAGGAAGGAACGGAAACAAATAGATCAGCAATAGCCATTGCAAACACAGCTAAAACCAGCCAAACTAATAACAGGACAAAGATTAGAAACATTATTCTGGCGCGATTACTAATTGTAAATGAAGCTATATCCGCTATGCTTCGACCTTTTTCTTTAACACTAGTAACTAAGGCNCCAAAATCATGAACCGCTCCCATAAAAACCGTGCCAAATAAAATCCACAACAATGCTGGNAACCATCCCCANTATGCAGCCACGCATGGNCCAATAATTGGAGCCGCACCAGCTATAGAAGTAAANTGGTGACCAAATAATATATGTTTTTTTGTAGGATAGAAATCAGTGCCATCTTCCATTGAGATAGAAGGCGCTTCGACAGTTTTGTCATAAATATCAAAAATATTTCGAGCTAAAAACTTTGAATAAATCTTGTAACCANCAAAAAAAGTTGAGAGACCGATAATTACAAGAAATATTGAACTCATATATCAATATTGTAGTTTTACAGTTTCATTACGACTTAATAATGAATTTTCAATACCCTTTTGATTGACACCCCATTTATCGAGAAGCAAATCCCTGGGNCCATGCTCTACAAATTCATCAGGAAGTGAAATAATATCGATATTGCCCTTATAGCCGTTTGTTGCTAGCCATGCTGCAACACCCTCACCAAAACCACCAGTTTTAACGCCCTCTTCGATTGTTACAACATTATCAAATCTCTCAATAATTGATTTAAGGTAGGCNCTATCCATTGGTTTTATAAATCTACAGTTTACAACTTCACATTCAATACCTTTTTCAGACATGTTTTCTGCAGCTTTTAAACTATCAAAAACCTGAGGGCCAACAGAAAGTATTACGGTATTACCATTNGATTTTCTGCAAACTTCCCAATTTCCTATCGATAACAGCTCAGCTTGGCCNCTTACATCAAAATTAACAGAAGATGCTTTGGGGTAGCGAATGGAAAAAGGGCCCTTAGAGTAATCTAAGCCCGTATATAAAAGATTTCTTAATTCATTTCCATCTTTAGGGGCGGTTACAACAAGATCTTGAACACATTTAAGATAAGCTATGTCTAAAGCTCCGTGATGCGTTGGTCCATCTTCACCTGCAATACCTGCGCGATCCATGCAAAAAACAACTGGAAGATGTTGGATAGCTGCATCATGAACGATATGATCGTAAGCCCTTTGAAGGAAAGTTGAATATATTGCAACGATTGGTCGAACATTTTGCGTTGCAAGACCAGCAGCAAATGTTACACCGTGACCTTCAGCAATACCCACATCATAATAACGATCTTTAAATTCTTTAGCGTAAGGTACCAAACCAGTACCTTCCCTCATTGCAGCCGTAATGCAGACTGTGTCGTCCCTGTTTCTTGCAACCTCACATGCGATGGCACCAAAGACATCTTGAAAAACTGGCGCACTTACAGAAGGCTGAGTGGTTTCAATTTTGTCTATCGGTTTTTTGCTGGGCTTTACTGCGTGAAACTTAACTGCATCAAGATAATATTCATCATCGACGTTAGTTGAAACCATGCCTTTGCCTTTTTTTGTAAGGACATGTAATAATACTGGATTTTTCAAATCTTTAATTCGATCCAAAGTCGATACCAGTTCAGAGAGATTATGTCCATCAATTGGACCAAAATATCTAAAACCTAATTCCTCAAAAAGCATACCTGGGACAAGAAATGACTTTAAACTCTCCTCAACTTTGCGTAAAGCTTTTTGAATTGTCCTTTTGCCAAAACTTATCTTACCAGCAATTTCCCAAATTTCACTTCGAATTTGATTATAAAGAGGGTTTGTAACAATTTTAGTTAAATATGTATTTAAAGCTCCAACATTAGGACTGATTGACATTTCGTTATCATTAAGAATTACTATCATCGGTGTTTTAAGGTGACCTGCATTATTCATTGCTTCAAATGCAAGTCCACCCGTCATTGATCCATCGCCAATAACTGAAACCACGCGAAAATTTTCACCAGTGCGCTTTTGAGCCTCTGCAACTCCAACAGCTGCAGAGATTGAGGTTGATGCATGTCCAGCTCCAAAAACATCGTACTCACTCTCACTTCTTTTTAGGAATCCACTCAATCCTCCCATACGTCTTATGGTGTTAAATTTGTCAAGTCTTCCGGTTAAGATTTTATGAGCGTAACCTTGATGTCCTACGTCCCAAATAATTTTATCTTTGGGAGTATTAAAAACCTTGTGTAAGGCAACCGTAAGCTCTACTACTCCTAAAGTAGGCGCAAGATGACCGCCTATCTCAGTAATTGTTTCAATGGTAAAACTTCTTACTTCATTTGACAGCTGTAATAATTCATCTTCGCTTAATTTTCTAATGTCAGCTGGTGATTTGATCTTTGGAAGTATTTTAAGCTGCATTGTTTTCTTCTTTATAGTGTGTTTTCCCTTGAAAAATATATTGATGTAAATATGCATTTTCGCTCAACTCAGGGTGAAATGCAAAGCCATAATGAATACCCGTTTTCACTCCAACAATATCATTTTTATGCTTGCCAATGACCTCAGTTGATTTTCCAATTGATGATATTTTTGGTGCTCGTATAAAAGCGACTCTTTCATTAATAATTGAACCATCAACGACTACTTCAACCTTATCAATGAATGAATGCAATTGACGTCCATATGCATTACGCGTCACTTCAATATCTAAAATTCCTAAAGGATTGATTTTATCATCGTTCTTAATTTTTTTGCTCATTAAAATTAAACCCGCACAGGTGCCCATTATTGGTTTTTTCTGTGCAAAATCAATTAGGTGATTGTGAAAATCAATCCTACTCATAAGATCATTCATTGTTGTTGACTCTCCACCAGGGATGATGAGTCCATCAATTTTTGACAACTGACTTGGATATCTTACATCAATAGCAGGAATATTTACCCGATCTAAAGTCCTAAGGTGTTTATCATAATCGCCCTGTAGGGCAAGAACTCCAATCAATTTCAAAACTAAATTTCTACCAACCTCTCTCTTGCATGCGCTCGCCTTCAGGAATTTCAGACATATCTACACCCTTCATGGCAGATTTTAAATCTGTAGATATTTCAACAAGCTTTGCAGCGTCTTTATAATAAGTTACAGCATCAACAATCGCCTTACCTCTTGGTACCGGGTCATCACTCATAAAAATACCAGAACCAACAAAAACAGTTTCAGCGCCTAACTGCATCATCAAAGACGCATCGGCCGGTGTTGCAATCCCTCCAGCTGCAAAATTTGGAACAGGTAACTTGCCAAGCTTGGCAACTTGCTGCACTAAACTAAATGGGGCGCCTAGATTTTTTGCTGCTGCCATAAGCTCATCCTGATCCATTATAGTCAATCTTTTGATTTCAGACTGGACTTGGCGCATATGCCTAACTGCCTCAACAATATTTCCACTTCCAGGTTCGCCTTTTGTACGAATCATTGCTGCACCTTCACCAATTCTTCTCAATGCTTCGCCAAGATCTCTACATCCACAAACAAAGGGTACTTTAAACTCATGTTTCCAAATATGGTTGTGTTCATCAGCGGGAGTTAGTACTTCACTTTCATCTATAAAATCAACTTCTAATGCCTCGAGGATTTGTGCTTCCGCGAAATGACCAATGCGCACTTTTGCCATAACGGGAATACTAACTGAGTCTTGTATTTCCTTAATCATTTTTGGGTCACTTGCTCTTGCTATACCACCTTCTTTTCTAATCAAAGCAGGTATCCTTTCGAGTGCCATAACCGCAACAGCGCCCGCCTCTTGTGCTTGCTTGGCCTGTTCTACATTCATGACATCCATGATAACACCACCTTTTAACATTTCTGCAAGTCCTACTTTAACTTCAAATGAACTTTCTTTAGGCATAAATCTCCTCCTCTTGGACATTGCCAATTTCTTTAATTCTATTTAANACTTCATCTATGATATTATCTGGTGTACTAGCACCAGCCGAAATACCAACGGTAGTACAATCTTCTAGCCATTTTTCATTAATATCAGATGCGCATGTAACCTGAAACGATCTTTTATTCCGCTCTTTGGAAAGATCTGTTAAACGTTTTGAATTTGCGCTAGTAAACGAACCGATTATAAACATCACATCGCATTGATTGGATAATTCTTTGATTTGTTCTTGATTTCGTTTTGTAGGAAAGCAAATTGTGTTAATAAAGCGCAGATCAACAACTTTGCTCATTAGGATATTGACTATATCCTGGACATTCTCAATTGTTTGGGTTGATTGACTAACCACCCCTGCTCTTTTGGTTTTTCTAAGTTGATTTGCTTCTTCAGCGGTAGCAACAATAGTTGGATTCTTAACCTGACTAGCAATGCCAATGACTTCATCATGACCATGGTCACCGATAATGATAATCTTTCTACCGTCATTTTCAAGAGCTTTGATTTCATCGTGAATATCTCTCACTAATGGACACGTAGCATCAACTATATTCATTTTTTTATTTTTTGCCTCTTCAACAACATCTACGTGAGTTCCATGGGCACGCAATAGCACAGGACGTCCTTCAGGTACATCACTGAGGCTGTCTACAACCTTAGCGCCGGCCTTATCGAGGTCTTCAACAACATTTTCATTGTGGACAATATGGCCAAGCATATATACATCCCCATGTTTTTCAGCAGTATCGTAGGCCATATTCACAGCATCGCGAACTCCAAAACAATATCCAGCATTTTTTGCTAAAATAATTTTCATTTTATGGCCATACTTTGACTTACAATTTGCTTTTTAGTCTCAACTAAAACCTCTTCCAATACAGTCTTAGATACACCGCTTGCTACAGCTCCAGCGGCAAATTTATGCCCACCGCCTCCAAAATGTTTTGCTACTTCGTTAATGATGTATTTCCCCTTAGAGCGAAAATTCAGTCTACATTTATTTGAAGCTTGCTCAAAAACCATGATAGCAATCTCAACCCCTTTGATTGACCTTACAAAGTCTGTAAATCCATCAATATCTTGGACAGTTGCACCTGATTCGCTTAGCATGTCGCTATTTATTACAAACGATGCTATTTCACCGTCTCTGTGAAATTTCAAATTTTTGATCACCATTGCAAGTAGAGAAACTTGAGCTTGGGTTCTGTTTTCATAGATGGATTGATATATTTCAGAATTATTTACTCCATTACTAATGCAATCCATGGCAATTTTGTGGCTTTGCTCATTCGTGTTGCTATGGCGAAAAGAACCAGTATCGGTCATCACTGCAGTATAAATACCCTCTGCGATTTCTTTATTTATAGAAATTTCGTTTTTAGTAAAAAAATCGTAAATCATTTCACCAGTGGCTGCAGCATTAAGATTAATATAACTCTCATTAAAACTAGCGTTTTTAAGATCAGGATGATGATCAATGTTAACCGCGTAGATGTTATTCTCATCTATTTTTTGACCAACAGCGCCTAGCCTCTTATAATCACCAACATCAAAGATCAAAGCAAGGTCTGCTTCACAAAGCCAACTATCGTGATTGGCTTCATTATAAGTTTCGATAATCTCTTTTTTATTTAGAAAACCTAATCCATTTGGAAATTCTGAAATGTGTAGGATTTTACAATCTATACCCAAGGTACTAATATAATGAAACATGGCGACAGCGCTTCCAAGGCCATCCCCATCAGGGTTTTGATGAGTTGAGAGTACAATTCTTTTTGAACTCTTTATACGCTGATTTAATATAGTCCAGTTAAGCATAACAATAATTAACGTAGAATTTATGAATATTTTATCGATTAATACTACGGAATGAGGAGGCTATTGTTCCCTATCCCAAAGTATTTCTTCAGAGCCCTGCTCCGAAGAAATAAAGCGAGCTAAGACAAAAAAATAATCACTCAGCCGGTTCAAATAAGGAAGCCAAACATTGCTTTCTGTGATTACGTCTAAAGCGTCTACGCATGAGCGCTCAGCTCTTCGGCAAACTGATCTTGCTATGTGAATTCTAGAGCAAAATTCATCACCCCCAGGAAGGACAAACTCCTTAAGGGGTTTTAAACTTCTATTGAATGAGTCAATCTTTCCTTCAAGAAAATCCAATCTACTATCGTTAATTAATATCGTTCCAGAATTTGGCAGTGAAACTTCGCCACCTAAATTAAAAAGGTCTTGCTGGATTGATTGCAAATCGTCCATAACATCTTCATCTTTGCATACAGTAATTGCGTTTCCAATATAGGAGTTAAGCTCATCAATATCGCCCAATAANACTACTAGAGGATGTGATTTAGAAACTCTCTCCCCATTACCAAGGCTAGTATTACCCTTATCACCTGACTTTGTTGTTACTTTTGATATTCTCATGAACCAAAGAATATCAGACTAATAACTGCAAATAGAGGAAACAGAATGACTAATGAATAGAGGAAATATCCAAAGAATGAGGGCATTTCTATTCCAGAAGATTCTGCAATCGATTTAACCATAAAGTTTGGCGCGTTTCCAATATATGTGTTTGCCCCCATAAANACAGCGCCTGCAGAGATTGCGAGAAGTGTTTGAGACAACTCTCCCATTAATATTTGTGCATCGCCTCCAGCAGTGTTAAAGAAGACTAAGTAGGTTGGGGCGTTATCTAAAAAACTAGAGAGAATTCCCGTAAGCCAAAAATACATGTGATTTACTGGACCGGTATCGCTTGATACAGAATTAATTATACCAGCGAGCGCACCAGAGGTACCTGCTTTTAGGATTGCNATTGCAGGAATAATNGTGATGAAAATTCCAGCAAAAAGCTTGGCAACCTCTTGGATTGGGAACCATGTGTATTCGTTAGCCTCTCTTATTTCTTTAGNAGTANACTTCCAGCTACCATAAGCCAGGAGNAGNAGCAGAACATCTCTGGTCACGTTTTGCAATTCTANATGAACGTGGTAAATCGTAAACTCAACGTTTGGTCTCCAAAAACCACTCAACAGCACCGAGCAAACAACGCCTAAAATTAATAAGAGATTAAAGGATCCNTTTATNCCAATTTTTTCNTCANTNNGNGGAATGGATAGATTGCCTTCTTTTTTATACTGAATCGTATCGTATANATAAAATATTATNAAAAGGGACACTACCATGAAAATCATAGGCATCAACATTGCTTTNGTGGTCCAAAAAAAATCAACCCCTTTAAGAAAACCAAGAAATAATGGCGGGTCCCCCAGTGGAGTTAGTGAGCCGCCAATATTTGCCACTAAAAATATAAAAAATACCACAATATGCACTTTATGCTTTCTTTCTTTATTGGCCCTAAGAAGAGGTCTAATTAGAAGCATAGCTGCGCCCGTTGTTCCCATCCAGCTTGCAAGCATAGTACCTACAAAAATAATCGCGGTATTTATGATTGGAGTGCCAACCAATGATCCCGTTAACTGAACCCCTCCAGATATTGTGAATAAAGCCAATAAAAGGATAATNAAAGGAACGTATTCGAGGAGNCCTACATGAAGAATCTCATAGAGCGTAATTGAAAAACCTACCTTAAAGATGAAAGGAATGATAAGCAAGGTAGCCCAAAATGCAGAGATCTTTCCAAAATTATGATGCCAGTAATCAGGAGCTACNAATGGGAAAATAGCGATTGAAAGAAGAATTCCAGCGAANGGTATCACCCAAAAAATAGATAANTCACCACCTTCAAGGTGGGGTGCGCCTGNAGGGCCAGCATACAAGCTTGTCATGAACAGCAAAATAGTAGTAAATAATTTCATAATATCATTTAGTATTTGTTAGTTAATTAAGTAGTTAAACTTAAATATTGATTGAGNAATCTTCCTAATTATTGATAGAAGATTTAGTTATTATTTAAATTAAATTTGTATATGGATTTTATTCTTACAATAATTGTNATTGGCTTTGCAGTGCTCGGCATGTCTATTGGTATCATTTTTAACAACAAGCCTCTGCAAGGATCNTGTGGTGGGGATGTTGAAAGCTGTATATGTCTTAANGGCGGTGAGTGCGATGATCCNTCACAAAAGCCTAGCCCAACCAATTAAAGGGCTATTTTTAAGAATNCTAGATTGATAAAACGCTCTAATCAAGCCTCATTTTTGAAGACTTAACACTTTCTAAATTACCGTCTCTACTTATTACCCACAGCGCATCAATGTCATCAAGGCTCTCAACAAGCTTCATACCATCGCTAAGCGACATGATATTTAAAGCAGTTGCAAGAGCATCAGCGTCCATACAGTTTTCTGCCAAAACAGTAACAGAGGCAATATTTGATTCAACAGCCTTACCAGTAATAGGGTTGATAATGTGCGAGTATTTTTTTGAATCATATTCATAAAAGTCTCTATAATTTCCCGAGGTTGCCATGGCCTTATCTTTTATTGGAATAACAGCAAAAATTTTCTCTCCGGGCTGAAAATTGGGCTCAGGAGAGTCAATACCAATTCGCCAATCCGCCCCTCTGTTATTGCTTCCACTCACCCTAACTTCCCCTCCTATTTCAACCATAAAGTTCTTATACCCCAAAGATTGAATATAAATAAAAAGCCTATCTACACCCCAGCCTTTTGCGATGGCGTTCACATCTAGCTTCTGTTCATCAAATGATTTAATGAGTGATGTTGAAACAAGTTTAATTTTTTTATAACCTATATTACTTTTTGCTACAGTAACCTCTAAATCAGTTGGTGGAATCCAAACATCCTTATTTTCACGATCTAATTTTCCTAGTCTCCAAGTATTCACCAAAGGGAACGAAGAAATATCGAATGCCCCATTTGTTAAATTTGACCAATAAGAAGCACGCTGAATTACTGCTTTAAAATTATCTGAAATCACAATGGCAGAATTTTTAGAGAGTTTATTAAAAAGAGATATTTCGCTATTATCAACATAGGTTGACATTTGCTGATTAATAACCTCAAGAAGCGAATCTACGCTTGTCTTGACCTCTTGGGTTTCAATTCTTACACCTCGTTGAGGCACGAGGCGAATTGTATATGTAGAGCCCATTGCTGGACCTGTAATATCAATATAGCTCTTTTGATTATTACAGCTAACACAAAGATATGCGGCCATTAAAACAAATAATAGCCTCCAGTGCAAATGATCTTTAAGGGATAATCTTTTAACCGAAGCTATCATATGCTATCATATCTCGCTCAACACCAAGATCATAAAGCATTTTATCGCAAGCATCTATCATCATTGGTGGACCGCACATATAATACTCAATCTCAGAAGGGTCCTCGTGGTCTTTGAGGTACTCATCAAAGGCGACATTATGAATAAAACCTGTAGGGCCTTCCCAATTATCTTCTGGCATTGGTTCTGAGAGTCCAACAACATATTTAAAATTGGGATTCTCTTTTTCAAGCCTCAGAAAGTCTTCATGGTAAAACATTTCTCGCGCTGATCTTGCTCCATAGAAGAATGTTATTTTTCTGTCTGAATTATTCGTATCAAGAAGATCAAAGAGATGGCTTCTCATGGGAGCCATGCCAGCACCTCCTCCCAAATAAACCATTTCACGTTCAGTATCTTTAACGAAGAACTCACCAAAGGGACCAGAGATTGTAACCTTGTCTCCTTCTTTCAAATTGAAAATGTAAGAAGAAGCTATTCCGGGAGGTACCTGATCCCACAATGCGGGGGGTGGCGTAGCTATTCTGACATTTAACATAACTATATTGCCTTCAGCGGGGTGATTTGCCATTGAATATGCTCTAAAGCAATCTTCATCGTTATTTGCAATAACATCCCAAATCTTAAATTTGTCCCAATCCTCATGATATTCTTTTTCAACATTNAAATCTTTAAACTTCAAATTATGGTATTCTGGAATATCGATTTGAATATAGCCACCTGCTGTAAAATCTAAATTTTCACCCTTGGGAAGCTCTAAGATTAATTCCTTTATAAAAGTTGCTACATTCTTGTTCGAACGAACCGTACAGTCCCATTTCTGAATGTTGAAGATTTCATCAGGAACATGAACTTTCATATCTTCCTTAATTTTAACCTGACAAGCTAAGCGCCAATTATCCTTCGCTTCAGTACGAGTAATGTGGCCTTTTTCAGTAGGTAAAATCTCACCGCCGCCTTCATCTACTTGACACTTGCACATTGCGCACGTACCACCACCCCCACAAGCGGATGGCAGGAAAATGCTTTCAGTCGCAAGTGCTGAGAGTAGCGTAGAACCAGGCCTAACCTTTAGTGATTTATCATCATCTCCATTGATGTTGACAGTAACCTCACCTTGAGGTAAAAGTTTTGATTCAGCAAGATTTAGCATTAATACTAGAATAAGTATTACTCCACTAAAAATCGCCACACCTAAAAATGTTGATGCACTAATCATAGTTGTATCCCCCCAAATGACATAAATGCAATGGATATTAAACCGGTTAAAAGCATAGTAATTCCAACTCCTCTTAGCTTAGGTGGCACATTTGAATACCTTAAGCGATATCGAATTGATGCCATAGCAACAATAGCTAAAAACCACCCTAAGCCTGACCCAAAACCAAAGACTACGGATTCCATAAGAGTATAATTACGCTCAACTAGAAATAAAGATCCGCCTAGAATAGAACAGTTCACGGCAATAAGAGGCAAAAAGATTCCTAAACTCTGATAGAGTGATGGAGAAAAGTTGTCNATGATCATCTCAACAAGTTGAACCATCGCGGCGATTACAGCGATAAAAACAATTGGTTTTAAGAAACTTAGATTAACTTCAGGAAATCCCAGCCAAGCCAGCGCACCATCGCCAAGAAGATATCCATATAAAAACCAATTAACTGGTGCAGTGATTGTTAGAACAAAAATGACTGCAAACCCCAACCCAATAGAAGCGTCAACTTTTTTAGAGACAGCTAGAAATGAACACATTCCTAAAAAGTATGCAAGAAGTATGTTCTCGACAAAAACAGCTTTGGTTATTAAGCTTAAATAATGCTCCACTACCTACTCCCCTTCAACTTTTCCAACGATTCTTTGAGCCCAAACTATTAAACCTAGAATTATAAACGCTCCAGGGCTTAAAACCATTAACCCCATATTTTCATAACCAGCAGCATAAAGAGCGTCTGGGATCACTTTTACTCCATAGATAGTACCGCTTCCTAAAAGTTCTCTGAAGAAGGCCACTGCGATCAAGATAATTCCATATCCCAAGGCATTTCCCAGCCCATCAAGAAAAGATTTCCATGGCCCGTTTTGCATTGCATATGCTTCAGCTCTACCCATTATTATGCAATTTGTAATTATTAAAGATACGAAAACAGTTAATTGTTTACTGATATCATACATATATGCCTGGAGAACTAGATCCGTCAAAATCACCATCGATGCGATTACTGAAAGCTGAACGATAATTCGCACCTTTGATGGAATCATGTTTCTAAGCAGTGATATGACAGTATTGGAAACACATAAAACAGCAATAACTGCTAACGTCATAACAAAGGCAATGTCAAGCTTAGTTGTTACCGCAAGAGCTGAACAAATTCCAAGGACTTGCAAGCTTATAGGATTGTTACTCATCAACGGATCAGAAACCGCTGCTTTGGAAGATTTACTTAGTAGTGCCATTAGCTATTGAAGTTCTTTCTTATTTGTTTGAGATATGAATCGTAAATTTTTAAATCTTTTAACAAAAACTCATTTAATCCTCTAGAAGTAATCGTTGCGCCAGAAATACCGTCAACTTGATGATATGCTTCAGGTGAAGATTGATCAACTTTACCCTTAACAGTTTGAATACCTACAAGAACTCCATCATCATCTATAAATTTTTTACCTTTGTAATTTTGCTGAAACCAAGGTTTATCAACTTCAGCTCCTAGTCCAGGGGTTTCAACATGTTTATAGAAAGTAATTCCTTTTGCCGTAGCACCATCAGGTTCAATCGCAAAATATCCGTACATAGTTCCCCATAATCCTTTTCCTGAAATTGGGATAGCAAAACCATCAACCTTACCATCAATCATCTTTTTGTAAAGAGGATAAGCATCTGTATCTACTTTAGGGTCTATATCTTCAGGAAGCATATCAGGAATGACGCTTCCAGTTTCATCAATAACGAAGGAGGTTATTGAAGTTTTAAAAATCTTTTCAACATTATCAGTGGTCCATGGCATATCTTCTGATGGGGTAAAACCTAATGAACTAAGTATATTTTTTTTGATATCCGCTTGAACATTTCTTTCGGTTTGCTCTTCTAANGAGGAATAAACCGACGAAAGAACAAAGGCTAAAATCATAGTGGTAAGCATGGTGAAAAATATTGTATATCGATTACTATGCATGACGCGCAGCCCTTCTTTTAACATTTGACTGAATGACAAACCAATCAATAAGAGCAGCGAAGGCGTTTACAAATAGGATGGATAGCATAACNCCCTCTGGATATGCTGGATTAACAGAGCGAATGATAACCGTCAAAGCTCCAAAAATTATNCCATATATCCATCTTCCTTGATTTGTGTGGCAGCCCGTCACTGGCTCAGTTGCCATGAAAACTGTACCAAATAAGAAGCTTCCCATCACTAGATGATAGTGGGGGGGAATTGTAAACATTGTATTTGTAGAAAATGGAGAAAATAAATTGGTTAAAACNGCAGTNGANACTAAGCCGATCACGGCTCCNGCAACTATTCTCCAATTTATGATCTTGATATAGATCAAGAAAATTGCTGCTAAAAGAATCATGAACTTATTGGTTTCTCCAATGGATCCTGGTACCCATCCCCAAAAAAGGTTCCACCAAGAAAAATCAAACTGGGTGACATTTTCTAGTAATTGAGTCGCCTGCTGATTCAATTCGCTTGCAGGAACAGCTAAAGCAGTAGCCCCAGAATAGCCATCAGGACCAGCAACCCATACTTTATCTCCAGAAATTTTAGTAGGGTATGTAAAAAAGATGAAAACCCTCGCCATTAAAGCAGGGTTAAAGATATTCATTCCAACTCCACCGAATATTTCTTTACCAATTACAATTCCAAATGAGGTTGCAATAGCGATTTGCCACAAAGGAATATTGGGAGGCATTGTTAATGGAATGAGGGCGCAGGTTACCAAAAATCCTTCACTCACAGGATGCTTTCGTACTACAGCAAATAGCAATTCCCAGAACGCTCCGGAGGCGAAGGTTACTGCGATAATTGGTAGAATATTCCCAAATCCTACCCAAAAGTTTTGCCAACCAGTTCTCTCAATCCCAAGAGCTAAAGCATTTTGAAATCCTACATTTAACGCACCGAATACATAAAGTGGTAATAGAGATATGACGACTAGAATCATAATACGTTTAGTATCGATGCTATCTCGAATATGTGGCCCAGATTCTGTTATTTCATCTGTAGAGAATAAGATAGTATCTGTTGCTTCAAAAACAGGATACAATCTTTCAAATTTTCCGCCTTTTTCAAAATGAGGCTTGGCTTTATTCAAAGTATTATATAAGAATCTCAACATCTACATTTCACTTTCAATTAGCTCAAGGCCTTCTTTGATCGTTTTACCTAGGTCGATTTTACTAGGACAGGCAAAGCTGCATAAAGCAAAATCCTCCTCATCGCATTCAAAGATACCTAATTGTTCCATTTCCTCAACGTCTTCAACCAAAATTGCTCTATATAAAGGATTAGGGAGTATATCCATTGGCAAAACATCTTCCCATGAATTTATTGGAACCATATACCTTTCGCTTCCATTTTTAAGCGTATTGAAATTATATCCTTCAGTTAATTTACCTAGGAACGCATTAGTTAAACTGTATCGTGAGGTTGAAGTTCCAGGACGCAACATACCTAGAAATTCACGCTGACCACCCTCAGGGACCACGGAAATTGCAGAATCATAAAAACCAATATAACCACTATCTGAAATTTTCTTACCCGTGAGAACATCCCCAGATATTATTCTATTTTCACCCTCAACAATATTGCCATCTATATAGGGTTTTACTGGTGCACCCAGCCGTGATTTAATGTGGCTCGGTTTATTAACTGATGGCCCTCCGATTGAAATCATAAGCCTGGTATCAAATTCACCAGTCAAGAAAAAATGGCCTATTCTAACAACATCTTGTGCATTTACAATCCAAACATGCTCACCAGATGATATGGGTGCGATATGATGAATCTGAATTCCTACATTTCCCGCAGGGTGAGGACCGGTCAAACTGTGACTAATTGCGTCCTCAATATCAAGAAGTGTTTCTGAGAGTGTATTTTCGTAATACGATAAATGCACAGACCCTTTGGTTAATTTATTTAACACTTTGATACCAGCTTGAAATTGCGATCGCCTTCCTCTAAGCGCTAAGTCTAAATCTACAGAAAGAGGCGCAGTGTTCCAGCCAGAAATGAATATATCTCGAGGAAGTTGGTTGGGGTTAGCAACATTATTAAAGGGTCTTTGCCTTATTAGAGAAAATAAACAACCGCTTTTCATCGCATCAACAGCAGATTCTGTTGATAAAGAGTCAATATCTTCAAGGCTAAAAGATTGCTGGGTATTGGTTTCCTCTTGATCTGAGAGATCGATCAAAATGGTTTCTATGCGTCTGCGCTCACCATATTCTATCTTACTTATAGTACCCCCGCCGATTGATGGAAAGGAAATATCTTCATTTGATTTAGAAGAAAATATGGGCTGCCCACATTTTACCTTATCGCCCTCTTTGACCATGAGCTTAGGCTTAATGCCTTTAAATTCATAAGGATGAATGGCGACTTGCTTCAAGGGGTCAAAGGTTAATACAGAATCAGATGGCTTGCCAGCAATCTGTATGTTGTGTCCTTTTTTTATATTTATATCAGCCAAAATTATTTACCCCATCTTCAAAATGATTACATACCTTGAAATAGGATGGTCGACTGTGAGATCCACTCTGCAATTGGACTAAAATACCACCCAAAAACAAAACTTGGTACAGCCAAGATCAAAAGAATACCAAGAACAAGTTTTGAAGTAGGATTGCTGAAAGTATCACTTCTCTCGCCAGATAAATACATGTGCTTTACTACACGTATGTAATAATACAATGAAATAACGCTGTTGATTACACCTACAAATGCTAGCCAATAGAATTTTGAACCCGCCTCAATAACAGCAGCAAAAATATAAAATTTCCCAACAAATCCTGCTGTTGGCGGTAGTCCTGTCAGCGCAACCATAAATAAGGTCATACTTATTCCAATGTAAGGCATCTTCCACCCTAACCCATTAAAATCATCAAAGCTTTCACCGCCAATTACGTCATTGANATAGATNACNACAAAGAAAGCNCCCAAATTCATAAATAAATACATAAATAGATACATCATNACNCCCTCAATAGACGACGTTGACATTAGGGGTAANGCCATCATCATNTATCCTGCATGCGCTATNCTAGAATAGGCTAACATCCTTTTTACGCTAGTTTGCTGAATAGCTACTAAGTTACCCAGCGTCATTGTAGCTGCAGATAAAATTGCAATTAACTGGGGCCATGGTATATCATTTAATGCCANCCATGAATCAGCCGTTCCATCTGACATACCGCTAAAAACCTGATTAAAGAACCTTATGATGAGCGCAAAACCGGCAGCCTTTGGAGCAACAGATAAATAGGCTGTGATGGCAGTTGGTGAGCCCTCGTATACGTCAGGGGTCCAAAAATGAAATGGAACTGCTGAAATTTTATAGCCAAATCCTACCAGAATGAAAACAGTTGCAAGAATTAGGGCAAGATTAGATTCGGGTCCTAGCGCTGCTACAGCTTCTTGCATTGCAAAGAAGTTTGTAGTACCAGTTAATCCAAATAAAATACTCAAACCATAGAGCATGATACCCGAAGAAAAGGCTCCATAAATGACATATTTTAAAGAAGCTTCGTTGCTTGACGCATTTCGTTTTAAATATCCCGCAAGAAAGAAAGACATTATAGATACAATCTCTATTGCGATATATAACATTAAAACGTCAATTGAGGATGTCATCAGAAACAAACCAAAGGTCATAATGGTCATTATGCTGAAGTATTCACCTACCCGATAATCTTTTAACTCTCCAGATCTTAAGCTGATAAGCATAGTTATAGCTGTAGAGAGAACTATTACAATTTTAAAAAAATGAGAGAACGGATCAAGGGCAACTGTATTCATAAACAGACCTACAGGAGCAGTATCTTGCAGTCGAAGAGCTATGTAAACAAGGAAAAGCCCTCCAAGTGCCCATAACGCGACTTTGTGTGAATTTTTCCTTGGATAGAATAAATCAGAGATAATTGCAACAAGGATGGTTACACTTAAAATCAACTCAGGCCAAAAGAAAGCTAAACTATTTAAATTATTCATAGTTTTCTAGATTACATTCCTACAGCGAGACCGCCAAACGATACCACTGAATCGATCAAAACATTCAATGTTGCAGCTACTAAATCAAGAAAGGGTCTAGGATAGACGCCAAGTATTAGGGTAATAACTGCTAAAGGAACCAAGGTCAAAACTTCTCGCGTATTTATCTCGGGAAGGTCATTATATTTTTCGTTTGCTGGACCAAAAAACATTCTTTGAAAAGCCCAGAGGAAGTAAGCTGCATTTAATAAAATGCCAAGCGTAGAAATGATAACAACCGTTTTGAACACAGGAAACGCGCCTATGAATATCATCGCTTCACTTACAAAACCGCTAAAGCCAGGAAGTCCTAAGCCCGCGAAAAACGCTACGGCTACAAAGGCTGTATAAATTGGCATTTGAGATGCGAGACCGCCAAAACCCTCTATATCCCTATGGTGTGCTCTATCATAAATCACACCAACCAAAATAAAGAGCATCG
Source organism: Fidelibacterota bacterium (assembly GCA_002724475.1). Taxonomy (GTDB): domain Bacteria; phylum Fidelibacterota; class Marinisomatia; order Marinisomatales; family TCS55; genus TMED108. The sequence goes on along the minus strand of PBOO01000025.1, from coordinate 17,825 downwards.
CAGAAATAGTTCCATGATTAAACATTTGAAATACCGCACCTCCCAAACCAGCCTGAGCACTAATAAGGTTAGCCCCATTCATTTCTGCGGCAGCTATAACAGCAGCCATACCTAATAGGGTATAACCCATGTGATTGACTGAAGAATAAGCAACAAGCTTCTTGAGATCTTTTTGAGCTAAGGCACACATTGCTCCCCAAATAACATTAATTAAACCCAGGACAGCAAGGGCGCCTGCAAACCAAAAAACACCGTCTGGCAACATCGTATAATTGATCCTTAGCATTCCATAAACGCCCAATTTCAAAAGGACTCCTGCTAAGATGACAGAAATAGCTGTTGGTGCTTCAACATGAGCAAGAGGCAGCCATGTATGAAAAGGAAACACGGGGACTTTAATTGCAAATCCTATAAACAATAACACCCAAATNACCTTAATTGCGCTCATTCCCCACCACAACATTCCATTCANGGCAACCGGCGCTCTTTCCATTAGAAGGAGCATGTCNAATGTATTTCCACAGGTAAAATAAAGCGCAAGGATAGCAATGAGCATTAAGACCGANCCAGCTAAGGTATAAATAAAGAATTTAATTGCCGCNTACTCACGCTGAGGTCCTCCCCACATACCTATTAGGAAATACATCGGCAAAAGCATTACTTCCCAAAAGATGTAGAATAAGAAAAAGTCTAGCGCAAGAAAAACACCCATCACTCCAGTATTTAANAAAAGGAATAAAGAAAAATAACCCTTAACAGCATTGGTGACATTCCAACTNACAAATATTCCGATGAACCCAATTAAAGCCATGAGGAATACCATTGGAAGACTGAGGCCATCCACCCCTAAAATGTAGGTAATATTAAAAGAGGGTATCCATTCTACGCGCTCCATGAATTGCAAATTTCCGTTACTGGCATCAAATATATACCATAGATAAATGGCGAGTAAAAGCTGAAGGCCTGAAACGACAGCAGCAATTTGTTTAATCAAGACTGATTTATCTCTAGGGATTAACGCTATGACACCCATGCCGATGACAGGCAGCCAAATGATCCAACTCAGTAAATGATCCATATCTCTTCCTTGCTAAATAATGATTAGGTTACTTGAATAACCAAAATAATAATTACACCAATCAATGCAAACAGCATATAGTTTTGCAGTTTGCCAGTTTGCATGGTTTTTAGATTTTTTCCAGCACCATGAGCAGATCGACCGATACCATCAACCAAGGTCTGATCAAGACCCTCAAAGTCTAGCCTTCCAGTAATCTTGGAAAGAATTTTAGCTACATATCCAAAACCATTAATAAAATATTTATCGTAAAGATCCCAGTCAATATATGCAACCGCTCTAGAGAGCCTTAAAAAGGGCTGATAGAGAAATCTATTATAATTCTCATCAAAATAATATTTATTTAGAGATAGGTTGTATAAAAAACCAGTGCGCCTTGCCCAAGTCTCAGCTGACAAGCTTTTCTTGTAGTACATTAAAAAAGATAATCCAATCCCGAGTGCCGCAACTAAAAGCGAAAGCATCATAGCTGCATCATGAGCATGATGCACTCCATCATAGATTTCTTTAGCAGTAGGGTTTCCAGGAACAGCGGAGTTGCTTGCTTTAATTAACTTAGTGAACCATCCATAGTCCTTAAACGGGTTAAAATAAGGGAGCGTATAAAATATGAAAAAACTTAAGCTGGCTAAAGTCACAAGGGGGTANGTCATCACTTTAGGTGATTCATGGATTCCATCAAACACTTTTGGCATTCTTGGCTCTCCATAAAAAGTCATAAAAATTAATCGGAACATGTAGAACGCAGTTATTGCCGCAGCGCCAAATCCAAAAAGAGCTAAGATCCAATGTTCAGGGTGATGCTGAACGTAGGATAAAGTTCCAGCTAAAATAGCGTCCTTTGATAAGAAACCAGAAAAAAGAGGGACTCCTGCAATGGCTAGTGTAGCTATTGTCATTGTCGAACTGGTAATGGGCATTTTAGATTTAAACCCACCCATATTTCTCATGTCTTGCGGATCGGTATCATGGTCGTGCATTTCATGCAAAGAATGATGCATAGCGTGAATCACTGAACCAGATCCATAAAATAAACAAGCTTTAAACATTGCATGGGTTAATAAATGAAAAAATCCTGCAACGTAATTACCTACACCTACTGCTAAAATCATGTATCCAAGCTGGCTGACTGTTGAGTATGCTAATACTTTTTTGATGTCGTTTTGGGTTATGGCTATGGTTGCAGCAAATATTGCCGTAAAACCACCAACGTAAGCAATGATGGTTAAGGCTTCAACTGTAAAGAGCGGAAATAAACGGACCGTTAGATAGACCCCTGCAGCTACCATTGTTGCGGCATGCATCAATGCGGATACAGGCGTTGGTCCTTCCATGGCATCGGGAAGCCAAATGTGGAGTGGAAACTGAGATGATTTTCCAACAGCACCCATAAAAAGTCCTAAGCCAGCCAAGGTCAAAAGTGATCCCGATATCAATTCGTTAGATACCCCATCAAAAAGCTGCTGAAAATTAAACGAACCAATGGCAGTAAAAATTATCATAATGCCAATGAAAAAACCTATATCACCAACTCGATTAGTTAAAAAGGCTTTTTTGCTTGCGTCAGCAGCAGAATGTTTTTCGAACCAGTGCCCGATAAGAAGATAAGAACTAACCCCAACTAGTTCCCAAAAAATGTACAAAGACATTAGATTGTTAGCTAAAACAATTCCATTCATTGAGAACGTAAAGAGNCCCAGGTAGGCATAATATCTATTGTAACGAATATCCCCTTTCATATATTCTAGAGAAAAGATATGGGTCATGCTNGAGATCAGAGAAACCACTAAAAGCATTACAATAGTAATATTATCTACCCAAAAACCAAGATCAATCTTAAACGCTCCTAGATCGATCCATGAAAAATACACCTCGTGTGAAAATTTATAATTCCACCCTGAAAGCATTCCAATGAAAAGAGAAAGCGATAAAACTAAAGTGATGAGTATAGCGCCAACCGATACCCAGTCTCCTTGTCTTGGGAGTCGCTTACCAAAGAAAATGTTGATTAGAAACGCTAGAAGAGGCAAAAATAGAATCAAGAGACAGGCGTCAGTGATAAAATTACCTGTAATCATTGTTTAAGCTCACTAACATCATCAATATTGATCGTGTTGAAGTTATTAAATATATTTATAATAATTGCGAGGGCAACCGCGGCCTCTGCAGCTGCTAGAACGATGACAAAAAGTGCATAAACCTGACCGGACATATTCATTCCGCCAAACCTGGCAAATGCCAAAAAATTAAGGTTTGCGGCGTTAAGAATGAGCTCAACTCCCATTAAGACAGCAACTCCATTTCTACGCGTGACAACACCAAACAAGCCAAGTGAGAAAAGTATAGAACTAATTAAAAGATAATTGCTGAGGGTCTCCATTAATCGTCTTTCCTTGAAAGGGTTGTCGCTCCAATCAGTGCTCCGAGCAACAGAAAAGAGGCTGCTTCAAATGGTAACAAATAATCCATCATTAGAAGATTGCCTATAAGTTTAGTAGTTTCTGCTGGCTCAGNATTNGGAAGTTGAATCCAGGGAGTAGAATAAACCATAAAACTCAAAGCACCAACAAATCCAAGTACAACTACAGCCCCTACNCCTTTTTGGACAGAGGCATGACTAATGTTCACTGAAGAAATCTTATTGGTCANCATAATACCAAAAATGATCAAAACTAGAATTCCTCCAACATAAACTACGACCTGAACCACGGCAAGAAAGTCAGCCCANAGGAAGACATAGAGACCCGTTACTCCTATAAAGGTAAANAGCAAAGAATAGGCGGAATATAAAAGGCTTTTGCTGGAGACAACCATTAAGGCTGAACCCAGTGTCAGAGCTGCTATTAACCAGAAGGCAAAATCAGCCACTACGCTTCTGCCTTTTCATCTGTTTTTGTTAAGCCCTCTCTTTGCTTCGGGGTAAGTTTTTTTGCAAACTCGTATATTAAGTCTTTTCTATCGACTTCAGAGAATTCGTAATCGATTGGGTGTTTGGAGCTGTTTGGACCACCAACCATGAAGATACACTCTTCTGGGCATGGATATGTACAAAGATTACAATAACAACATTCGGACATATCTATTGTGAAGCGACTAACAACAAAACCTTTTTTAGTTCCATTTGATGTTACNCCAGTATGACTTACAGAGGGAATATCCTCTCCGCGATCTGATTTGATTGTATCTATTTTAATGCAATCAACAGGGCATGCTCTTTCACATCTATAGCATCCAATACAATCATCTATGTCNACGTGCAATCTTGAACGGATAACATTNTAGTCTTCATGGTTAAANCCAATGTTTCTTTCTGGTCTAGGCCATCTTTCTTCAGGGTACTGCAGGGTTACGTTATCCCTACGAATATTCATCATATGGCGAAATGTTATTCGCATTCCTGTCCATAGGGTATTTACTGTATCGTATATATTTGTAAAATATCTAGACATATATCATCCAATAATTAACTTCCAAATTCCTACTCCAAAAATATTTAACATAGCAATGGGGATAAAAACTTTCCAACAAACGTGCATTAGCTGATCGACCCGAAGCCTGGGAAACGTCCAACGAAACCACATCATCACAAATATGAGAAAAATAATTTTTCCCAAGAACCAAAACAAGCCCCACAGGGGAGAGTTAAATAGTCCCGGTATTGGGCTCTGCCACCCTCCAAGAAATGCTGTGGCTGCTAAACCACTGACCACAAACATGTTTGCATATTCACTTAAAAAGAAAACGGCCCATCTGAACCCTGAATATTCAGTCATCCAACCCGCAACNAACTCTGATTCAGCTTCAGGAATATCAAAGGGGGTTCTATTGGTTTCGGCTACAGCGCTAATAAAGAATATAAAGAATGCTAAAAAACTAAACGGGTTATTGAAGATNATCCAATTGGGTAGAATTCCCCATACCGANCCAGTTTGAAATTCAATCAAGGATTGCAGGTTCATAGTACCGGCCATCATAATTGGTACAATTATTGAAAGACCAGCGGGTATTTCATAACTAATAATTTGAGCAGCAGATCGCATTGCTCCATAAAGCGACCATTTGTTATTTGATGCCCANCCTGCCATTACAATTCCAATAACACCAACAGATGCAACGGCAATTATGTAGAATACTCCCACATTGAAATCAACGACTTGAAGGACAGAACTAAACGGCAATGCAGCAATACCCAAGAAAGCTCCAATGAAAATAATGAATGGTGCCATTTTGAAAAGTAATTTATCAGCCGAGGCGGGAACTGTATCCTCTTTGATAAGCAATTTCAATGCATCAGCAATCGTTTGTAGGACACCCCATTTACCAGCGTGCAGACCTGGGCCTTGGCCCATTGGACCNATACGATCCATCATGAAGGCTGAAACTTTTCGTTCAACGTATACCGCAACAGTTGCATTGAGAGCCATGAGCACAAAAAGTGGGATTCCCGCTATAGTAACAGCTAATAAAAACGCTACCACAGGAACATCGATGAACTTAGAAAATAGATCGATCAAAAAATCAACGGTCATCGATCTATCTCTCCAAGGACAATGTCTAAACTACCTAAGATTGCCAGAACATCAGATATCATCCAACCGCTTGAAACCTCATCCAAGCAAGAAAGGGCTGTGAATGCCGGTGAGCGCATTTTAACACGACTTGGAGAAGGAGTTCCATCACTCATAATATAATATCCTAAATCTCCTCTAGGGCTTTCTGTTCTTCTATAAATTGAACCCTTGGGCGGCCTTATCTTTTTTGGCATTGTCTCAAAAACATCACCGCCAGGTAAATCCTTTAAGGCTTGGCGGATGATTTTAGCGCTTTGAGAAATTTCAAGCATTCTAACCCAATATCGATCAAAACAATCTCCAAGAGTACCAAACTCTCCAGTACCGGTGGGGATATCAAACTCAAAACGATCGTAAATTGAGTATGGCTCATCTTTTCGCACATCCCAATTAACTCCAGACCCTCTCAGGTTTGGACCCGAGACTCCATAGCTAATTGCAATGTCTGCAGGAATGACTCCAACATCAGCAGTGCGTTCAATAAAAATTTTATTGTAGGTTAACAAATTATTGTATTCTTCGATTTGCGGTTCAAAGTAATCCAAGAATTCAAAGCAAATTTTTTCAAAATCTTTCGGAAGGTCATGCGAGACTCCACCTATCCACATATAATTGTAAAGCAAACGAGCGCCGCATGTATATTCAAACATATCCAAAATTCTTTCACGGTCTCTTAACATATAAAGAAATGGGGTGAAAGCACCAATGTCTAAACCATACACGCCCAAAGCTAGAAGATGGCTTGCTATCCTATTTAATTCAGCCATAATTACTCTGATATACTGAACCCTTTCAGATACTTCAATCTCCATAAGGTCTTCCATAGCCACAACATAGCCAAAATTACTGTTCATCGATGCTAGATAATCGCAACGATCGGTAAATGGAATAACTTGCTCGTAGGTAACATTTTCTGCATGCTTTTCAAAACAACGATGCAAATAACCTAAGTGTGGAGTAATCTTTGAAACAATTTCTCCATCCGTCATAACCTCAAGACGTAAAACGCCATGCGTACTTGGATGCTGAGGTCCAATGTTGAGGACCATTTGGTCGCCCTGAACTACTCCCAACCTTCTTCTTCCTTGATTTTTGGTACTAAAATACCATGGAATGATTCTTGTGTTTCATAATCTTTCCTGAGTGGCCACCCCTCCCAATCATCTGGGCATAAAATTCTTCTAAGGTCGCGATGCCCTTCATAGACTATACCGAACATGTCAAAAGTTTCTCGCTCAAACCAATCACCTATTCTCCAGACCTGCTCAATGGATGCAACCTTAGGTTCTTTTCGATCATGATTAATTACAATCTCGACTTTATGTCTGTGTTCCATAGAATGAAAATTGTAATGGCTTTGCAATGGCCCATCATCCCCTGTATCAACACCGGTAATACACTCTAACTGATCGAAAGAGAGTTTTGGATCGGTTTTCATGAACGTAGCAACTTCAAGCCAATTTTCTGAATTAATTTCTATTTGCCCTTCTGGAAGATCATCATTTTGAATAACAGATCCTGGAAATTGATCTGAAAGAGCTTCTTTGACTTCATTGAATGTCATGCAAGTTTTCTAGTAAGGGGACGCTCAGTCTGAATTTTTTCTTGAAGCTTTAATAAGCCTTCTATGAGAGCCTCTGGCCTTGGAGGGCAACCCGGGACATAGACATCAACCGGAACTACCAAATCAACCCCTTTGAGCACATGGTATCCATGCTGCCAATATGGACCACCACTGGTAGCGCAGCTTCCCATTGATATTACGTATTTAGGATCTGCCATTTGTTCATATAGTTTTTTTACACGGAGTGCCATTTTCATAGTAACTGTTCCCGCAACTATCATTACATCAGCTTGCCTAGGTGATGATCGAGGCATCATACCTATTCTTTCTAAGTCATGTCGACTCGCTGCAGAAGCCATCATTTCTATGGCACAGCAGGCTAAGCCAAATTGAAAATACCACGGTGATGTAGATCTAGCCCAACCAAGTATTTTATCTAAAGATGCGACAACTACGTTATCTTGAAATTTATTTTCTAACAGACCCATTATATTATTTTCCTGGTGAATTTGTTTTGTTAATTANAGTAGAATAACGCCCACGACCATACTTTACATTGTACTTAACCCAATCAAGATCTGACCTTACCCAAACATAGGCAAGTCCTACAATTAGGATTAGTAGAAAAATNCCCATCTCAACAAAGGCCAACAGTCCTAGGTCGTTAAATACAACTGCCCATGGAAAAAGAAAGACCACCTCAACATCAAAGATTAAAAAAATCAAGGCTACAACGTAAAATCGGATGTTGAATTGAACCCAAGCAGAACCTTCNGATTCTTCTCCGCATTCGTAAGTNGCTAACTTATCAGGATTAGGATTATTTGGCGCNAAAAGCTTTTGAATAAGTAATGGCAANTANATTAGGACAATACCTATNAAGATGAATACGAATATAGTTCCGAAGTCGCGATACATAAATAAATCAATTGAATGATTTTAAGACTTTTAATTTAGAGCTTTTGCTNAAGTCTGGTCAAGATAAACTTGGTCAATTTTGTATGTTTTTTTCACAATAGCGTTTGGTGCAACAGATTGACAAGATTTAAATTAATCAATTAAATGTCACTAGTTAATTCCATAATTTCTAAAACGATGCCATTTCTTCCTAGATGGGCCGCAAAACCTTTTGCAAAGCCCTATGTTGCAGGCGAAAGTATTGATGAGGTTTTAGAAATTGTACAAAGATTAAACTCGGATAATTTTTCAGCAACTATCGATATTTTGGGCGAATTTACGAGGACTAAAGATGAGGCTGTAGCCATCAGAGTGCAGTACGAAGAATTAATCAATCTTATCTCAGCAAAAAGTATTGATAGCTCAATCTCTATAAAGCTTACCCATCTTGGTCTTGACTTAGATTACGCATTTTGTGAAAAGCAATTGCTTGAATTATCAGCTTATGGTCAAAAAAAGGACGTTGCTATAACTATTGACATGGAAAGCTCAAAACACACTGATGACATTTACAAACTCTTTAAAAAAGCCAATAAACTGTTTTCAAGAGTCGGTGCGGTAACCCAAGCTTATCTTTATAGAAGCATTGATGACGTTATTCAGCTTAGCGGAGTAAATTGCAATTTGCGTATATGCAAAGGCATCTATAAAGAATCCTCAAAAATCGCTATAAATGATAAAAATAAAATAAATGAAAATTTTGAACTACTTGCTAAAACAATTTTTGATGGAGAGGGGTATGCAAGTCTCGCTACTCATGATCTAAATCTTATTTCAAATCTTGAAAAGTTAATTCAAAACAGAGAAATACCTCCCGATCGGTTTGAGTTTCAAGTGCTTTATGGAGTGCCAATGAAGAGCAAGCTTGAAGAACTAAAGGCTAAAGGGTATAAAGTTACTGTATACGTACCTTTTGGCAAATCCTGGTTTGATTATTCGATTAGAAGACTAAAGGAGAATCCAAAGATCGTATCATATGTAATTAAGAATCTTTTCAAGAAATAATCTTTATAAACTAAAATTAATTAATTAATATTTGAGTAATGTTGTTAACTAGAAAAAAGAATTCAATCAAAATTTTTACGCTATTAGCCTGCTTATCTTCCAGTACGCTTCTTGCTGCTGGAAAAGATCCTGATTCAATTTCCTTCTTTTTGCTTTTGACTGGTCTTTTCGGCGGTATGGGAATGTTTCTCTATGGTATGGAAATGATGAGCGACGGCATGAAGGTTACTGCTGGCAACAGCATGAGAACCATCCTTGAAAAGCTCACGTCAAATAAATATCTTGCTGTTTTTGTCGGAGCCTTTGTGACAATGGTAATTCAAAGTAGCAGCGCCACTACTGTAATGCTCGTAAGCTTCGTAAATTCAGGCCTNCTTGCGTTTTCTCAAGCTCTTGGNGTTATTTTAGGGTCAAACATTGGAAGCACGGTAACAGCTCAAATTGTTGCTTTTAAAGTTACTGATTATGCCTTGCTGCTCATCGCCGCAGGGTCTTTGATGTCACTATTTTCTAAAAAGGATACCGTAAAGAATTTAGGATACGTGATACTTGGATTTGGACTTTTGTTTTATGGCATGAAAGTAATGTCTGACACAATGAAGCCGCTTAGATCAGACCCAGCTTTCAACAGCATTTTAACAAGCTTTGAAAACCCTTTTTTAGGTATTTTAGCTGGTGCGATATTTACCGCACTTGTTCAAAGCAGTAGCGCAACGACTGGTATTGTCATTACTCTTGCAAGTGGCGGTTCGATCACNCTTGAGGCTGGNATACCTTTAATCTTNGGAGCGAATATAGGTACCTGCATAACAGCCTTATTGGCTGGCTTAAATGCTTCAAGAGATGCTAAGCGCGTAGCGGTTGCCCATGTCACTTTTAATTTCATAGGGGTTTTACTTTTTTGCTTTTGGATTCCAACATTTGCTGATCTGGTTTCACAAACCTCGCAAAACATTCCAAGACAGATAGCGAATGCTCATACCATTTTCAATATCATTGCCTCCATTGTTTTCATTCCATTTACAGGATACATAGCAAAGACAATCATACACTATTTTCCCGATAAAGAATCTGATCGAAATATTGAAAAACCTGCAGTATTGCATCTGGATGATAGCCTAATTGACCAACCTACCGCTGCAATCAATAATGCACAGGCGGAGATAAAAGGTGTTGTTGGTCTAACTGAAAGAGTTGTGGGTACTCTTGTTCGCCCGTTTTTTGAAGGTCAAGGTACAATGGATGTTGAAAACGAAGAACTTGATCTTATGAGCGCTACTCATCAACGAATCGAAAAAATTGACTTTTTAAATGAAAAAATAACAGAATATTTAGTCGCTACAAGTAATTCTGATCTAAGCTCGAGACAATCAAAAGAATTGTTTACATTGACGTCAATTGTAAATTATTTAAACTCAATGAATGATCTCATTCGATTGAGGTTCAGCTCTCTTGTTTCAAAAAAAGAAGGTATTAATGAGCAATTTTCTAGCGAAGATCAAGATGAGATCTTAGAATACCACCAACGTCTTATTAAGCAAGTTAAGCGTTTAGATAAATTTTTCGTTAAGTTTGATAAAGCTAAGGCTGAGAAGATCATATCTAAAGGACAAGAAAACAAAGATTTTGAGCAGAAATATAGATTGGATCGATTTGAAAGAATTAGCAGTCAAGATAATCAATCTGGCAAATCAGCTGAGCTCAACCAGCTCCACTCACAATTGATGGACTTGCTAAAACAANTAAATATTTTTATAGAACTAATTGCATCCTCACTAGTCGAGCTCGAATCAGACTAAAATTACAGATCTCCTCTTTTTCCCCAGCCCATTTTAGTGTTCAAGGTTTTAAAATAATTTGAATCTTGNAACGAGATCATATTAATTGAGAAGGATGATNTTTCAATAGTTAATTTTGTATTTTTTGAAAAATTCTCATGGACCTGNCCATCAACAGCAAAAGCNACATTGCCTTCTTCGATTAATTTTACTGNAATAACCTGATCGTCATTTAGCACNATTGGTCGCAAAGATAAAGTGTGTGGGCTCAATGGTGTAATTACTATAGCNCTAAGNCTAGGTACCATGATTGGTCCTCCTGCAGATAAAGAATANGCCGTTGAACCCGTTGGGGTTGCTATAATCACCCCATCAGAATTGTAGGATGAAATAAAGTGTTCATCCGCATAAAGCTCGAGATTGATTATTCTTTGGGAATCTCCCCTATCAATTACAAAATCATTTAAAGCATAAAAAATTTTTGATTCTTTTTNATTGGATAAAGTNGCTTTTAAAACCATTCTTGGTTGAATTNAAAAATCTTNGACCGCTAATTGATCTAATCTTTTGAACATTTCATCNACNGTGACCTCAGCTAAAAATCCAAGTTTTCCTAAATGGACCCCAAGTATAGGTGTATTTCTTTTGCCCACAGCTCTTGCAGCAGAAAGTATGGTACCATCACCCCCAAGTGCGATCAAAAAATCTAAATTGTCGAACTCATCAGCTGATTGAATAACATTCAAATCATGACTAAAATCATCTGGCAGGGAGTCTTTAATGCGAGTAGTTATTTGCGCATCAAGTGAATTGTCTTTGCTCCATTCAATAATAGGATCAAGNANGGACCAGAANGTGTCTTTNTCAGTATTTCCCCATATTCCAAATTTTTGTTTTGANAGCTTATTTTTCATCTTCCTTGAATTCTTCCAATTTTANATTACCTTCNANATCTTTAGTTAGTATTTCTATNTTTCTTTCNGCGCCATCTAAGTGTTTTTTTAANTCTTTTGAGAGCTTNAATCCTTCTTCAAAAAGCTGGAGATTTTTTTCAAGTGATTGATTCTCAGATTCTAAACTTTTAACTATTTCTTCTAGCCTTTTCATTGAATNCTCAAAATTAAATGTNTGTTCGTTTGTCATAATTATNTGTTANTCTCNNTTTATTTATTTTTTAACAGCAGACATTTCACCATCTGCCAACTTTAAATTAAATGATTCGTTTGAGGCTATAGTGCTTGGATCTGTTATGATTTGATNTTTTTCATTGAAAGCTATACTATACCCTCTTTTCAAAGTGTTATTTGGGCTTAACGTTTCAAGACTACTTTTTAAACCTTGGAGCTTTGAGTCTTTTAAAGAAAATATTTTACCCATGATAATTTTTAAGTTTTTATCATAATTTTCAATTTTTTCACGGTGTCTTTTGAAAACATTAATTGGTTTTTGCAACTTGTGTCGCTCAACTAAGTTATCAAATGTTTGCCAATAAGATGCAATTTTTGATTCAATTACATTATTAATTCTTTTTGTTTGAATATCAATTTTTTGTGAAATCTCAAAAATATTATTGATGGCTATTTCTGCAGCTGCAGATGGAGTTGGGGCACGCAAGTCCGCTACCATATCACTTATTGTAATATCTGTTTCGTGACCCACAGCAGAGATTATTGGCTTTTTAGAGTTTGAAATCTCTCTAGCCAACGTTTCATCGTTAAAGGGCCAAAGATCTTCAAAAGAACCTCCTCCGCGGCCAATAATAATNAGGTCTATGTCTTCAATTAAGGATAAATCTTTTATCCCAGAAACAATATCTGTAGCGGCCTCGCTTCCTTGTACTAAAGCGGATCGAATTATGATTCTTACTTGAGGTGCTCTTCGNTGGAAAATTGTCAACATATCTCTTAATGCAGCTCCAGTCTTGGAAGTTACTATGCCTATTNTAGATGGAAATTTTGGCAAGGGCATTTTTTGTTCTTTNTCAAACAACCCNTCAGACTGCAAACGTTTTTTAGTCTCTTCGAAAGCCTGGTAAAGCGCGCCAATTCCAGCTGGCTCCATGTGATTAAGTATAATCTGATATTGGCCCCGAGCTTCATAGACTGACAGCTTTCCCATTACAACAACATCTAATCCATTTTTTGGATTAAATGTTAGCGTACTATTACTACCTTTGAACATTACACCTCGTAATTCAGAGTGAGAATCTTTAAGCGTGAAATACATATGGCCAGAGGTGTGATGGGTAAAATTTGATATTTCACCCCTCACTATAACTGAAGTATAATTTGACTCAATTAAGTTTTTAATTTGAGCCGTAAGCTGGCTTACTGATAGAGTATTTTTATAATCCATTATGGAAGAACTGGGCTTCCCGCTTGTTCCCAGCAGTATTTCCACAAAGATGCAAGTCTGATTGGAGCTCTACCTAGCCTATCGTAGAGAAGTTCTCTTGTCTCACTATATAGAATATCTAAATAAGGCTTTTCAAAGTTTAAGATATCATAAGAACGTAATTGTTTTGCCTGATCTGATGTAAGCAATGCTCTTGCTTTAGTATCTGCTAAAAGTATTTCCTGGTGGTAAGAAAATGACTCTTTGACAATCTTAAAAGCATAAGAGATTGGATCTTTTACTTTTTCTATCTCACCAATGGGGTCTATACGTCTAACATATTCATCAATGAGTCGGACTTCCCATCTAAAATGAACGCCCTCATTACCTGTTTCTTTACCATTATAATTCTTTATGACATGAAGAGGTTGATGTAAATCTGCAATGTAATGACCGAGCTCACCCATATTGAAAAGGGCTTCTTCAAAGCGATTATTTTTCATTAAATAAATGATTCGATCGCAAAGCTTTTCAATATACCACGGAGCATCACCCATTTTTTTGATCATTTCATCGCCATATTTTTGATAAAAGTCAGATCTTTGTCGTGGTATGTTATCGAAAGGGAAGGTATCATAGTAATCCGCATCAATGAAATGATGATGATATCCGTTTCTATCAATTCCTTTTATATAATCAGGAACAGGACCATACAGTTTTAGGAGTTCGGCATGCTTTGTTAAAAAACTACCCAAATCGCCCTTAAGCTGGAATGATGCAATGTAATTAATGCGTCTATGCCCTTCATAGCCCCAGCCACTGACAAATGGAGCTGAGATGTGCATAAATACAATAAGCCATAGCATTCTGGCTTGCTTCATGAATGTAAAACCTATACTTTTTTCTTTTTATGGCGATTGGCGCGCAAGCGTTTTTTACGCTTGTGAGTATTCATTTTGCGCCTTTTTCGTTTTTTACCGCAGGGCATTTAACCTCTTTATTTTTTTAGACTTTCATTTACATGGGAACGCATGTTCTTTGCCGGCTTAAAAGTTGGCACATGCCGCTCAGGAAGAAAAATTGACTCACCTGTTCCTGGGTTTCGAGCTTTTTTTGGTTTACGATGCTTTACGCCAAACGTACCGAATCCTCTCAACTCAACTCTTTCATTTCTTCCGAGTGATTCAATAATCGTGGACATTACTCCATTCATTACGGCTTCAGTTTCAACTTTTGTCAATCCAGTAGCATCAGAAACAATATTTACTATGTTTTGTTTAGTCATGATAATTACTCCATTTTCCAACGATATGCAGGTAATTCATCAAACCAGCTGCTAGTTGCTTGTTCTATATTGGAAGTGAACATATCAATTAATGATGAATTCTTTTTATCTATTTGAATCGTTTTCGGGACACCTTTTATTTTTCCTAAAGATCCTGCTAAAGAGACTGCATCCTCAAAAGTACCTAATAGATCAATGAGGCCTAAATCCTTAGATTGTAAACCCGTAAAAACTCTTCCATCGGCTAATTTTATGAGTTCAGATTTTTCAATCGACCTGTTATCGTTAACTGCATCTATAAATTGATTATGAATATTTGTAACCATATCGTTAAGATGTCTTCTGTCTGCTTCAGTAACCTCTCGTGAATATGAACCGACATCTTTAAGTCCACCACTCTTAACAGTTTCAAACTTTATACCTACTTTACCGAGCAATTCAGTAGCAATTGGGTAATTCATTATAACACCAATACTTCCTACAATCGTTCCTGGGTTAGCAATAAGCGTATCTGCACCCAATGCAATATAGTATCCACCCGAGGCAGCTACAGAACCCATACTTGAAATAATAGGCTTTACACCTCTGAGAGATTTGACTTTTTCATAAATTTCTTGAGTAGGCGCAACGAGACCCCCCGGTGAATCGATCCGTATAACAATAGAAGAGATATCTTTTCTATTCTTAAGCTTTTCAAGCTGAGATACAACAGCATCGGAAGTTAAAATGGGACCGTTAATTTTAACTATACCAACTTTTTTCCCGCTGCCTTCTAAATTAGAGACCGCTGAAGCAGCACCTACCCTAAAGATAATTACTGCAAAGAAGAATGCGCCTAAACCCCACCAGATCCAATTAATGTTGGTTTTTGGTCTATTCATCTATTTTTTAACCCAAAGTGTTAATTTTTGACCTGGAAAAATATGTTGTCCATATTTCATACCATTCCACTGTCGNATTTTTGAAGCGCGTGTTCTATAATCCTCTGCAATATGCCCAAGCGTATCTCCTCTACGAACTTTATATATGACCTTGTTATGACTTGAGGACAGCTGGACCCTGGTAGATCGTGGAATGTTCATTCCTGGAACAGGTATAGTTAGCTTTTGACCAATGCGCAACATATTTCTGTTTCTAATTTTATTTACAGCCATAAGGTCAGATTGCGATACTCTATATTTTCGCGCAATNTACCACAAGCTTTCACCATTTCTTACTTTGTGAGTAATAAANTGAGGAGCAAACCTCTCATTTTCTGGTAATGCGTTGTAGTTTTTAATAAATTTTTNCTTAGTACCTTCAGGTATTTTTAGAGCGTAAGNCTCAGAGGGCGTTGCTGATTGTCGAAGCTCAGGNTTTAGAGATTGCAGGTTTTTATAGGAAGTGCCTGCTGCTNTTGCTAAAACAGTAAGGTCTGCACTTTTTTCAATGGTAACCAAATCGTATTTGTAGGGTTTTTTACTTTTCTTTTTTCTTGAAAATCCATAATCCTGAGGATTTTTTGCAATGATTGTTGCCGATAGGAAATACGGCATATAATTTCGGGTTTCNCGAGGNAATGAATGCAATTGCCAAAAATCTGTTGTTTGGTGAAGCTTTGTTGCTCTTCTGACCCGNTTTTCGCCAGAATTATATGCTGCTAGTGCTAAATACCAATTATCAAATTCCTCGTAAAGAGTAGAAAGGTAGGCCATTGCTGCTCTCGTAGACTTTTCAGGATCTCTTCTCTCATCAACATACCAGTTTCTTTTCAATCCATATATTTTACCTGTTGAATAAACAAATTGCCACATNCCTGTTGCTGCAGCTTTTGAGTGAGCTTTAGGATTTAAACCAGATTCAATCATTGCTAAATACAAAAGNTCAGGAGGAAGGTTATTTTCATCAATAATTTTTGAAAGCATTGGTCCATATACTTCTAATCTATCAAGCCAAATCTCAAATTGAGGTCTACCTTTTGTTTTAAAGTATTCAATAAATTGATCTACTTTCTTGTTACGAACTAAAGGTATGTGACCATCTCTATCTTCAATAACAACAAATTGTGTTGCACCCATTTCTACCTCAAGCGGNTCAGTNAGAGAGGTTACGTCCATGCGCATATTCTCCGCAGTCAAAGAAGCATCTACCTTATCCAGNGTGCTAAACTTTTTAGAATACAGTGAAACAAGGGATTCNTCAAAACGATCAAACTCTTCTCGNTCTTCATCATCCATTTCACCGTATTGATCCGCTTCAGACAATAAATCAAAAATACGGTTTAAATTATATACTACCTCAAGAGTGTCATTCAT
Organism: Fidelibacterota bacterium; assembly: GCA_002724475.1. GTDB lineage: Bacteria > Fidelibacterota > Marinisomatia > Marinisomatales > TCS55 > TMED108. The sequence goes on along the minus strand of PBOO01000025.1, from coordinate 959 downwards.
GACATCAGAAATAAATGCATCTGAAAGTAGTATTTTAGCCTCCCTCAAAAGATCAGGAAGTCTGTTTTCATTACTAGCGCTATNAGATGATCTAGATTCACTTAATGAGCTTCCAGTAAAGGCTGAACCGTTANCATTGGACTCCTGAGAAAGAGCAATNCTAGCAATGAAAANTAAAAAAATATTAAATNGTCTAAATCCTTGTTTCATAAATAGATAGAGTGATTTNGGAGGCGAAATTAATCGGACCNNTAGTCCGCAGTCAAGCCTTTTCCTTTTCNTTGAATTATATTAGTTGTGCTATACCCTTTTAATAATGGTAAAATTTTNACCTGCCCCCCGTTTTTTTNTACAAATTTAGAGCCTACAATATCACTTTCTTGNTAATCACCTCCCTTAGTTAAAATATTTGGNTTTAAACTTTTGATNAGTTGAATTGGAGTNTCTTCATTAAAAATAATCACGGCATCAACATATTCTAATTTTATTAAATTTTGAGAGCGAACTTGCTCTTTATTGATTGGCCTACTAGTTCCTTTTAATTTTTTTACTGAACTATCCGAATTAATTCCAACTATAAGAAAATCGCCTAAATCCTTTGATTGTTTTAAATACTGAAAATGACCAGGATGTAAAATGTCAAAACAACCATTCGTAAAAACTACTTTGTTATTTCCTTCTTGAAGAGAAATTACTCTCTCTTTCAATTTACCAATTTTATAAAGCATTAAAGTTTCTATTCATCGATCAATCCTATGACTTCTGTTCTAACTTTTTTAACAAAATCATTTCTATCTTTGTAGGTAAGATCTTTTGTGTTCAATGGTTTACCAATTTTAACCTCTAAGTGATTTGATTTCTTATGATCAAATCTGTTTCTAGTATAAGATCGTGCTCCAATTATACCAACCGGAATAACAGGGACATTAAGATCTATAGCCATTACTAATCCGCCCTTC
>PBOO01000024.1 GCA_002724475.1 Fidelibacterota bacterium | reverse complement strand
TAATTGTTCATTCATAATTTTTGCTGGGGCGTAGGGACTCGAACCCCAACTGCCGGGACCAAAACCCGGTGTCCTACCATTAGACGACGCCCCAGTAAGTATCTTTAATTACATAATGAAGAAATTGCTACTATATATCAGATTGGGTTGGCTAGAATGGTCTTGTGCGAGGAATAGAAATATGACTTAGCTTTTAATGCTAAAGCTTCATCGTCAAAAATTCCATACACAGTCGAGCCGCTTCCCGACAGACTGGCAAAACTTGCACCTAACTCTAATAATTTGGATTTTAGAGTTCCAATCTCTGGATATGAAGGAATCACAATTTTTTCAAAATCATTCTCAAAAAACTTATTAAATGAGAGAAAATCATTTCTCTTCAAGTCCGCAAAATTAGTACTATTGTTTTTAGATTTCAATTTATTTTTAATTTGGCTATAAGCCCATCCTGTATCAATCAAAAACTCTGGTATAACCAAAAGTATTTTCTTTTTCATTGGGAAATCAATTGAGGTAAGCCTTGTTCCTGTTCCCCCTCCAACTTGCTTTTTTCCACGTATAAAAAAAGGTACATCAGAGCCTATTTGTGATGCAACTTGCTCAAGATCATTTTGACTCATTTTAAGCTCATAAATGGAGTTTAAACTTTTAATAGTTTCCGCTGCATTCGCAGAGCCACCCCCAAGACCGCTGCCGGCCGGAACCCTTTTTTCAAGGTAAATCGACACTCCAAGATCCTTATCAGCAAATTCAGACATATGCTCGTATGCCTTATAACATAAATTTGTACTGTCTAAGGGCATCCAGCCAGCGTTTGAGCTTATCTTGCATCCACTCTCGAGTTTTTTTATGGTAAGCTTATCACCAAAATCAATTTCAATGAATACTGTTTCAATATTGTGATAGCTATCTGGTCTTTGATTTAGAACCTTTAGCCCAAGATTGATCTTGGTATGGGACTCTACAATCATTTTTTTATTTTAAAATCAACGTTGCAATTGCCTGGGCAGCAATTCCCTTACCTTTACCAATATAACCAAGATGATCTGTTGTGGTTGCCTTGATAGAAATTGAAGACAAATCAACTTGAATGGTGTCAGCAATTTTTGATCTCATTTCATTTATGTGATTAGAGATATTTGGTTTCTGGAGCACAACTATTGAGTCTAGATGCAGTACGGTAAATTGGTCTTTAATTTCACTGTAAATCATACTTAACATTTTTAAACTTTTGAAGTTCCTCCATTTCTCATCGTTGCTAGGAAAATACGAACCCAAATCGCCCTTTGAAGATGCGCCAAGTATTGCATCTATTATAGAATGAACTAAAACATCTCCATCTGAGTGCCCAACAATACCATAATCAGATTCAATTTCAATACCACCTAATATCAATTTTTCACCTTTTTTTAACTGGTGAACATCATAACCAATACCAACTTTATACATTATTNTTTAANCTAAACAATGCTTTCGCAATTGTCCAGTCTTCCTTATTTGTAATTTTAATATTTNTTGAAATATCTTCTAATATTTTTACTTTGTATCCTGCTTTTTCTAGCAATGTTGCATCATCGGTTGCCGTAAAGTTTTCTTTNAGGGCTTTACTGTAGGCATTCATTAGTGCTTTTCGCTTAAACACCTGTGGAGTTTGGACGCGCCAAACTTCTTCTCTGTTAATNGTTTTCTTGATTANAGAATCAGCAATGAGCTTTAGAGTGTCGGTCGACCTTTTTGCTACAACCAAAGCATCGTTGTCATTGAGGTTTGTTATTATTTTCTTAATTAATTTTTTTGTTACAAATGGCCTTACAGCATCATGAATGCAAATTAATTCTGTCTTTTCGCTCATTGAGTCAATTGCATTTTTGATTGAACTTTGTCTTGAGGAAGATCCTGTTACAACTTTAATGTTTTTTTGCGAATTTAAACTTATGAGAATTTTATTAACTTGATCTATGGATTCATCTGATGAAGCTATAATGATTTCATCAATAACTTTTGATTCAACAAAAGGCTTGAGCGTATGGAAGATTAAGGGCTCACCGTTGATAACTTTAAACTGTTTTTTCTCACCAAATCTCCTTCCCGATCCAGCAGCTGGAATTATAGCAGTAGTAAACATNTATCNGTATTACATGATTAGCATTGCATCGCCNTAGCTTAAAAATCTATAGTTTTTCTTTTTAGCNTCTCTGTAAGCTTTCATAATTAAGTCTCTATCAGCAAAAGCTGAAATCATCATAAGNAANGTGCTTTTTGGTTGGTGAAAGTTAGTTATNATTGCATCTACCATCTTGAATTCATAAGGTGGATAAATGAACTTGTCTGTCCATCCTCGTTTTGGTGATACTTGAAAACCAGATACNGCNACTGTCTCCAATGATCTNACAGTTGAGGTNCCAACCGCAAAAACTTTTTTTCGTTTTTTCTTAGTTTCGTTTATCAACATAGNNGTNTCGGGCGANACTTCAAANTANTCTGAATCCATTTGATGNCGATTAAGATCTTCAACTTGNACAGGTCTGAAAGTTCCNAGGCCTATGTGAAGAGTNGTGTGAGCNGTTTTGGCGCCTTTTTTGTGAATTCTTCCAATTANACCTTCAGTNAAGTGAAGNCCAGCTGTTGGAGCAGCGACAGCCCCTCTTTGTTCAGCAAAAACTGTTTGATATCTAACTTTATCTTTTGGCTCTGACTCTCTTTTTATGTAGGGTGGAAGTGGGGAGATTCCAACCTTATCAATTACTTCATAAATATCTTCATTTTCATATTCNAATCGTACGACTCGNCCNCCTGAAATCGTGTTATCTATTACATCACAATACACGTTTTTCGTNAACATNAACTTGTTTCCNATGCGTACTTTTCTCGCAGGNCGAACCATTACCTCCCATAAATCATTTTCTANCTCCCTGAGNAGAAAAACCTCNACCTTTGCTTCNGTNCGATCTTTGTTTGCGTANAATCTAGCTGGNAAAACCTTGGTATTATTGGTAATTAATAAATCGTTTTTTTTCATGTANTCAGGCAAGTTCGAAAANGTTCTATGTTCAATATCNCCTGTNTCCTTATGTATGACCATAAGNTTAGATTGGTCTCTGCGTTTAGCCGGGTACTGNGCAATATATTTCTCTGGTAAGGGGTAATCAAAATCTGCAAGTTTCCATTTTTTCTTTTTTTCAATCATTCAAATAACCTTTGTTGTTGTTTTGTTATAGTTTTTCCTAAATGTTTGTAGGCTTTTTCTTGCGCAATACGTCCACGGTTCGTGCGCTGAATAAATCCTTCTTTAATTAAATATGGCTCATATACATCTTCAATNGTTGAAACATCTTCACTAACCGCAACAGCTAATGANTTTAAACCAACAGGTCCACCGTTAAACTTATCAATAAGAGTTTCNAGNATNGATCTNTCCATTGAGTCTAGNCCATGGCGATCAATTCCTAGNGAAGAAAGCGAATCGTTTGCNACTGATCCATCAATTTTTCCATTTGCTTTAACTTCAGCAAANTCCCTAGTTCTTCTCAAAATNCGATTAGCTATTCTGGGTGTTCCGCGGGACCGACTAGCAAGCTCAAGAGCNCCATCTTTATCTATCTCAACTTCAAGAATTTCCGCTGAGCGTTTAATAATCTCNTACAGATCTTCTCTTTCGTAATANTCAAATCGAAGTAAAACTCCAAACCGNTCTCTTAAAGGNGATGTAAGGCTACCCAATCTTGTGGTAGCCCCTACTAAAGTAAAAGGCTCAACATTTAACTGAACACTGCGTGCGCTTGGTCCTTTNTCAATCATAATTTCGATTTTATAGTCCTCCATGGCAGAATATAAATATTCTTCAACTATGGCATTCAATCTGTGAATTTCATCTATAAAAAANACGTCTTTNTTTTCAAGNCTCGTTAANATACCNGCAAGGTCACCAGCACGATCTAAAACAGGGCCTGATGTTTGCTTAATATTTACTCCAAGCTCACGCGCTATAATTACTGAAAGTGTNGTTTTGCCAAGTCCTGGAGGGCCAAAAAATAATACGTGATCAAGAGAGTCTCCGCGATTATTGGCAGCTTCGATGTATAATTTAAGACTATCTACAATCTCTTTTTGTCCTATNAATTCATCAATCTGATTTGGTCTAAGAGATTTTTCTACTTTAAGATCCTCATCAAAAGGCTGAGGATCGTTAATATGAATTTCTGTCAATATGAACTCAAAGGATAAAATAATTGATTAAATAGCAGGTCTAAACTACAAAATTGATTAGCAGTCGTCAAATTTTGTTAAGCNTTGGGCAAAGAACTANTAATTGCAGCCATTCTTTTATCTCTTTCGTTTNCGAATTTTTTTATNCCATCTAAGACACTTAGGCTATCAATTTTAGATTCTGCTACAATTTCATCAACCGAACCTCCNGTTCTCCACCTGTTATCAAANTCTGGNCTCATGCTATAGTCTTCAACTATTTTACCCCCAATCCATTTATGCATTAAACGCAAAGCTCCGTTTGTAACAATCATTGAATCCAACCATTCAATATCTGATATTATNGTTTTTTGGTATTCTTCAGATTGCCGCTTAAATAGCTCCCAAGAAATTGCCGCCACAATTTTAACATTTAAATTTTCTTTTCTCAAAATATCTAGCAAATTCACAATGGAATTTGTTGAGCTGGTTCCGCGAACAATTACAACACCTTTTTTTTCACCTTTTTCATCAAAATCTTTAATGACATATGCTCCTTTTGAAGCATCAAGATGTGATGACATCCCAAGTTGTTTGCGATCGGGAATTTCTACTGGCGGTCTAGTCAAATGCAGCGCAATAATTGGAACTTCGGTTGACAACGCAGCGGCTAGAGCTGGCGCAACCTCATTATGTTCCCAAGGGTGCAGATTAATTATATGACCATCAGGAAAAAGCTGTGTTACCCCAGGGGCAAAAATACCAAAATGAGTTCTACTGTCTTCAGCTGTTTCTGGTCCAGAGTGCCCTGCAACCCAAATGAGTTTTCCAACTTTAAGATTTGAGTCTTGCGCTAGCTGACTAAACAATCTAATTGGACCATATTTTAGATAACTAAACGANCCATAAGTGCTCATCGCTCCAAAGAAGCCNTTGAANTCTTCNTANGGNTCGCTATGAAAGTTAACAGAAGCAAGACCCGCNAACATTCCAGAGTTNGTAAATTCAGTTATNCCNTGAGGAATCAGTGGGCTANTCTGATTCGTTTTATAATTATANAAACCTAAATNCTTAGATCCATCAAACCCTTTGGCAAAACCAGATATATTTGTTGAGTCNGCTAGGTCAGCNCTCATAGCTATNACNAGNGGCCTTCCATATTTTTGAATNGATTTTGAATTAATGTAGCTAGCGTATTTNGATAGGCCTACTCTATTTGGCGCTTTTGCTCCAACNTCCTCAAAAAGATTATCTGGCAGTGAATCTACATCAAACAAATCACTATCCTTTGCTGGATTTACGTTCGTTATTCTACANGAGTCAATTTTTTCAGGTACTGAATNGCCAAGCTCNAATANNGTGCTCGATAGNTAATCCACCAGATCNGGTTTAGAGCGCATTACTGAGAACACTGAATGNAAATANGAGCGCGCTTGNTCTTCTTGNCCTTGGCGAGTGGGAGCCTGCTCTTCATTAAAACCTTCAAATTCTAGATTATACTTTTTTGAAAAGTCTTCTTTCGTTTTCCAAAATAATTCGGAATTTCTTTTATGTGGCGNGCCATGACTAGCATAATCAACTTTATGATATCCTCTACCTTTTACTCCTTTTCCATAAATAATCTTAGGAATATTTGGATCAGNATTTTCAACTAATAGTTTGTAGTAGGCCTCTGTAAGACTACCCCAATCCTCAACATTTGAAGTNCCTTCAACGTGCCAACCATGNGAGCCAAACCAATCTTCTGGAGTTCCATAAACAATTGAGCTAAACGGNCGCGCATCAATACCAAAATCATTCCAATCGATAAAGTAAACTAGGTTCCCNAACCCAAGNCCCCATGCAGAATTAATGGTCTCATGAGTNGCTCCTGTCGTTAANCCGCCCTCNCCTTCAAANGCAAATACCTTAACATCGGAAGCGCGTGCAAGCTTAAGGGCAAGCGCCTCACCCGCTGCTGCNGGTGACCCATGTCCGCTTGGACCAGTGTTGAATTTAAAGAAGAGTGTCTTTCCTTCCATTTCTGCATGTCCNGGCAATCCTTTATTATTCCTGAGGGTTATCAANTCTTCCCAAACAAGNTGGAAATCTTCACCCTTNTGGTGCTTATATTTTTCATGNTTTGTTTNGTCAAACTTTATTCGNAAGGCTTCATTAAGAACCGCNAGGGTTGCATAAACTACTGGATTNGTATGCCCTGCAACTAAAACGTATCTATCGGAGAATACCTTGCCTGAGTCACGAATATCCCACCTCATAGCACCAGAGAGTAATGTTGAAACCATAGCATGAACCTTTGATCTAGATCCACCAGGATGACCAGATTGACGTAAGTTNAGCATTATATCAATGCATTGGTCAATAAGGTCTTTNGTGGTTTCCCAGTGTTTATAAAATTGTTCAAGTTCTTTAGGGTTTTTCATNANGATNCCTTTTTTNATTTTAGTGCCAATTTTAAGAATCGGCCAGTATGAGAATTCTTATCAAGAGTGATCTGCTCTGGGGTTCCAGATNCTAATACCCTNCCACCGTCAACTCCTCCCTCTGGGCCAAGNTCAATAATCCAGTCACCGCTCTTAATAACATCCAANTTGTGTTCAATAACNACAACAGTGTTTCCTTTGTCAACCAATCTTTGTAATACTCCTAACAATAGCTTAACATCTTCAAAATGTAAACCGGTTGTAGGTTCATCTAAAATATAAAATGTTTTGTCTCTACTTGATTTTGAAAGTTCGGTAGATAGTTTTATTCGCTGTGCTTCTCCGCCTGAAAGAGTCGTAGCCTGTTGGCCTAGTCTAATATAACCTAATCCAACATCGTTAAGCGTTGTTAGTTTTTTCATTATTTGAGGAATGTTAGCAAAAAAACTTAATGACTCCTCAACCGACATGTTTAAAATTTCTGCGATGTTTTTATTTTTATATTTTATTTCAAGCGTTTCTCGATTGTACCGCGCACCCTTACAGACNTCGCAAGTTACATAAACATCTGGTAGGAAATTCATCTCAATTTTTATAATGCCATCCCCCTCACANGACTCACATCTCCCACCCTTTACGTTAAACGAAAATCTACCAGGTTTATAGCCGCGAATTTTAGCTTCAGGAAGTTGAGAAAACAGGTCTCTAATAAATGTAAACACTCCGGTATATGTTGCAGGATTGGATCTTGGTGTTCTTCCAATGGGTTTTTGATTTATATCTATCACCTTATCTATATANTGAAGACCGTCTACGTCTTTGTAGGGTAAAGGATAAGCTCTTGATCCATTCAATTCTTTCGCAAGAATTGGATAAAGAGTTTCATTGACTAAAGTACTTTTTCCAGATCCGCTTACCCCTGTAACTACAATAAATTTCTCCAGGGGAAAATTNGTTTTGATTTCTTTGAGGTTATTTCCACTGGCACCTGATAAAGATATCTGTTTTCCATTACCAGCTCTTCTTTTTCTGGGAAGCTTAATTGATTTTTCTCCTGAAAGGTATTTTCCGGTGATTGATGAATTAGATTTTAAGATTTCTTCTGGGGTGCCTGAAAAAACAACCTTTCCTCCATGCTCACCAGCTCCAGGACCTATATCTATTATTTGATCTGCTTCTTCCATGGTTTCTTGGTCGTGCTCAACTACGATAATTGAATTACCAAGGTCTCGCAGTTTTTTCAAGGAGTTAAGCAATCGAGCGTTATCCCTTGGGTGNAGACCAATGGAGGGCTCATCAAGAATATATAGTACACCCACCAACTGACTTCCAATCTGAGTAGCCAGTCTAATTCTTTGAGCTTCTCCCCCAGAAAGAGTGGTGGCAGATCTATCTAGAGTTAAATAGTCTAGACCTACATCAATTAAAAAACTTATTCGTTTCTTAATTTCTTTAATTATTTGATCGGCAATTNCCGAGTCCATTTTGTTTAACTTTAACCTATCAAAAAATTCTTTGATCTCTTTAATGGGATATGAAGAAAGCTGACCTATACTTGTTTCACTTATAGTAACAGCGCGAGATTCTTTTTTTAACCGTGAACCTGAGCATTTTGGACATGGTTTCATGCTCATGAATTGTTCAATCCAGTCCCTTATATGATTGGATTTTGTTTGCTTGTAGCGGCGCATAAGATTCGAAATAACACCTTCCCATCCACCAGTATAAGTCCCGCTCCAACGCGTTGAGGAATATTTCATTTTTAATTTTTTAACTCCAGTTCCCATAAGCAGTATTTCACGAACNTTAGGATCTAATTTGTACCATGGTGTAGTAAAATTAAAATTATATTCTTCAGAAAGGCTTTTCAATACACTACCATACCAATTCCCCCTGGGCTGTTCTCCTAGAGGGAGAATAGCTCCCTGGATGATTGATTTAGTTTTATCAGGCACAACCATTTCAGGGTCAATCTCCATATGTGATCCTAGGCCATCACAATTTGAACATGCTCCATAAGGAGAATTGAAAGAGAACATTCTCGCTGATAATTCTTCCATTGAGACCTCACAATGGGGACAGGCAAAATGTTCGCTATAAACATGGTCATTATTTGGCAACTCATGAATAATTATCATTCCGGAGCCGATTTTTAAAGCAAGCTCAACTGATTCAGTTAGTCTCTCCATGTAGTCTTCATCTAGAATAAGTCTATCTATGACAATTTCAATAGTATGTTTTTTATTTTTAGCTAATTTTATTTTATCATCAATATTTTTTATTTCTCCATTAATCCTAACGCGCAAAAAACCTTCTCTTTTTACATCGGAAAGTGCGGTCTTATGCTCACCTTTTCTTCCTCGAATTACCGGTGCTAAAATATTTATTTTTGAATCTTTCTTGAATCTCATGATTGAGTCAACAATCTGCTGAACGGTTTGTTTTTGAATTGGTCGGTTGCACAGCCAGCAATGAGGTTTTCCAATATTAGCGTATAATAATCTTAGATAGTCGTGTATCTCGGTAACGGTTCCCACTGTTGAGCGAGGGTTCCTTGCGGATGCCTTTTGCTCGATTGAAATGGCTGGAGATAAGCCTTCAATATAGTCGATGTCAGGTTTTTCCATTAAACCTAAAAACTGTCGTGCGTATGAAGAAAGCGACTCAACGTACCTTCTTTGNCCTTCTGCATAAAGCGTGTCGAATGCCAAAGATGATTTTCCAGAACCCGAGAGCCCTGTAACCACAACAAGCTTNTTTCTAATAATTTCTACATCGATATTTTTTAGGTTATGTTGGCGCGCGCCTTTAATTACTATCTTTTCATTTTTTGATTTCATTTTGTAATTATTTATTTAAAAAAAGTATTTTTTGGTTAATTGCGACCTAGAATCTAGGTATTTTCTAATCACCATCAAAAAATGATTTACAGTGTAACCTACAAAAAATTGTGAATAGTCTTTTAAACCAAATCATAATAGCAACTCCACATATGCAGGATAATCTTTTTTCTAAAAGCGTCATCTTTGTGTGTGAGCATAATAGCAACGGCGCAGTTGGTTTGATTATAAATAAAAGGTTGGATGACATGTTAAGTTCTCAAATATATAGTGATCTTAATAGAAAAACTGATGCGAACCTAAATAGACATTCTCCATTATATATTGGTGGTCCGGTTTCAGTGGAGCGCGGGATCATGCTCCATGACAAAGAAATTTTTGTAAACAATTCAGTAAAGGTATCAGATAATTTGTTTATGTCTAGTCATATAGATATTTTAGAGAAGGCTCATGAAAATAAAGATTGTAAGTTCAAGTTTATGATGGGGTATTCGGGATGGTCATCAGGCCAACTTGAAGATGAAGTTGAAAATGGAGACTGGATGATACAGGATGCAAGTTCTGATTTTGTATTTAATTGCGAAGATGAGCAAATGTGGGAAGCAGCTATTGGATCCTATGGGTTTGATATTTCAAATCTTTCCTCTCATGGAGGCAAAGCGTAATTTTGATATACACTTTTTTACTCAATGGTTAATTTTTTAACACATAAATGTTTTGCTTTTGTAGAGGTTCTAAACTGAAATTAAATATTATTATGAAGTACTCATTTATACTTAAGACAGCGCTTTTGATATGTTTTTTAACATTTACAAGTGGCTGCAAAGATGACCCAAAGCGTCATTTAGAGCTTGGTGAATGGTATGCACAAAAAGGCTTGGTTGATGATGCAATTCTCGAGTTCAAAGAGGTAACCAGGCTTTACCCAACCTCTGGCAAAAACTTAAACAGAGAAGAATTTAGGTCTTTAAGTAGGGCTCATTATAACTTATCGCTAATGTATACAAAAAAAGGCTGGTGGGATTATGCATTAAAAGAAGCTGAAACTTGTTTTCAGCTTCAACCAACAAAAGAGCATTTTGATCTATTGGATCTTATAAAGAAAAGATCCGAGTTAGATAATTCTGAATCATAGATTAGATTGTTCCTGATCTATGCTCTCCACCATCACAATAAATTATTGAGCAATTAATAAAGTCTGCTTCGGACTTTAATAACATCGAGACGGTTCCAGCGACATCTTCTGGGGTAGTAGTTCTTCGCATTGGATTTCTTTTTTTTGTATTCTCAACCCAATCTTCCCATCTGTCGTTTATCTTTGTCAGCGCTCGCGTTGGGGTAACTCCAGCTTGGATTGAATTAGCGGTAATTCCAAACTGACCGAGTTCCCACCCAATCTGTCTAATGATCGCTTCCATAGCAACTTTTGCAACACTAACTGGACCGTAACCTTCCATAGCTAAATAATTTCCCTCGCTGGTTAGTCCGATGATTCTTGAGCCACTACCAAGTAATTCATTTGAAAAAAGTTTTTGCGTCCAATATAAAATTGAGTTGCCCATAACGTGAACTGTCATATCCATTTGACGCTGAGTAACTGGCTTTTCTCCAAAAAAATTGGTGGTGGTTCCAAATGCAATTGAATGCAGTAATAGTTTTAATTTCGATCCATCTGTAATCTCTTTAATTTGGGGTAAGTAGGTTTCTATAGCTTCTTCTGAAGCTGCGTTTGTATTGAAATAATGACAGCGACCATTTGAAAGTTCATTCACTTCTTTAATCGTCTCTTCAGCTATCTTTTTAGCCTCTCCTCGATCAAAATGAAAAGCAATGATTCCATACCCATCTTGAGCTAATTTTTTTGCTGTAGCAGCACCGTGTCCGGTTGAGCCACCTAATAACAAAACCCATTCTGACATATAAAACTCCTTTAATTAGAGTTTAAATTTAATGAAAAATCAAATCAAAGAACGACATACAAAACAATGAATGATTTAATGTATTTATCGGTAAATTCTATTAACGAAGTGGAAAGAATATGAGCAGAAAAAAACGATTCTCTAAAGAAGATCTTCTAAATAGCGGTATTGGAAAACTTTTTGAAANTTTAGATGGCAAACTACCAACACCTCCCATGTTAATGATGGATAAAATCGTCCANATCTCAGATGAGGGTGGTGCGTATGGAAAGGGTGAAATAACCGCGGAGCTTGGCATCAATAAATCGTTGTGGTTTTTTGATTGCCACTTCAAAAATGATCCNGTGATGCCTGGTTGCTTAGGTCTTGATGGNTTTTGGCAACTGCTTGGGTTTTTTCTTACCTGGGCAGGCGGAAAAGGCAAGGGGAGAGCGCTTGGTGTTAAAGACTTAAAGTTTAAAGGTCAAGTTAGACCCTACCATGAAAAAATTACCTACCAGATTGATATTAAAAAATTTATAACCAGGCCTACTCATATGGTTTGGGGCGATGCAGTGCTCAAAGTAAAAGATAAAGCAATTTACTTTGCAAAGGATCTACAAGTTGGTTTGTTTGAAAATCTAACTTGGGACTACGGTCAAGACCCGGCGGCTGACCCTTTTTAAATTTACAAAAGACATTTTAAGATTATGTCATTAACGTGCGGGATAATCGGTCTTCCTAATGTTGGTAAATCAACAATTTTTAATGCTTTAACCTCTTCTTCAGTTCCAGCAGAAAATTATCCTTTTTGTACAATTGAACCTCATATTGGAATTGTGCCCTTGCCCGATGAAAGACTGGATGCACTTAGAGATATTTATAATCCAGAAAAAGTCACGCCAGCAACTGTTGAATTCACTGATATTGCAGGTCTAGTAAAAGGAGCAAGTTTAGGAGAGGGTCTTGGCAATCAATTCCTCGCTCAGATACGTCAGGTTGATGCAATTGTTCATGTGGTTCGATGTTTTGAAGATGAGAATGTTACACATGTTGAAAATTCCGTTGACCCNTTACGNGATGTTGAGCTCATTGAAACGGAGCTTTTGCTTGCTGACCTTAATACAATCGAAAAGGGGCTATTAAGGCTTGAAAAGCTTTCTAAATCAGATAAAANCGCTGGGATAAAATTAGAATTTGTAAAAAAACTTAANGTGTTTTGTGATGATGGAATGCCTGCAAGAAGCTACAAATGTACAAGCGAAGAACAGAAAATGATTAACGAGCTTTATTTATTGACAGCAAAACCCATCATGTACGTTGCAAATATTAATGAGGATGAGCTGATGTCAGAAAAGAATTCAAAACATTCAGATATACTCCTATCGACAATTAATGGTAANAGNGGGCAAGCTATCAAGCTTTGTGGAAANGTCGAGCAAGAAATTTCTGTCTTAGATAAAGCAGAACAATCAGAATTTTTAAATGAATATAGCTTATCTGAACCTGGGTTAAATCATTTAATAAAAAGGGCTTTTTCACTTTTAAATCTTGAAACTTACTTTACCGGTGGTGAAAAAGAAGTTAGGGCCTGGACAATTAAAAAAGGTTCAAGCGCACCAAAAGCTGCATCTGAAATACATACTGACTTTGAAAAGGGATTTATAAAAGCAGAAATCATAAAATATGATGATTTGGTAAANATGGGATCCGAAAAACTTGTAAAAGATTCCGGTCTGGCAAAGCTAGAAGGAAAGGAATATATTGTTCAAGATGGAGATTGTATATACTTTCATTTTAATGTTTGAGGTCAACGTATAATGTGGTTTTTTATGATACTTTGCTATGTTCTNATAGCAATATCTGGAGCAGGTTTGATNCAAATTGGATTGAATCATTATTTTGATTTCTGGATTACAAATAGAATAACTTTTGATTTGATGGTTAGCATTGTCTTTATAGCTGCCCAAACTCTTGTTATGTTTTTCTTTGTTGGTACCGGTGTTAATNTACGCGAGTATTTAGAGTCTCACCCTGAGCTAGGTAANGACCTCTACAAAAGAATGTTTGCTATAAAGAGAANGTTGTATCCACCCACAATGATGGTTACAATGCTTTTTATGGNTACAGTAATAATTGACGGAATTTTTTATTTTGGTAAAGTTTCAGAGTGGTGGTTCCACNTACTCTANTTTTTAACGGTGCTATATTTCTNCAAAGCTACAAAAGAACAACATAAAAGCTTCAAGGGAAGCACTGAGATAGTATTAGAAATGACTAAAGGTGAGCGTGAGAAAGTANACTNACTTTAGTTAGTCATTTTCCAAAAGGCAATGCCACCAGCTTGTTTACCTATTTCAGCTACGGCAACTGCTTTAAGATTTTTTAAGTCAAAAACCTCTACAGCTCCAGGCTCTTTACCAACACCCTCAACCGATACAAATGCGTATCTGCTATCTGGNGAAATAGAAACTCCATGTGTAACTTTGCGNGTGTTTTTAAATTTTGCAATCTCTTTACCTTTTTTAAGATCCCATACTCCTGTTTTAGCAGCGCTCTTATAGGTAACAACTAGATATTTTCCATCTCTACTTACTTCACAGTTGTAAGGACCTTTGTCTGTTTTAAAGGTTCGCGTGACCTTCCATTTTTCTACATCTACCTCAACAACATTATCGGTGCCATTGTTAACAACATATAAAAGCTTATCGTTTGGGTGGGGATATACCCATGTTGGTTTTTCAGGTGGCATATTGTGATTCATTGACATGTTGCCCATGGGTTTCTTACCTGATTTTTTATTCGATGCATGCATCGAATGGTCCATTTTATGCATATTGTGCGANGAATGTTTTCCTTTTTTTGAGCTCATTTTCATGGGTGGAGAAGTTGAAAGCGTCCTTGATAGCTCCATAGACATCGCATCAATTTCGTAGAGAGTTCCAGACATCATAGCTACTGAATAGTGCTTCATACCGTTATTCAANATTCTCGATCCATGTGGCATAACGCCAGTTTCTACTCTTTCTACCTCAATCATATCTTCAGGGTCAACAATAGAGACCGTGCTAGCGTCAGCATGACCTCCATGTAAGTTGAAATTAACAACATAGAGAAGGCCCGTAGCTTTTGATATTTCCATAGTAGCTGGAAACATTCCAAGCTCAACTCTCTCTACGAACTTNTCTGTTCCTGTAGANTATTTATACAAGTGGCCATANGGCATTCCNTGCGCCATTGATAGATACCAGTGCTGTCCNTCNGGAGCTACGGTAATTCCATGTGGNCCTTCNATCTCTAAAGGCCATACCCCAACAGGAATAGTTTTTTCAACAACAGCTTTTTTNCCATCAAACTTAATAAGGGCGACCTCGTCTTCAGATTCAGCGCAAACATAAACATAATAATCATTAGCTAAAACGCCTTTGCTAAAAACGAAGAAAAGTGAAAGAAAGATTGTTATTTTTTTTATAATCATTAGTTTGTCCCCATTGGTTCTTCATCAACAAGCTTAACAGCCCAAAGACCATTATAATGGTCAGCAAAATAGATCAAGCCTTTATAGGGTATAACACCCCAAACATTTGTTTCGTTAGGAATTTTTCCATTAGGATCCCTACCCTCAAAGAAAGCTATTTCTCTTCCTTGAGCGTAAAGATCGCCAAGTAGCTCACCAGAGATATCTAGCACCCTTATTCCTCCATAGTAATATCCGGCATAAAGAATGTCGCCTTCAACCCAGTGGTTATGTGAACCTACTTCTGGAACCTGATAAATCGCTGTTTCAACAGGATTATTAATATCTGTAAAATCAACGAAATGAAATCCGCCCTGATAAATACTTTCTTCTGATCCAGGTATACGTTTAGCCCACTCGTCACCATTGATCATATAGAATCTATCAGTAGATTGACTTACAAATGGAAATGTTGCATGATTATGTCCATTGGGGTCGGACTTACTAGCGAGCTTAATAGGGTTTCCAGGGCTTCCTTTTCCAGCTAAAGCTATAAATGGATTAAAGTTCTTTTTATCTCTAGACTGTTCGCTTTGTGGAATACCACCAACATCTACAATATGTACACCATCTGCCCAATTAGATGAATAGGCTATTCCATTTTCAACCCAAACATCGTGGATGCTATGGCCAGGAGTATCTAGCTCATAAGATCCAACACGAAATGGATTTGCTGGATCGCTGATATTAATAATATCGTAGCGCGTACCAGCACTTAGCGCGTATACATGATCTTGATAAATGAACACATTGTGAACACCACCAGTTAAGTTATCATCGTACATTTTTGTTATTTTGACATTGTAAGGGTCGGTTACATCAAGTATAACTAGACCATTTTTTCTGTTAGATGCACCTTCTCTTGAAATGATACCTACGCGTCCATCTTCACTAATTTTAACATCATTTACTGTTCGAGCATCTACTTTAATCGTATCAATTATTGCCATTTTTGATGGATCGGTTATGTCCCAAAAATATGCTTCACCATCCGCGCTGTGGGTTCCTGTAACTGCAAAGTCTTTTCCTTTGTGCTTTCCAATGCCGGGCCACACCCATAGATCTGAAGTATGATGGTCTGATACAGTTCCATGTCCAACCACTTCAATTCTTCTTTGAACGTTTCTGGGAACTACTTTGACTTTTGCCATAGCAGAAAAGCCACTTGTTTGAGCAGTGATAGTATAAATACCAGGCGTTTCAGCAACAAATTTACCTTCATCGGTAATTAAACCTGCTGCGGGCAGACCAACAGACTCGCTCGATCTGTTGTTAACAAAATTATCAGTATAAACTGCTTTTCCCGAAAATGAATATACCACTGGGACGTCTTTTACTGACCCACCTCTTGAGTTCAAGGGTTTAGCAGTAAATTTGATAACGTCTCCGGTGCGTATTTCCTTAGCATCTGCAACTATTTTCAAAGATTTAACGGGGTTCTTTTTAGAGCTAACTTTTATGGTTTTCTCAATGTTTTCAATAGCTGCAGTTACAGTAAACCTTCCAGCTTTTTTGACGCTAAGATTACCAAATCGATCAAACTCTGCTGTATTTTTATTGCTTGAGGAAAATTTTACCTCTAGATCGTCTCTAATTAAATTAGCTTCATCATAGATCTTGGCTGAATAGTTTACCGTTGTTCCGGTGTAAACCTTATCGATAGTTTCATCGAAGACAATGCGGTCCAGTGGCGGGTCAGGAACAAAAACATTAAGCCTGCCAGATACGTAGCCACCTTTAACTCCGCGTGCATATGCGCGCACTGAGAGTTTTCCAGATTTGTAAGCTTTTACAGTTACTTTTGAAACTCCGGTAGAATCGCTAAGTCTAGGCTCGACAGATAGAGCTTTACGCGCTCCGCGCACCATAAACATTCCTTTTGCTTGTTTACCGTCCTTATCAACAAGACGAACGGTTAACGCCTTGCTCTCACCAACGTTTAATGAAATACTATCCGGTTCAAAGACAAATTTTAGGTTAGAGTTTTGCGATCTTGGGGGTTGACCAAGGATTATCGTGATTGATAAAAATAAAATAGTGGTAATTTTTTTCATTATAATCTCCTTTAATTATTCAGCTGAAGCCGTTTTTTGTTCATCTTCATATGCCACACAATAAAGTCCAGAGTTCATATCAGAAAAGAAGATATAATCTTTGTATGGTTGTGCTCCCCAAACCATCGGTGCGTTAGGTATTCTTCCATCTTTGTGGTAGGATAAATAGTGGGCTATTTCGCGTCCTTGTTTATATATGTCGCCCAAAAGCTCACCAGAAATATCGACAATTCTTAATCCGCCCTGATAATTACCAGCAAGAAGTATATCGCCATATATCCAGAGGTTGTGTGAGCCCGCTTCTGGAACCTCATAAATCGCATCCTCTCGGGGATTATTAGGATCAGTGAAATTCATAAAATGATAGCCCCCGCGCGGATTAGATGGTTTGTTCTTAGTCGCCTGTACGCCCCACGGAAAGTTTTCGTCTCCTCCAATAATGTAGAACTGGCCTGTCTCTTCATTTAAGTATGGAAACGCAGCGTGGTTTCTTCCTGTAGGGTCTTTCATTTCAGCTAGCTTAACGGGATTGGAAGGGCTGCCTTGTCCTGCTTTTGCTAGGAGCGGGTTGAATTGAGATTTTGATCTATCTGACTCTTTATGTTTTTTTGCGCCTATGTCGACCGCTACTATACCATCTGCCCAGTTGGAAGAATAGGCTATCCCATCTTCGATCCATACGTCATGAATACTGTGTCCTGGCGTATCGAGTTCGTAGACACCTACTCGGAACGGTTTCTTCGGATCATCGATATTGATGATATCGTACTTGCGGCCGTTGTTGACTGCGTAGACGTGGTTTTCATAGATGAACGCGTTATGAACCCCTCCGGTCATATCGTCATTATAAGCGGCGCTGATCGTAACGTTGTAGGGATCGGAAACATCTAGNATCACAAAGCCGTTCTTGCGGTCCGACGCGCCTTCGCGGGTGATCACNCCAACCCTGCCGTCNTCNGAGATCTTNACNTCGTTGACCGTACGGGCATCAACCGTGACGGTGTCGATGATGACCATGTTCGCAGGATCNGTCACGTCCCAAAAGTACGCCTCACCGTTTGAGCCCCAGGTTCCGGTAACCGCAAAGTCTTTGCCTTTGTGCTTGCCGATACCAGGCCAAACCCAAAGGTCAGATGTTAAAACGTTGGTTATCAATCCATGACCAACCAATTTGACTTTTCTATTTACATTTCTTGGAACAACTTTGACCGTCTTTTGTGCAGAATAGCCACCTGCTGAAGCTGATACAGTGTACATTCCTGCGGTCTCAGCAACGAAGCGTCCGTCACTGGTGATCTGGGCAGAAGCTGGTAATCCAAACTCACCATATTCTGACTTACCAGTAAATGAATAATAAACAGGGACATCATCAAAACTGCGACTACCGCTAACAGCTTTAGCATTAACCCGCAACACGTCTCCTGTTCGGATTTCATCAACTCCATTTGTTGATATACTAACTGAACGCGCAGGGTTCTTTACAACTTTTATCTTTAATGATTGCGAGACACCTTCTGCAGTAGCAGAGACAGTGACTCTTCCAGCTTTCTTTGTGATAAGGTTGTTTAGCTCATCAAAACTTGCGACACTCTCATTGCTTGATTTATAGACAACTAAAGTACCAGCGGTTCGGTCAAGACCCGCTTGGTCCGTGACTTTTGCAGATAAATTCGTAGTTGTGTTCGTGTATAATTTGCTTGGGGTTTGAGAAAAAGCAACTCTTTCAATAGGAGGATAAGGAACATTGATAACAAAGCTTCCGCGCACCCTATCATCTCTTTTAACTGTTACGGTTTGCGTAGTCAAAAGCAGTCTTCCTGGATTATGAGCTTTAACAGTAACCTTCACCTTACCACCTGATTCACTGATGCGTGGTAATACAGAAAGGTTCTTTCTTTGTCCGTATACGTAAAAAGGGTTATCGACTAACTTGTTTTTGTCGTTAAGGAGCTTGATTTCAATTTGTTTAGTCTCCCCAACATTAACCTCAAGAGAATCCGCACCAAAGTCAAAGCGCAAATCGCTTTGAGCGCTAAGGACTCCAATTAAAAGAAATGAAAGTATGTATTTTTTTGACCGCATGAATTACCTCCTATCAATGCTTTCAGTAAATTTGAAGTAGTAAATATACATCAGAAAAAAATTTGCGTCTATTTTTTATTTTTGGACCATTGTGGCGGTGAACAATTACAAAGCTTTCTAATAACATTCACGTGCTCTACGATCTCTTGGTGTGATAGCTTTAAGCCCCAAGCAGGCATGAAATGATGTTTTTTCATAATCTTACCACCATTATATAATGTTTCATAAAGGGTATCATCGGACCGCGAAGAAATAGTTTTGGCATCTGATAAATTTCCAGGGGCCACTGGAAGATATTTGGCGTTGAATCCATCACCTTTGCCATTGAGCCCATGGCACGAAGCGCAATTAGCAACGTAGTCACTGGAGACCTTATATATGTTATCATCCAAAAGAGATAAATACTGTGTCTTGTGAGGGTCGCGCTTCGCTGCTAAATAGGATTGTAAAAGCGCGGTTGTTTTTTTATCAAGGTTTTGTTTTGGCATTATGCTTTCGGGCATGACCATATGAGGCATTTCTATTGCCATCTTTATATACCCATCTGTTAGCCGATCACTAACATTTGTTAAATCTGGACCAACCATTCCACCTTCACCATTTAGCTGATGGCATCCCAAGCATGAAAGATGGTTGGTTAATAAGTTTTCAATTTTATTACTTTGAAATTCTGATATATTTGGAAGTTGAGTTTTTTGTTTGCCCGATCCAAATCTTTCAACCAGCAACTCAATCTCTTTATCTGTATGATCAAAAACAGGCATCCTGCTACCTGTTCCAGGAAAATATCCGTTTGGCCTTATGGGTTTTGGATTTTTTAAGTATAACAATAACCAGGATTTTTTGGTGCGCATTTTTTGACCTGAAAGGTCAGGAGCGTTATGCTTGCCAAACCAGCTAATTTCATTTTTCATCTCATGGCAAGCTGTGCAATTTTGCGATTGAAAAATCTTTTGGCCATCCTCAATGCTCATTTCTGAAAAGGTATTTTGTGCTTTCTTAAAATCTTTATCAAGCTGCTTTAGTTGGGGGGTGCCAATTTTTTCAATGAAATTTGTCATTGCGGAAACAACCATTAAAGAGCTTTGATCCTTGTCATCAAAAAACATAGGCATAGCTGTCCCCAACAAATGATTTTGTGGATATAGTATGGTCTCATAAATCCAACTACGCTTCAATCTTGCTCCTGTGGTATTTAAGCTTATTGAATTGTTCTTGCCTGTATTATTGATGACATGACAT
>PBOO01000023.1 GCA_002724475.1 Fidelibacterota bacterium | reverse complement strand
AGTGATAAGCCCAATATTCTCCTACAAATGTACCATCAGCTCAGTAAATCTTGTACAGCTTCTTTCTGGGCTTAATGTTCTTTTCTAGCTTACTTATTCTTGCTTTGAAGTTACGCATTGGTGTTCCTATTTATAGTTTGTTGAAAACGTTTTCTTTCTGCTTTATCCGCAACTTAAATATAAAAGGTCCGATAAATTAGGGGTAACTTTATTGAACATTGAAACACTTTTCACGGCACCAAATCCAATTCCATCCCATGCCTTAGCTGCGATTTTGGCGCTAGTTTTGGGAATACTTCAGCTGACAAGAAAAAAAGGTACGGTTCCGCATAAGTACATAGGTTATGCTTGGGTATTTTTGATGCTCTACGTTTCAACAAGTAGCTTTTTTATTCATGAATTGAAGATAATAGGAGAGTTTTCACCAATACATTTTCTATCAGTATTTACCATTGGGTCAGTTATTTACGCAATTATCATGGTAAGACGTGGTGAAATTACTAAACATAAAAGAACAATGACTTTGCTATTTTATCTAGGTTTGGTTTTGACAGGTGCCTTTACTCTGTTGCCTAATCGTATCATGTATACAGTTCTATTTGGATAATGTTTGCTTAACAGCTTAACATTTGAACCACTTGCCTAGACATGTTGAAAAAAGTATCGGTGTTGAACTAATTTTCAATCTGTATGCACGAACTGGAAAACCATGAAACTTGTTTCTTTCTTAAATAACGACCAAGAGAGTTTTGGAATACTTGGAAATTCTGGTCTTCATCCTGTTCTAGAGGCGTTCAAGAAAGAGTGCCCCGATCTCAAAGCGGTTTTTGAGTCGCAAAAAATCAAGGATTTGAAAACGTTTTGCAAAGAAAAACCCATACCTTTATCACAGGTTACCTTGCTCCCGCCTGTTCCCAACCCTGGTAAAATTATCTGTGCTGGTATGAACTACAGAAAACCTTATCCGGTGGACGGAATAGCCCCGCCTGATCCAGGAAACATAGTAATTTTTAGCCGACATTCAGACACTCTAGTCGGTGATGGCACTGATTTAGAATGTCCTAAAGGCGAGGCTGCAGAAACTTTCGACTTCGAGGGAGAGATTGTAGCGGTAATTGGAAAGTCTGGAAGGTTTATTTCTCCAGAGGACGCACTTCAACATGTCGTTGGCTATTCTATTATGAATGAAGGTTCAGTTCGTGGGTGGATGAAACATTCTGTTCATGCTGGTAAGAATTTTCATGCCTCTGGAAGCTGGGGGCCCTGCATTACTACAGTTGATGAAATTGATGATTTCTCCTCTTTAAAGCTGGAAACTTATGTAAACGGAAAATTGATGCAATCTGCTTTAGCTGCAGAAATGATTTTTAGTTTGTCTGAATTAATTTCGTATATTTCAAACCTTACACCTCTTAATCCGGGCGATATAATAGCTACGGGTTCACCTGATGGTACGGGGGGAAGTCGGAAACCTTCTGTTTTTCTTAAACCAGGCGATTGTGTGGAGGTTTCAGTAGATAGAATAGGAACGCTTAAGAACCATGTTGGGAACTAGTTAGGGATTTATGAACTTAAAATTAGGAGCCTTGTAGTCAGGTGGAGCTCTAAGCATATCGAAACTTCGCTGTAATTGAGACTCTGATAAGTCACGGCCTATAATTACAATGCGAGTTTGCATATCATCCCCGGGCCAATCTTCTAATAGAACCGGGGGGTCAAAAATATCTTGTACCCCATGAAAAACAAAAGGTTTCTCAACACCTTCAATAAATACAATACCCTTAACTCTCAAAATATCTTTGCCTCTCATTGCAATGAGTGTGTCTAGCCAAAGATCAAAAGTAGTATCCTTAATAGGACTATCTAAAACAATTGATGCTGAACCAATTCGACTATCATGATTGGAGGTTGGTAAAGAAAGTTTCTGTGCTGGTGCAAAACCGGAGATATTTTCTAAAGGATCAAGTTTAGGTGCCTCACCTAAAGTCCACTTCACCACTTCCGGCTTCGTTGATTTTGGTTTAAGTGCATTAAGGTTCCAGAGCTGCTTACTGGTGCCTTCTCCCTTATTTGCCTCAATAATTTTTGCACTTGGGTTTATCGTGCGAAGTCGACTTTGAAAATTTTCTGCCTCAGACGCTGTAATAAGATCAGTTTTGCTAACTATAATTAAGTCAGCCATGGCCACTTGTGAAACTGCTTCGAACTGAGCATCCAGAGTTTTAGGGCCATTTGCAGCGTCGGCAACAGTAACAATCCCGTCTAAGACAGTTGTTCTTGCTAATATAGTGTCTACCAGAAGTGTTTGGGTAATAGGGCCAGGATCGGCTAAACCAGTTGTCTCAATTAATAAACGATCAAACTCGATTTCTTTTCTATTCTTACGCCCAATGAGACTTGATATTGTCTTCGATAAGTCTCCTCTGATGGAGCAGCAGAGACAACCAGATTGCATTAAAATAATTTCTTCACTGCTTTGTTCTATTAGGTCATGATCTAGACCTGCCTCACCAAATTCATTGACAATTACTGCGACACGGCCTGCGCTAGTATCTTCTAGAACGGTGTTCAAAAGAGTTGTTTTNCCTGCTCCAAGAAAGCCCGTAAGNAGGGTTANGGGAACACGTTTATCTGTCATAATGCTTTTCCGAGATGTTCTTTAACTAAAATGAAAGTTTTCTTAGAGCGGTAAATAGATTAACTAGAANAAAAATTGATAGAGCTATACATACGATTGTTGGNCCNGGTGGTGTATCAAAAATGTANGAAGCTCTCAAGCCAAGTAATACTGAAATACAACTTATTACACCTGCTGAAAACGCCATTAGCTCTGGGTTCCGTACTAAATTTCCAGCAGCAGCGGCCGGAATAATGAGCATAGCGGTTATTAAAAGAACTCCAACTATTTTTATCGACACTGCCACCGTGATGCCTAAAGAAATGGTTAATATCAGTTGCTCTCGCGTAGGGTTAAAGCCACTCGCATATGCTAATTGTTCGTTCAAGGTNGATAAAAAAAGCGCTTTCCATCTCCAGGTTAAAAGGCCAAGCACTACTAACGTACCNGACCAAATAANACTTAAATCAGACTTTGAAACTGCAAGAATATCACCGAACAGATAAGCCATTAGATCAATTCGAACGCCACTCAAAAAAGAAACAATCACAAGTCCAACTGCTAGAAAAGAGTGGGAAAATACACCTAATAGAGTATCCATTGAGTAGTTACGGCCTGATAATTGTGTGGTTATCCAGGCCATGATTATGGCAAATATCAAAGCGCCGAAAAAAACATCAGTTTGTATAGCCAACGAAAGAGCTACCCCTAACATCGCTGCATGAGCTGTCGCATCTCCAAAATATGCCATTCTCCTCCAAACGACAAAACAGCCGAGAGGCGCTGACACAAGGGCTAGTCCGATGCCAGCAAGAAGTGCACGCGTCATAAAATCGTCTAGCATTAATTAATGGCCTTGGAGTTTTCTGCAGAATGGTCATGTGCATGGTTATGGCTATGACGATAAAGTGCTAACGCTCCTCCAGCACCACTCCCAAAAAGTTCCTGATATTCAGGGGTTGCTATGACTGACTCTGGTGTCCCACAGCAACATATATGACCATTTAAGCAAATTACCCGGTCAGAGCTACTCATGACAACATGTAGATCATGACTGATCATCAATACGGCACAACCGGTGCTTTGTCTAACCTCTTCTATCTGCCTATAAAAATCTGCAGACCCAGGTTGATCGAGTCCCTGTGTTGCTTCATCTAAAATTAAAATGTCAGGATTTCCTAAAAGAGCTCTAGCGAGCAGTACTCTTTGGAATTGACCACCAGATAGTTCAGACATCTGTTGATCTATTAATCCTGCCACGCCTGCTTTTTTGAGATAACTCTCACAAGTTGAGCGATCTAATCTCTCTGTCAATCGCATAAACCTCCCAACGCTTATCGGTAGCGTTGGATCAAGGTTTAGTCGCTGAGGAACATAACCAATTTTTAAGCCGGGCTTGACAGATATTGATCCTTCTACAGGATGAACAGCACCGATGATTGCTTTGAGAAGGCTTGTCTTTCCTGAACCATTTGGTCCAACAATAGTTACAACTTCACCTCGGTTTATTTCCATACTGACGTTTTTTAAAGCAATTACGTTACCATACGATAAAGTTAGCTGTTCTATATTGATCAAATTCATATTAAGTTTTTATGCCAGATTAGAACAAGATTGACAAAGGCCTCGTGCTTCAATGACGGCCTTTTCGACAGTAAATCCTGCTTTGGATGCAATTTGAGAAACTGAAAAGTTGCGTGTTAAAGCCTCCTCTTCAGAAACAGAGTCGCAATTTCTGCAAATCATGAAAGCAGGTGAGTGGTCTCTACCAGGATGCATACATCCGATGAAACTGTTTAGTTGTTCAATTTTGTGGGCAAAGCCGTTCTGTACAAGAAAATCGAGAGCTCTGTAAGCAACAGGCGGTTGGTTTTTAAATCCAGATTCACGCAAAAGGTCCAAAATTTCGTAGGCTCCAATAGCTGTATTTTTTTCAAGTAATATCTCCAAAACCTTTCGCCTCACAGGTGTAAGATTGAGACCGTTTTGTTGGCAATAATTTTCAGCGTCCTGGATATTTTTCTCCATATTTTACCCCAATATGAACTGTTGAGTCGGTTTTGATATCTAGTTTGTTTTTTACTTCGTTTCAATTAACTATTGCGCAGGGAAATAAATTCTCTATGTTGCTCGAATGTTATGTTATATCATGGAGGAACACATGTCCAGAAAACTTCTTTCTTACACTGCTTTAGGGTTAATCCTAGGTAACGCAGCTATAGCCGATGTGCCAAAAGTTGCAGTTGATATTTCACCAGTTCACTCATTAGTGTCTCGTGTGATGGAAGGAGTGGGAAGTCCCAAATTAATAATTCCAGCTGGCGCATCTCCTCACGAATACAGTTTGCGTCCATCTGAAGCGAAGTCGCTTCAAGATGCTGATATGGTCATTTGGATGGGTGAAGACTTAGCTCCATGGATGGAGAACTCGATTGAAAAATTAGCAAAGAATGCAGAAATCATTACTTTGTTAGAAATAAGTGAGACTAAACTACTTGATTATCGGGAAGGCGCTCTTTTTGAGACGATAGCACGATCATGNGGANCACGACGACCATGACAAGGACCACGACGATCACGATGATCACGACGATCATGATGACCACGACCATGATAAGGACCANGACGATCACGATGATCACGACGATCATGATGATCACGACCATGATAAGGACCATGACGATCACGACGATCATGATGATCACGCGGGACATGATCACGGAGAACATGATCCGCACGCATGGTTATCACTTGAAAACGCTCAAACATGGTTAAATTTAGTCGCTGGAAAGTTATCCGCTGCTGATCCAGAAAATGCTGGTGTTTATTTTGGAAACGCTGCTGCCGCTCGATCTGAAATTGAAGAATTATCTAAAGAAGTAAATTCTATTTTAGATCCAGTTAGAGGGCGAAGTTTTGTCGTCTTTCATGATGCTTACCAGTATTTTGAAACAAGTTTTGATTTTCCTGCTTCAGGAGCCATTTCACTTGGAGATGCTACGGACCCAAGTGCATCTCGTATAGCCGAAATTCAAGGTCGGGTTAGAGAAGAGGGAATTANCTGTGTTCTTTCAGAACCGCAGTATAACCCAAATCTAGTTGCAACTGTTTTGGAAGGGACTGATGCGAAAACTGGTGTTATAGATCCTCTTGGCGTAAATTTGGAACCTGGCCCTAAGCTATATGGAGATCTCATTCGAAATATGGCGAAGTCTTTGGCTGGTTGTCTCTAAATAGATGGCCTAGCTGATAGTTTAAAATCAGCTAGGCCCTATTTNCTCTAGGTGGAATTATTTAAAAATTTGTGGAATTTTTATGAAAAATTTAGGTGAAACAAAACTAAAAAAGAGGCGTAGTAAATCCGATTCTATGAAGGACTTTGATAAGTTGCCTAAGTTACTTCGGGACTGGCTAAACGGAGCCGCCTTGCCATGGCGTCCTAAGTCAGTTGTTAGAGCTTATAACAGATTTTTACGCCAAACTAATGACGCCGGTATGGCTCTAAAGAAATTAGAAGAATTACAGCAACAGAAACTGTCCATAGATCAGAAGATTTGAAGCACCTCTAATCTTTTGGTTAACAAAGTTAAGGAGAAAGATTATGCAAACTGCCCAAGTTCCAGTCACAGTTTTAACTGGCTTTCTAGGAGCTGGAAAAACGACCTTATTAAATCGCATATTAACAGAACGGCATGGAAAGAAATATGCTGTAGTTGTTAATGAATTTGGTGAGGAGGGTATCGATAATGATTTAGTTGTTGATGCCGATGAAGAAGTTTTTGAAATGAATAATGGCTGCATCTGTTGCACCGTGCGTGGTGATCTAATTCGTATCCTCAGCGGTTTAATGAAAAGGGCTGATCAACTTGACGCGATTATTGTTGAAACAACGGGTTTAGCGGATCCAGCACCTGTTGCTCAAACTTTTTTCGTTGATGAAGACGTGGCTGATCGTACAAAACTGGATGCTATCGTTACTGTTGCAGATGCTGTACATTTAGCTTCCCAGCTTGGTGAGCATCATGAGGCAGAAGAGCAAATTGCATTTGCAGATGTAGTCTTACTCAATAAAACGGATCTCATTGAGAGTAAAAATTTGGATAGCGTTGAAACTCGTATTAAGAAAATAAACCCCTATGCCAAAATAATCAGAACAGCTCGATGTGATGCGCCACTCGATGAAGTAGTAGGCTTAAATGCTTTTAGTCTAGACCGCGTGCTTGAAGTAGAGCCAGATTTTTTAGATTCAGATCATGACCACGAGCATGATGATGATATTACAAGCGTATCATTTGTGTCTGAAACTCCTCTTGATTTTGAAAAGTTTCAAACTTGGTTTGGCAAAGTGCTTCAAACTAGAGGTCAAGATATCTTAAGATCAAAGGGCATTCTTGATTTTGATGGTCTTGACGAACGCTACGTTTTTCAGGGAGTTCATATGCTCATGGACGGTTCTCCTATGGGGGAATGGCCAAAAGATAAGCCTAAGAGTTCTCGAGTAGTGTTTATTGGTCGTGATATTGAAAATATGGGTTTGAAAGAAGGGTTCGAAGCTTGCAAGATAGCTTAAATTCTGAGTTAACCTTAAACCAAAGACGACGCCCTAGCTTTGAAGAAACTGAGTTAGAGCGACGCGCAACTAAATTCAATTTCGGCGCACCAGTTACAGGGTCAGTGACTATAGGTGACAGCGTTGCTGTTGGTTTTGGAGATGGCAATGTTCGAATATTCCGAGAAGGCGTTGGTTATTCAACTGCCAAGGCGCACGCAGGCGTTGTACTTTGTATGGCTACTGATGGTGAACATATTTTTACAGGAAGTGATGACGGGAAATTTGTCAGGATCTCATCCGACAATACTGTGGAAGAAATTGCTTCATTTGGAACAAAATGGGTTGACTGTGTTGCTGTCATTGACGGTAAGTATGCCTGCTCTTCAGGTGGAAAGGCCCATGTTTGGTCTAAAGGTCAAAAGAAACCTAGCGTTTTAGAACACGCCAGTACTGTTGGCGGAATGGCTTTTGATGCAAAAGGAAAGCGTTTGGCAGTCGCGCACTATGGAGGTGTGACCGTTTGGGAGGCAAAAGAGAGAAGATGGAAATCATCAAAGCTAATATGGAAAGGCTTCCACGGCGATGTATGTTTTAGCCCAGATGGAAAATATGTTGTTACGGCTATGCAAGAAAACGCTCTGCATGGTTGGCGACTTCGTGATAAGGTTGATCTTGCGATGTCAGGCTATCCTGCGAAAGTAAAAAGTTTTGCTTGGGTAGGCGACACTCCTTATCTTGTGACATCTGGTGCCAATGAAGCTATTTGCTGGCCATTTGATGGAAAAGATGGCCCCATGGGACGTGCGCCAGTTTGCGTGGCTCCTTCCAAAAAACAAATAGCGACTTGCGTTCAAGCCCTTAACACTGAAAGTGCAGTTTTCGCAGGGTTTCGTGATGGGTCTGTTCTTTTGGCTGAAATTGATGAGAGTAAGGAGCCTATTGTTATTAAAGGTTCTTCAGGCTCTGCAATTACTGGAATATCGCTAACCTCATCTTTATCACACGTCTTGGTTGGTGATGAAGAAGGCAATATTTTATGGTCTACCCTTTGGGCAGGAGAAATGAATGCAAAATCTATTTGATCGAAAACGCCCCGCTGGAGCAAAAGTTCGTGGGATTAAAGATCTTGTCATTACTTACTTTGACTTCCCTGAAACAACTGTGCTTACGGTAGCAGAACTGCGGTGTCACGATGAAGGTTGCCCGCCGATAGAAACTGTTATTACAGCGCGTCATTCAGACGGTTCAATCCAAGATTGGAGGCTTACTAAGCCGGTTGATGAAATTGAAAAAAAAGATATTGAATCTTTAAGTGGTTAATACTGATAGATTTAATAAAAATTATTTAAGAGATCTTGAAAGCTTTATTGTGAAACGACGTAAAAGCCCTTGTATTGATATTTGCGAATTTTCAGGACCAAACGGTTGGTGTTTGGGCTGTGGCCGTACACGTCATGAGTGCCAAAGGTGGAAAAAAATGAAACCTTACGAGGCAAATATTCTTGAAAAAGAACTCAAAAAACGAATGTCACAGTTAGGATCTGAAAAATTCAAATAGCAGGCCAAAATCAAATAGCCTGCTATATTTAGTTAAGTAACAAAATTAAAAAGATTTTTGCTTCAAGCTACTCGATCAAATCACCAGTCATTGGTATCGTGTGCCTATTTACAGGATCAAATTCTTGTAACATTGGTCTGCGCTCGTCTAACCAATTAACAACGCCATCCTGCGCACTTTGCTCAAAACCTTCTGAATCACGAATAACAATAGCAATAACTTCGTCATCTTTTTTCATTACAAAATGAGTGCCCGGTTCTCTCTCTTTTCCATTTTCAATGACGTCCTGTAGAAAATCGTCGTAATGTTCTGGCTTCGGTTTAAAACGTATAATACTTAACTTTTTGGACATTTGACTCTCCCTTGAATTGTGCGTTTAGGTTAACAATGGCTTAGAAAAAATCCAGTAAATTCATTCGTCAAAAGGCATATTTTTGGTCCAATCGAAAGAACCATCATCGCGTTCCTTAACCGCCTGCTTCCACCCTTTTTCCTCTACGCGTTTTTTAAAATTATGTCCTTCCGGAGTGTGGCGGGAGATACCATCTAGAAGTGTGGCCAACTGCTGCGTTCCAGAAAGACCAGTTGCTTCCACTGCCTGATTGATCACCATCTTTTGCATAGCCAACTGGTTGATCGGCACACTAGCTAGCCGCTGTGCCATTGCCTCAACTTCATCATCAAGCCTATCTTTGGAAACAGCTTTTAAAACAAGCCCCATGTTGGCGGCTTCAATTCCACTTATTTGATCACCAGTAAATAAAACTCTTTTAGCGCGTTCGGCTCCGATCCTGTATACCCACATTGCGGTCGATGGGCAGCCCCAAACACGTGTAGACATATAGCCAATTTTGGCCTCTTCCTCCATAAAAATCATATCNCTNCATAGGGCNATNTCNGANCCTCCNCCAACNGCAAANCCATGAATTTTGCAAATGACTGGCTTTGGACATCNCCAGAGNGACATAAACTTCTGTGTNTTATCCCACATAAATTTATAATCGATGAGAGGATCCCANTTNTCCCCTTGATACACATTGTTTTGTCCTTGGTTTTCNGCNTAAGCACCAAGNTCNTAACCNCCACAGAAACCCTTACCTTTNCCTGAAAGAACAATCACGTGAATATCNGAGTCANCCTCCGCTTCAAGNACAGCATCTTGCAGTTGGCCGGGGACNTNNTCATCAATCGCATTCAATTTGTCAGGCCGGTTAAGGGTAATCCGACCTATGCGGCCATCTTTTTCAAAAGTAACTTTTTTCACGTATACTGTCCTAAAGTTGATGTTATTGCTGTGTCCAATTTTTCAACAAGCTCATCTAACTGACTATCTTCAATAATAAATGGTGGAGCAAGAAGGACGTGGTCCCCGTTTTTCCCGTTTCTTGTTCCAGACATCGGATAGCAAATTAAACCAGCTTCAAATGCATTTGCCTTTAATCGAGCTGCAAATTTGTGGCTTGAATCAAATGGCTGTTTTGCCTCTCGGTCTTCTACAAACTCAAGTCCCTGGAATAAGCCACGGCCACGGATATCACCAACGTTTGGATGTTGTGAAAATTTTTCTTTAAGTGCCCTTGAAAGTTTTTTTCCTTTTTCAGCAGCTCGGTCCACTAAATCATTTTTTACAAGTTTTTCAACAACTGCCCGGGCTGCAGCAGCCGCAACTGGATGACCAAGATAAGTATGCCCATGCTGAAATAGGCCACTCCCAGTTTCTATGCATTGATAAATTTCAGAAGTACAAAGCATTGCGCCAATAGGCTGATAGCCCGCACCTAATCCCTTGGCTATACAAAGTATATCTGGGCTAACCTGCTCAGCATCACAGGCATATAAATATCCTGTTCTGCCCATACCGCACATCACCTCATCCAAGATTAATAGTACACCATATTGATCGCAAATTTTTCGGATTTTCTGAAAATAACCCTCTACAGCTGGAACCGCTCCGAGAGTTGCTCCGACAACAGGTTCAGCCATGAATGCCATTACAGTCTCAGGACCAAGACGAAGAATTTCATCCTCAAGCTCTTGAGCCATGCGCTGTCCATATTCGTAGGCTGTTTCTGTTTCTTCTCTAAGTATATACTCATAACAGGGTGATATGTGGCTTACATTTATTAACAAAGGTGAAAATTGTTGGCGCCGCCACTCATTCCCACCAGCGGCGAGCGCTCCGAGAGTATTTCCGTGATAGCTTTGTTTTCGCGCTATGAGATGTCGTCTTTCGGGCTGACCATTTTCAATATGAAATTGTCGAGCAAGCTTTATTGCAGCCTCGGCTGCTTCAGATCCCCCGGAAACAAGATAGACGCGGTCCAATTGACCAGGTGCGTGCTTAATGAGTAATTCTGTGAGCTGCTCTGCAGGCTCAGACGTAAAAAAGCCTGTATGTGCAAAAGATAATTGATCTGCTTGTGCCTTAATTGCCGATATAATGTCTGGATCCCCGTGACCCAGGCATGAAACGGCGGCTCCGCCAGAACCATCTAAGTAGGGCTTGCCTGACTTATCATAGATATAACATCCCTGTGCGGTCACCGCAGTTGGTGGCAGAGTTTTCATATTTCTAGGGAAGGTTTTTGACATCAAAAAACGCTCCGTGATTAGAACTTCTTACTTAAGGATCAAAGTATCTAGTTTTATGTTACCGAACAACCTCTTGGATGATCATTCTTTTTTAGCTCTAATTGATCTAATGAAAACGACTTTTCTTAATGTCGCGAATTAGACGTCTATTAATTTTATTTACGCTATTCTGCAAAGCACTTTTTGAGTGGACTTTAAATGAGCGAAACAAATGATCTAGGTAATTCAATTGAGCAGCGCAGAGGCTTAATTTTTGTATTCATGGCAGGTGTTTTGTGGTCCACCGTAGGACTTGGCATCAGGTTGATTGATGAGGCAACAGTTTGGCAAATTCTATTATATAGATCGATAAGCTTGAGCCTTTTTCTTGCAACGGTCATTTATCTTCGATCGCGGGGAAATCTTTTTAAAGTAGTTAAGGCGGCGGGCCTCCCAGGGTGCATTGCGGGTTTAGCTTTAGTTGGGGCCTATTCGGGTGGGATCTATGGGATACAATCTACCTCAGTCGCAAATGCGATGTTACTATTTGCTTCTGCGCCGTTCATGGCAGCAATACTTGGTTGGATCTTTTTGCGTGAAAAAGTACGAAAAGCAACCTGGATTGCTATATTATTTGCCATCTTGGGTATTGGTATAATGGTTCAAGATAAAACCCAGGGAGAGGCGGCGCTTTTGGGAAATTTAGCAGCTTTAGGGTCTGCATTTGGGTTTGCAGTCTTTACCGTTGCACTTCGTTGGGGTCGATCAGGGGATATGCTTCCAGCCGTATTCTTGTCTGGTATCTTTGCAATTTTCATAACTTCAAGTATTTGCCTATTCAGCGGCTTGCCATTTCAAATTTCTGTAAATGATACTAGTATTTCTATGGGCATGGGCGTATTTCAAGTTGGAGCAGGTTTGGTCTTATACACGCTTGGCTCTAAAACTTTACCCGCCGCAGAATTAACATTATTATCTTTAGCTGAAGTTCTTCTAGGGCCTCTTTGGGTTTATCTATTTCTAAATGAGGTTGCCACGTTGAACACGCTCTTTGGTGGGTTGGTTCTGTTATTAGCAATTGCCGGTAATGCAATTTCTGGGGCTCGCAGAAAGCCACCGCCGATCACTTCGCCCTGAAAATTTTTAGTTAAAGAAATAAGTTTATTTTCGAATTGATATTTTAGTGGGATTAAGGTGGTATCCACTAAAAGCATTGGTCTTATAAAGAGGAAAGATTGGGCGATTTTGATTATATCATTGTTGGTGGTGGATCATCGGGCGCTACTCTGGCTGGCCGACTGACTGCCGATCCGTCTTTGAAAGTACTTCTGCTTGAAGCTGGTCCCTCTGACGGATCTTTGAAAATAAAAGTCCCATTAGGTTACGGTTCTTTGTTTTACGATCAAAAGTATAATTGGAAATATGAAACTGAACCTGAACCCGAGTTAAAGGGGCGCAGAATGTATTGGCCTAGAGGAAAAGTGTTGGGTGGTTCTAGTGCTATTAATGCAATGGTTTACGTTCGAGGACATCCAAACGATTATGAAGAATGGGCAGAGGCCGCTCCAAGTTGGAATTGGAGCAATGTAGAACCCTATTTCAAAAAAATAGAATCTTGGAAAGGCGAGGCCTCCCCGTTTAGAGGCAAGTCTGGTCCAATTGGTGTTTCAAATGTTGAAAACGATGTTCATCCCTTAACATATAAGTATTTAGAAGCGGGTCAGGAATTAGGTTTTCCCTATAATAGAGACTATAATGGCAATCATATGGAAGGCGTCGCTGTTTATCAAACAACGACGTCTAATGGATTAAGAGTCTCTTCTGCTAGTGCTTACATAGCGAAAAAAAAACGCAGTAAAAATTTGAAAGTGATATCAAATGCTCATGTAACAAAATTGATTTTTGAAGGTAAGCGAGTAATAGGGATATCCTTTTTCGAGGGAAATAAAGAGACGAAGGTATTTACACGTGGAGAAGTTATTTTGAGTGCTGGAGCTCTTAATTCCCCGCAGCTTTTATACCTTTCTGGTTTGGGTCCTGCTAATGAATTAAAATCGCATGGTATTTCCATATTACAGGACATGCCCCATGTTGGTCGTCATCTACAAGATCATATAGGAGTTGACTTCACTTTGTTGGTTAACCGTCCCTCCCTTAATCAAAAGCTTCGTCCTGTTTTGGGAAAACTTATGGTGGGGTTAGAGTACCTTTTTTTAAGGTCTGGACCTTTGGCAATGAGTCTCAACCAGGCGGGGGGGTTTGTGAAGTCTGATGCATCCTTGGATTCACCTGACTTACAACTTTACTTTTCGCCTCTGAGTTACTCGACTGCACCACAAGGTAAACGTCCGTTGATGAGTCCAGATCCTTACCCGGCAGTCAGGCTAGGCTTCAACCCGACTAAACCTACCAGTGAAGGTTGGATATCTCTTGAGTCTTCAGATCCTCGTAAAAGCCCAAAATTTGTTGGAAACTATTTGTCCACGGCGAAAGATAAAAAAGTTATGATATCTGGAATGCATTTAATGCGAAAATTCTTACAAACAAAGGCTATGAAAAAAATCGTTGATGAAGAAATTTCTCCTGGATCTAATTTCAAAGACGATGAAAGCTTTATGGATTTTGCACGGGATGAAGGTGGAACGGTTTTTCATCAATGTGGTACTTGCCGAATGGGAACAGATGTTTCCTCTTCGGTTGTAGATGAAAGTCTTAATGTCCATGGAACTCAAGGTCTCCGAGTTGTGGATGCTTCAATTTTTCCAAGAATTACGACCGGTAATACTAACGCTCCTGCCATAATGGTTGGAGAGAAAGCTGCTGATATTATATTAGCGGATCGAAAGTTATAGGAGTGCAGAAATGCTAAGAATTAATTCGATAGAGACTTTTTGTAACGAATTTGTTGGATTTGTGCGCATTACCGATGAGACAGGTTTTCAGGGCTGGGGTCAGGTCTCCACTTATCACTCAGATATTACCTGTCAGGTTTTGCATCGACAGGTAGCGCCATGGGTTTTGGGCGCTCAAATTTCTGACTTGGATGACTTGCTCGATTTAGTTACCGAACGCGAACATAAATTTCCGGGGTCTTATTTAAGAAGGGCAATAGGTGGTTTTGACACAGCTATTTGGGATTTAAGGGGCAAACAAAGTCAAAAACCTGTTGTTGAGCTTTTAGGTGGAGAACCTGGTAAATTAAGAGCTTATGCCTCTTCAATGAAACGCGATATTGCGCCAAAAGAAGAAGCAGAGCGCCTTGTGAGGCTTCAGGGCGAATTTGGGTATGACGCCTTTAAAGTAAGGGCTGGAGCTGAGGTTGGTCGCAACCAAGATGAGTGGCCAGGCAGAACTGAAGAAATTATTCCAACTATGCGTAAATACCTTGGTCAAGATGCGTCTCTCCTAATCGATGCAAACAGCTGTTATTTACCAGATAGAGCAATTGAAGTTGGCCGGATACTTGAAGATAACGGGTTTTGTCATTTTGAAGAACCGTGCCCTTATTGGGAGCTTGAACAAACCAAAATTGTTACTGATGCTCTTGATATTGATGTCACGGGTGGGGAGCAGGATTGCGATATCCCGACTTGGAAAAGAATGATCGACATGCGAGCTGTCGATATTGTTCAGCCAGATGTTTTATATTTGGGTGGCATATCTCGAACAATGAGAATTGTTGAACTCGCAAAAAGTGCTGGACTTCCAGTAACACCGCATTGCGCAAACCTATCCCTAGTTACGCTTTTTACGATGCATTTATTGAAAGCAATACCAAATGCAGGGAAATATTTAGAGTTTTCGATTGAGGGTGCTGACTACTATCCATGGCAACAAGACTTATTCAAAAATAGTTTGTTTGATATAGAGGACGGCTGTGTTTCCGTAAAAAGTGACCCTGGGTGGGGTTTTGAGATTAATGATGAATGGCTTTCTAAGTCAGATTATCAGGTCAGCAATTTTGAATAAAATATAAACTTTTGAAATTTTAACAAAGCAAGGTAAAGTTAAATCTGGGTATTCATTAAATTGTCTAAACAATTAAAAATTTAAAACTTAGGGAATACAAAAATGTGGGCTGCAGACTGGAAAAATACATCCTACTGGCTTGATGATATGCCTCAGGTTTCAGGCATTTCTAGCGATCTTAAACGGAAAGTAGATGTATTAATTATAGGTTCTGGCTACACGGGCTTGAATGCTGCACTAGAAATCGCAAGAGGTGGTCGTGATGTGATGGTCATTGAAAGTGGCTACCCAGGATATGGGTGTAGCACTCGAAATGGGGGTCAAATAAGCACTCACGTTAAGCCGTCGCTTGAAAAACTAACTCAAAAAGTTGGCGCGTCTAGAGCAAGCGCAATGAGACAAGAAGGTGTGAATGCACTGGATTGGATAGAGGAACTCGTTACTAATGAAAAACTTGAATGTAATTTTTTAAGAGCCGGCCGATTTCATGCCGCTCATTCTAGAGATCAGTATGATGACTTGGCGAGAGACGCTGAAAAACTTACCAAGTTTGAAAAAATTCCAACGGAAATTGTGCCTAAAGCTGAGCAACGTAGAGAGCTAGGAACAGATATGTATTATGGAGGCGTTGTTTTTCCTAGGCACGCATCAGTACATCCAGCAAAATATCACCATGGGCTTTTATCGCGTGTTACCGAAGCCGGTGCTACTGTTGTTAGTTACTGTGAAGCTAAAGCTGTAAATAAGCTAGAAAAAGGCTTTGAAGTTCGAACTTCAAAAGGTGATGTAGTTTGCAAAGACCTTGTCGTTGCCACGAATGGTTATACTACTACTATAACTCCTTGGCTTCGCAGAAGAGTAATCCCTATAGGCAGCTATATCATTGCCACTGAGCCAATAGAAAAGGGCTTGATGGATAAATTATTTCCAACAAATAGGAATATAACGGATACTTGTAAGGTCGTTTATTATTACCGCCCCTCCCCGGATCGTCAGCGAATTTTATTTGGTGGCCGAGTTTCAGCAAAAGAGACCAATACGGCATCAAGTGGCCCAAAATTACACAATGACCTAGTACGGATATTTCCAGAAATAAGCGATATTAAAGTTACTCACTCTTGGTTTGGTACCGTGGCTTATACTTTTGACGAACTTGCACATACTGGATGTCAGGATGGAATATATTACTCTATGGGTTATTGTGGCTCTGGTGTTTCTATGGCAAGTTACTTGGGTATGAGATTAGGGCAGAAAGTTTTAGGTTTATCTCAAGGTAAAACAGCCTTTGATGACCTGCCATTTCCAACGAAACCTCTGTATACTGGTAACCCATGGTTCCTTCCCGCAGTTGTTTCTTGGTATCGTTGGCGTGACAAGAGACAAATTGTTAATGCTAGGTAAAAGTAATTTTTAAAAACTTTTGTTGCTTAATTTAGCCGACTCAGTGCAGTCTTAGTAACGAACAGAGTAATAGGGAGGAAAATTTATGAAAAAAACTATTATGAAATCAGCAATTGGAGGGCTTGCTGCCGCAGGTTTGATGTTTACAGCTACAGCAAGTTATGCGGAAGATACGCTACGAATTGTTTCCTGGGGTGGCGCCTATCAAAAAGGGCAGTCATTAGGGATTTTTCAGCCAGCTGCTAAAGCAATGGGTATTACAGTGAAAGAAGATACCTATGGAGGTATTTCTGACGTAAAGCTTATGGTGAAATCTGGTGCTGATAAGTTTGATATATTTTCAAGTGGAGCAGGTAGTTGTGCTTCAGGCGCAGCGGAAGGCGTTTTAGAAAAACTAGATTACTCAGTAATTGATGTAAGTGATCACTTGCCTGGAATGTATAGTGATTACTGTGCTGGTGCTGATATTTTCTCAGTGGTTGCCGCTTACAACACAGATACTTACGGAGAGGGAAATGGGCCTAAAACCTGGGCAGATTTCTATGATGTTGAGAAGTTTCCTGGTACTCGCGCTATGAGAAACAAGGTTGATGCTCAGCTTGAAACAGCTCTTTTAGCTGATGGCGTACCAATGGATCAGGTTTATGAAGTTCTCGACAGTGAAGAGGGAATAGAAAGAGCACTCGATAAGATTAGATCAATCAAACCTCATATCGCTGTATGGTGGTCCTCTGGCGCTCAACATGCTCAGCTGATGAAAGACGGCG
Source organism: Fidelibacterota bacterium (assembly GCA_002724475.1). Classification (GTDB taxonomy): domain Bacteria; phylum Fidelibacterota; class Marinisomatia; order Marinisomatales; family TCS55; genus TMED108. The sequence goes on along the minus strand of PBOO01000023.1, from coordinate 3,783 downwards.
AAGTTGATATGACTACAGGCTGGAATGGTCGATTTGATGTCGCCAAAGAAGATGGCGCAAAAGTAGCATATGACTGGCGATCAGGAATTATGGATTGGGAAGGTTATGGGATTCCAAAAGGAGCCAAAAATAAAGATCTAGCCATGAAGTATATTGCTGAAATGATGAAGCCAGAATATATGGCAGAGTTTGCTAAATATATTACATATGGCCCAACAAACGGAAAAGTTTACGAGCTTGGCCTTATGGAAGAGTCCAGAGCTCGTATGATGCCAAGCCATCCTGATAATGCAAAGCATCAGCTTACGTTAAGCACTGAGTGGTATTCAAAGTGGCGAACAATAGCTGCTGAGATGTACACAGAAATGATGACTGAGTAACTCATTCATTTAATTTGAACTTGTTCGCTCGAAGGATTGAATCCTTCGAGCGGCTTTATATAGCGACTATAAATCTATGAACGAAACTTCTCTTAACATCTCTATTCGTGATGTAACAAAGAAATATGATCAGTTTTACGCACTGAAAGATGTCAGCCTTGAGATCAACTCAGGTGAATTTATGACCCTTCTGGGTCCTTCTGGGTCAGGCAAAACAACTTTGCTCATGGTATTGGCAGGATTTACCAACCCTGATTATGGCAGCGTTAAATTTGGTGATGAAGAAGTTATTTTAAAGCCACCTCACCTTCGGGGCATTGGCATGGTTTTTCAAAACTATGCTCTATTCCCGCATATGACTGTTGAACAGAATGTAGGTTACCCTCAAAAATTACGCGGAGTAAGTACATCAGAAACGAAGCGAAGTGTTGAGGAAGCCCTAAGCACCGTAAAACTTGAGGGTCTTGGGCACAGAGGAATTAATGAACTTTCAGGCGGTCAACGACAACGGGTAGCGCTTGCACGTGCAATCGTATTTAAGCCCAAAATCTTGTTGATGGATGAGCCACTTTCAGCTCTTGATAAAAAACTTCGTGAAGAGATGCAGATAGAATTAAGGCAATTGCACGATACGCTGAATATGACCACTGTTTATGTGACTCATGATCAGAAAGAAGCTTTGACCATGTCGGATAGGATCACCGTAATTAATGATGGCGAGCTTATGCAGCTTGGGACGCCAAACGAGATTTATGAGCACCCAAATAATCACTTCATTGCTGATTTTATAGGAGAATCTAGCCTTCTTCCTGTTGCCGTTCGAAATGGAAAAGCGAGCTTGAATGGTGAAGATATTACCCTTGCCGAGGGAGCTGAAAAAACTGGTGATTTTCTTCTAGTTGTAAGACCAGAAAAAGCATTTTTAGCCGATAAGAAAATCAAAGGTTCAAACTATTTTGTGGGCAAGTTAATCGACTCTATTTTTCAAGGTGAAAGCCAGCTCTTAGTTGTGAAACTCAACGCTGATGATGACGATGGGCATGAAGTTCGGGTTCGTGTGCCAAATGAGAGTGTGACACAGAAAGCTCTTCCAGCGGTCGGTGAAAATGTGACCATCGGCCTTAAGGTCGCCGATAGTTATGTGGTAAGCTAAAAATGACGATAGTTGACATGGAAAAACCAAATGAAAGAGGTTTGCAGCAGGTTGCAGCAAACGAGAGGTTAACATTTTTTGGCTTAACGTTACCATATCTATTAATGGTAACAGCTCTGATTGTCATCCCAGTCGGTTGGTTGTTTTATCTCTCATTTATTGGTCGAGATGGTAGCCTTTCATTTGAAAACTACGAACGTATGATGAAAAGTAAGGCTTACATCCGTATTTTTTTAACCACGTTTAAAATTAGTATACTTACAACAATAATCTGTGCCGCAATTGGTTATCCTCTTGCATATTTTATGTCACAGCTTTCTCGGAAATGGGCCAACATATGTATGATTGGCGTGCTAATTCCATTTTGGACAAGTCTTTTGGTGCGTACTTACGCTTGGCTGGTACTACTGCAGAAAAAAGGCCTCCTAAATAATATGGCTATTGAAATGGGGTTGATTTCAGAGCCTATCAAAATTGTTCATAATACAACTGGTACGCTTATTGGGATGGTGCACATCATGCTACCATTCTTAATTTTGCCTTTGTATGCAAATATGCGCGCCATAGATAAAGATGCTTTGAAGGCTGCTTCGAGCTTGGGTGCGACACCAACCAGAGCATTTTGGACAGTATTTTTCCCCCTTTCTTTGCCGGGTTTGCTTGCAGGACTTTTGATCGTTTTTGTGCTCTGTCTTGGATTTTATGTAACGCCTGCAATACTTGGGGGTGGAAGAGTTATAATGGCGGCGATGAAAATATCTAGCAATATTGAGCTTTATTTTAGTTGGGGAGCAGCCAGTGCTCTTGGCGTTGTATTGCTTGTTGTAACTGGGATCATTCTCTTTATTGCATCAAAGTTGGTTTCAATGGATCAACTTGGAAATAGGTAAAGATTATGAGCTTTCTAAATAAAAATGTTTCAGAAACACAAATTCGACTTAAAGACAGGCTATGGCTTTATATCTTTGCGTATTTAATATTATTTTTGTTGATAGTGCCGTCGTTGGTTGTGATCCCAATGTCATTTTCGGCTAGCCAATATCTTGAATTTCCGCCGAGAGAGTGGTCGCTTAGGTGGTACGAGAACTATTTTTTTGCCTGGAAAGTCGAAAATGGTTTTAATGACTGGATGCAAGCTACTTGGACTTCAGTCAAGGTTGCAATACTGACAATATTTGTAGCAACGCCCATTGGAACAATGGCAGCTTACGGTTTAGTGAATAGCAATTCCAGAGTTAGCAAGATTCTATTTCCAATATTTATTTCGCCGATGATGGTACCAATTATACTTGTAGCGATTGGTCTTTTTTACTTTTTTGTTCAATTTAAACTGGTTGGAAGTGTTTTTGGTCTAGTCTTGGGCCATTCCTTGGTGGCAATGCCTCTGGTACTAATTATTGTATTTAGTGCTCTGAAAAATTATGATATGAACCAGGAAAAGGTTGCGCGTTCATTGGGCGCAACGCGTTTTCGAGCCTTTAGGGAAATAACCTTACCTCAAATTAAGTTTTCTATTATTTCTGCTTCTCTGATTGCATTTTTGACGTCTTTTGATGAGATAATTATTTCGCTTTTTGTTGCTGGTGGGGATAACTCTACGATTACACGTAGCATGTTTTTAGCTCTTCGAGATCAAATAGACCCAACGATCGCTGCTATATCAACAATATTAATAGTCATTTCATCTGGTCTGCTTATCATTATTCAACTGATTGGTAATAAAGAAAACAAAAAAGATTAAAATATAATTATCTCAGACTGGTTTTATTAAAAAAGTTTTATTTGGCTGGATTAGTAAAAAGCTTTGACATGAAATTGTAAAACCAAGCAGCTTGCGAAGCATCGTGTTTCATCATCAGGCTGGTTTGCTTTTGGACACTCTGAACACCAAGGCAACTTGCTGACGGTGAATTAGATTGCCACCGTCTAAAACCTTCGATCGTGCATTCGGGATGATATTGAAGTCCGAAAACATTTTTCCCGTATTGGAATGCTTGATTTTCAAATCCCTTACTGCGCGCTAAATGAACTGCTCCTTTTGGGATTTCAAAAGTGTGAAAATGCGCTTGTGTGAAGAACTTTGGTTCTGACAAGAATTCTAATCCCTCACTTGTGGGAGTAACTTCATAATATCCAAACTCATGACGATTGTCTTCGGTTGGGCCAACCTTTGCTCCCAATAATTGAGCTATCTGCTGTGCGCCTTGGCACAGCCCTAAGATGGGTAAATTTGCTTCCATGCAAGAGCTT
>PBOO01000001.1 GCA_002724475.1 Fidelibacterota bacterium | reverse complement strand
ATATGTTGATTAAAGATTTCATTACCCTCAATTTTAGGGCGTATGGCATACTTAAATCCAAATAAACTTATAATTTTATTTCTCATTCTTGGCTCTTTATCAAAGGCGCAGGAAAAGACTCTTTACGTTATACATTCAAACAATACAAACGGCGCCCTTGAAAACTGTTATTGTCCTGATAACCCCTTTGGATCTTTAGAAAAAAGATCTGTCTATATTGAAAATTTTAAAAAAGAAAATCCTAATACTATAGTAGTTGACGCGGGAGACTTTGTTACAATGAATCAACAAAGTCTTAAAGACAGTTTGGTTGCCGAGGCGTATGGACTGATGCCCTACGATGCAATTCTTTATGGTGATCAAGAATTGGCACTAGATGCTAGGACCCTAAACAGGTTAAGAGGCCAGCTTGGTGCAACCCTAGTGGGTACCAATATTGACAGATCAGATCTTTTTCAATCTAAAATTATCAGACGCAAAGGACTTCGAATAGCTGTGATGGGTATAGTAGATCCTTATGCGATAAAATTTTATCCCGATGAAATAAAAAGCAGAATACGATTATCTGACCCAGTGAAAGCTGTAAAGAACGAAATGAAAAAACTTCAAAATAAAGCTGATATTTTCGTTTTGCTTACGCACCAAGGGTATGATCTAGATGTAGAGTTTGCAAAAAAAATTGATGGTTTAGATCTAATTGTTGGGTCACATAGTCAGACCGCAATAGAAAAACCCAAAGAAATAAACAAAACTCTTATAGTGCAATCAGGTAAAGCTGGATATTATGTTGGTTTGGTTAAGATTAAAATGAAGAGAGGGAAGGTGGTTGAAAAAAGCGGAAAGCTTGACACCATGAAGTTCGAATTACCTGATGATCCTCGCATAATTGAGATGATCGAAGAATACGAAAAAAAATCTGGTCGCATGAATCATCGCAAGAAAAAACTTCTTGGGCACGATCACTAGAGTGGATAGTTTTTCAAATATTCTCTCTGAGAATCCTACCTATCTTATAATCGCTGTAGTTTTTTCTATTGTCATTTTATTCAGCCTAGCCAAAAAGCTTCTAAAAATTACACTTGTAGCTTTATCGGTATTTATTTTATGGACAGCATATACTGTATGGACAGGTCAAGAGATTTCAAACGATGAGCTTAAGGAAAAATTTTTAGAAACGGGTGAAAAATTAAAAGATAGCGCTATTAAAAAGGCCCAAGAAAAAACCAAAGAAGAGCTACTGAAGAAGTAGGCAGAAATTAATTGCTGTAGAGCTGTTCGTTCATGTTGCGAACGCGACTAGAAAGGTTTTTGATAATAGCTTCCATAATATCGCTGTGCCCACCCATGACCTCATAAAAACCTTCTTGCTCAATCTTAAATAGGGTGGTTTCTTCTGTTGCTGTAACATCGGCAGATCGCGGCTCCCCATCAAGCAAAGCCATATCACCAATACAGCTCCCTTTTCCCATTTGAGTGATTTCTTTGTCTCCTTTATGAATTCTTACGTTACCGTCAACCACGATGAAAAGTGAATCTCCAAATTCCCCTTCAGTAATAATGCTTTCACCGTCATTGCACCGCACCTCCTCAGTGATTTGGGCTACCCTGGATAAATTCTCAGCGGGGATTGATTTGAATAAATCAACTGACTTTAATATAATTGTTTTCTCTAACGTTGAATACATGTTGAGCTCTACGGTTTCTAATTTAAAACGTTCTAAGGGAATGTTTTCTATATTCAATGCATCTTTTTTTGATAGTCTTTGAACAAGTTCACAATTGCCCGATGAGTTTGGTATTTTGTTCCAATCTAAAGAGGATAAAAGCTCTTTCATTTGACTTTGTATCATAAAATCTAAAGTGATAATAGACTCCCACTTATTAGCTGAATGCAGCAACGTGATGAGTTCTTCATCGATATTATTGGGGAGATCTTTAAAATGAGTTTTTCCAATTTTAGTTTTTTCTTCAAGGGAAATTTCCTCGATCAAAGGATTAATGATGCTCCTTTGTTCCTTATTAAAAATGTTTTCAAAAAACTCGAGAAGAAAAGGCAGTTTAGCTGGATCACCTGTTTTTATAATTTGTATATAGGTTTCAATTGGAGTATTTGGCTTACTCATTACACCAAGTTTTAACAGCGAAGGCAAGGTGTTTTGTATTTCATTATTTAGATGATCAACCATGAGCAATTGTTTGTTGTTTTCTGGAAGTAATTTTTTGCAGACGTTAAATGCATACAGTTTTCTAGCTATTTTATGAATTTCACCAGAGATTACTTCTAATCTGTTTTCATCAAAACTTTCAGCTCTGGCGCATACTAAAAGAGAGTCAACTGTTTCATTGTACATTCCCTGGTCGGCCTCATCAAGCTGATCCAAAAGTAGATTGACATCAGAATAATCTTTAAGGGCTTTAACGATACCTCTTCGAACGTTACGACTTAAATCCGAGCTGGATAGAATATTAGTGAAATGTTCAAGTACCACATTTTCATCAAATGATTTGAGCGCTTGGCGTGCCTGCAGAAAGGTTTTGCTGTTGCCGAGATTTAGGATTATTGCTGGAATGAGAGTATCTTTTTTTCTCTTTTCAGCAACTAACAAAGCGGCGTTACTCGCAAGGATATTCTCTTCTTTTAAAAATGCTTCAAGCTTTGAATCGGGTAAAATCTTCTCGTTATTTTCAAGACGCCTTAATGCATTTGATTGTGTCAATGCATCTGAGCTTTGCAAAGCTCCATCTAAGATCTCTACCGCTCTATCGCTAGAGTCGCCATCAATTTCGATGATTGCAGCAGCAGCGGCAGTACGAATTTCTGCACTATCACTTTCTAAAAGATTTTCAAGAAGCGAAAGTATTTCGACCAGCTTTCTTCTTCCCGAAACTAAAACAGCATCTGCTGAAACAGCATCGTTTTTCTTAATTGCTTCAACTAAGCGCTCATTTGTAATGATTGATTCTTCATCCCATGCTAGGGTCAGAATGCGCTTTCTAACATCTTCGCTTCCTGTTTCAAATAACTCTGATATGGTGTTTTTCCATGAAAATAGAGGAAGACCCTCAATGATTTCAAAGGCAAACAACTGCTTTACCTCATCTTTGGATGAAAGCGTCTCCTCAATTGTTTTTACCATTGCTGCATCCTGAACATCTACATTGAGTTCTTCAAAATCTATTTGTCGTTTTGAAATAGCATTTTCCAATTGTCTAATATATCCGTTCTTTACGCGAAACGACGTCAAGACCCAAAGGATAATTGCGCCAATTGATACAAAGCTCAGTGTTTGCAGAGCTACTACCTTTGCCAATAAAAAAGTAGCGACCCCACCAAAGCCCTCAGCAATTGATTTTATAGTTCCGCTCACTTGAGGCTTCATAGTTCTTCTGGTGTCTGATGGAACAGGAAGCCAAAGAAGCTCCATTGATGAGCTAAAAATTGTAAACTTAAACGTCTGGTCAGAAAACTTACCAAAAGTAGCGCTTAAAAGCGCAGGTACTAAGATAAATGCAACTGAACCTAACACCAGAAAGAAAGGGAGAATAAGCAACCCAATCAGAATACCAAATCGTGATAGAATAGGGCCCGTTACAAAAAATTGCATGATGATTGAACATGCTCCGGCAACAGAATAAAAAGTACCAAAAAAAGCTACCAAATCACCTTCGTCCGGAAACGTATCGCTTGCGATCATCTTGAATTGATAATCAACCAACACTGTAACAATTCCTGACAACGCTACGATCCCCATGATCCCCAATAAAAACGGATCCCGTGATTTTGTAGACTTTTTCTGAGCGACTTTTGATGCAGACTTTTGAGCAGGTTCTTTTCTCATATACCCCAAACATCTAAGTCCGAAAAGAAATGAAACACCAAAAAATCCCGTTGCTAAAAATAACAGCTCATCGGTTCCAAAGGCATTTACAAACGGTCTTAGATTCATTCCAATAAGCATCACTGCGAAGGAACCTCCACCTGCAATGATTCCAAACAATCTTTTTGCTTGTTGAGGTTGAAACGATTCTGCGGCAAATGCCCAAAACTGTATCAATGCTATAGCAACTACAATCTCAACCCATATATATATAAAGGGTATTATCCAGCCATTTATAATTGGTTGAAAAATAATGAATGAAGCGCAAAAGATACTGGTGGTTAAAATAAACATCACTTTTGGTGCAAGCTTCTTCGCAATTTTAGTATAACCGCTAAGTATTGGAGCGATCGCAATAGCAACGGCTAAAAACATTAATGGCAGAATAGACTTATCAAACCTACTTAAAAAATATGCGTCTTTTGCGGTTTTAGCTGTAAGACCCATAGCGATAGTAAAAAAAGAGAAGAAAAAGAATGTAAGCACCATTTTTCCTTCCCCAGGTTTAATGTTAATTATCTTTTTAATTAATCCCATATAAAGTTTTTTTAAGCATTCATTGGCGAATCAATAAACCTAAACTCATTTAATATTTCTATGAAAATTCCAGCAAACATGCTTGCCATTAATAAAAGAATTAACACAAAGACAAGCGTTAAAATAAATAACGCGCCGTTGATCACAAAATATCGACCCAATTGGTCTAGAGCAATTTGAAAGCTTTTATCATCCTTATTATCTGAAGCATATCTCAAATGATCGGAAGCGATCGTAAGCTTACTCCCCATTAAAATAGTTATTATACCCATAGCGACAGTAGGGAGTGAAAAAATAAATATTGTCAAACAATACATTGCCCCTGAAATAATATTCATTATACCCACAAATTTTGTCCATTTACACAACTTTTCAATGAGAGCTTTCCCTTCAGCATCCAGGTTGAGCGTAAGCTTGAAACTAGATGTAGATCTCTTTCTGGGGTTCTTTGCGGGTACGCGCTTAGTTGTTGTTTTTCTGCTGCTTGTTTTTTTTACAGTAGTTTTTTTGGGAACGGTTTTTTGTTTAGTTTTTTTATCAGTAGGCATGCGCAAGTTAAGTTTTATTATAATTCATAATAGTCAGCCTCTAAAGTTATTTGGGATTAAAATGATACACAAGTCTGTAGCCGATTAAAACAATAATTCAAATTTTTGATTTCAGGACAATAATCTCTTTGCTTTATGATATGAAAAAGTTTACAATTGAGGGTAGATCACCCTGAAGTAAGATGATAAAAGTGAATAATTAATGAACATAAAAAATTTTATTAAAATATTTCCTCTAAAAATAACCTTTATGGGCTTTTTATTTTTAGTAGCTCTAACATCNTGTGATGATGAGAATAATCTCCTGGTCACNGAAAAAGAAATAAAACAAACTAATAGNAGATTTGAATTATCTCTGAAGATTGATCCTGACATCGTTTACTCAAACAGTAGTACAAAATTAATTACTTCAATAAAACGGTTGGTCCCCAAAGATTCATTGGGGTCTGATCCCACAATGTATTGTAAACTAAACACTGTTGGCGGTAATCTTGATATGCACTCTGAGCTTTATAGTTTTAACGGCCAATCTTACCCTGGCTATCTTAATGTATCAATTTCAGATTCTGCAAATTCAGTGTGGGAGGGTTTAGCTTTTTTCATACCTTCATTACCCCTAAAAGATACAGGCCATATCTCAGCAATATTTGATGGAATGAATCTAACGTTGCCAATTAAATTAGTTCCAACACCATAAAATCATGAAAAAAATAATCTTATTAATTGCNCTATTGTCTATCAACTTTNCGCAGCAAAGAAGATCAAGTTCAAACTTTAACNCTACTTCAAGCGACAATGCTAAAAGTCTNAGAGATCTTGATTATGAAGTCGTAAAGCTCAGCTATATACAAACTGANCGAGCTTTGGCTATTTTAAAAACTATGGGNTATACAGTGGTTGAGTACAGAGCGGGGAAGGGCGAGATTTCTGGAGAAAATAATTTTACACCTGTATTTTCAAATAAAGTTGACAATTTAAACGCTCCTGGAGTGTTGCCTGTTATCATAAAGATTCCAGATACTCAGACCATTTCTCTTGTTGAAAAAAGTAGATCAAAAGCTTCATCTAAAAAGTCAGCTCTTGGAGTTGATCTTGGTGGAGTAACGCTTAACAACACAACTAGTGGTGAGCCCATGCAGCGCTTATTGGTCGGATACAAATCAAGCGATATGAGGCCCCTTGCTCAGCTNTTAGATCTTATTGCAAACAAAATCGATGTCCCTGCAAGTCAAGTCGCCATTGAAGCCCTTGTTATTGAGCTTAACAGAGACGANTTGAACGAACTAGGTGTTGATTTTTCAGGTGCAGGTTCAGGCTTCACTGCGAACTTTCCTCCGCCTCAAAGCGGATCAATCTCACCCTTTACCGTTGTTCTTGATAGAACCTTGCTGGGAAGNGGTGCAAACTTTCGAGCAAATATCGATGCTTTGGTAAGTAAAAAATTAGCGACTATCAAGTCCAAGCCTTCAGCTCTTGTGCTTGATGGAAGACAAACACGCATTCAAGTTGGTCAGCAGATTCCGATCGTAAAGACGATTACAGATCAAATAGCTAAAACGAGATCAGTAGATTATGTTCCTGTTGGTATCGTTTTAAATGTGAGACCAAGAATCAGTGAAGATGGAAGCAGCGTAACTATTCAAGTTGAAACGATTATCAGCGAAACAGAAGAGCGCATTGGGGCGACTGGTGGAGGAGATGTTGAATCAGCTCCAATTATTAATAATAGAAAAGTTCAATCTTTTGTACGCGTAGCGAACAACACTCCATTTATCATTGGTGGATTGATCAATGAAAAATCTACCGATAACGAAGGCGGAGTTCCCTTACTTGGAACCCTTCCTTTCATAAAAAACTTTTTTAGTGTTAGCGGAACAAAAAAAGTAAGACGTGAAGTCATTGTGGTAATCACTCCGCACATTATAAAAGAAGCCGAAGACCAGTTCAGNCGAGTGATTCCTCAGGACTCTCCACTTTTTGACCAGGACAATAATAAATCTTTTCCAAATTCATACAGAGTGAGACAAGGAGATATTTTTGATCTAAGTTTCATTGATGAGAGCCCTGTTTATCAAGATATTATTCAAGAAGTATATAAAAGAGCTGAACAAGATAAAACTCTAGCGCAAAAGGATCCTTATAAATCCATACTTGAAGGCAAAATTCCAGGNGAATCTGTTTTGGTTAAAAAAATGCTACTTGATATCATTTCAAAAATGAATTATGTCGATTATGTTGACCCTGAAAGAATAATTTACTTTGCTTCATCCGATAAGGACCCAGCGGGATTTGAAGTTGAGCTTTTATCGGGTGCGATAAAAAAAATCCANACCAACCAAGCTATGAAGTTGACATATTCTGTGATAGGAAAAGCTACGCTGAGCAAACCATTTGTACAACCCACAGCAACCGTTGATTATATTGCTTTAAAAGATTCTTATAAGAATGAGTTAGTAAAATATAATAAGATAGGTAATACCCCATCAGAAGATCAATTTACGATATTAATGTCTCCTAAAATTCCNAAGTATGAACGAAGACTTTATGAGGTTTTAATACTTAAAAAACTTTTAAAAATGAATCCAGATTTAGATCTTACTCTTAAATATTTCAAACCTGGAATTGAAATACTATTTCCCTCTCGAGATGTTTTAGAAACAACCAATTTTGTTGTTGATAGAGATGCGGCAAGACTCTTTTACGAGGTAAATTTATATTACGCAGCATTTGGTCAAGAGTTTAATCGAGGGACTGCTGAGATTGGCAGNCTAATTAAAGCGCAATANNGTTGTGACTTTAATCACAATTTTTTAGCAGATAGTCCGCTATATTTNGTTTATATTGTTTTAGTACANNNATACTATTNNAATAAGATAAGATTTTTTTTGAATTTTAACTTATTACTTGTCTGTAAGGAGGATGATATGAAGTTAATTAAATCAACATTAGTTGGAGTGTTTGTGAGCTCAATGATGTTTGCTCAAGCACCACCTCCGCCCCCAAGTGGCGGTGCTCCAGGTGGCCCCCCTCCAGGTGGCCCCCCTCCGAGTGGTGATATGCAGCATCAATCGCCAGCTGAACACTTTATGATGGCTGTTCAAGAAGGTTTGGACAGAGGTGTTTTGGACCCACAAGATCAACAGTATCTCATGGGAATGGTAACCAAAATGCAAGATGCTGTTAAATCAGAGTATGAAGATGGTGCAGATGGTGCAGCAGGCGATGTTTTTGACGAATTTGACGAGTGGCTACAAGGCCTACGTGATGAAGGTGGCGAAAGTGAAGAAGTCGCAAAAAGACTAGCTATGGAATTATGTATGGTAGAGTCGGAAGCACACAGAATGGCAGACCCTGATGGAGATCACGATGATATGGAATGTCAACCTGAAGGTGGTCCCGGCGGACCAAGCCCAGCAGTAGTAGAAGCATTTTTTAATGCAGGACAGCAGTCAAATGGTTATTTTGATTTTGGCGCTGCATTCGATGCAGCAGAATCGACCGCTAAAGCTGAAGCTCAAGAGGCTGGTGAATACGATGAAGAGTCTTGGGATGAATGCGCAGACGCTGGAAGAGCTGCTATGGAATCAGCAAGAGCTGATAACAAAAGCCCTCAGGAAGTATTTCAATATATTGCAGAAGCTGTAAACGCTTGTGGTGAGTCTCAAGGTGGAGACTATGAAGATCATGGTGATGATCATATGGGCGATGGTCACATGGGTGATGACCATATGGGAGATGATCACGGTCAGCCCCCTTTCAGTCCTTCAATTATGAATAGCGTACAAACCTATAAAGAAAATAATTGGGCTGTTGATGAATCTAAATTAGATAATCAAGAGTGGATGGATGCCTATAACAGTTATGATCAGTGGAAGCCTCAAGGCGATGGTCACATGGATCATGGTAGTCAAGGTGGCCCTCCTCCAGGTAGTCAAGGTGGACCTCCTCCAGGTGGACCAGGTGGACCTCCCCCAATGCCTGTCTATGAAGATATAGATCAAGACGGCGATGGCGCAATTACTCCTGATGAAGCAATGGCATTTTTCCAAAACTCTCCTGACTGGAATGAAGGAGGTGCGGACAGCTTTGATGAAGACTTTGCCCGTGTAGACAAAAATGATGATGGAGTTGTTGATAAAGACGAGCACATGGATGAAGTTGCAAAAGTGATGGTTGAAGAAGGAACAAAAGCTGCTCTTGAACAAGGCAAGCAAGGAGCAGAGGTTTTTGAGTTCGTTGCTATGGGCTTGTATGACTACTTTGTTATGCAAACCGGATGGAGAACTGAGGATGAGTGGACAGCGGGAAGAGATGCGGCCTACAGCGTATTTATGGAACAGTTAAATAATGGCGCTGACGAAGGAGCTGCTATGGGTGCTGCGCTTCAAGCTGGTCAAGCTGAAAACGATCCCAATTAATACTTTATAAAGTATTGAATTTATATCAAAAAAGCCTCGATTCTTGTCGAGGCTTTTTTGTTTTATGATTAGTTTATTATCTTATTTAAGGGTACAAAATGTTTGATAAAAAACTTTTAAAAGGAAAAAATATTGTAGTTACCGGAGGTGGTACAGGATTAGGCAAATCGATGGCAGAGCGATTTTCAGATCTTGGTGCAAATTTGGTCTTAACAAGTAGAAGAGAAAAAGTAATAAATGATACGGCCAAAGAATTTAGAAAAAGACGAAAAAAAGCAATCCCAATAGTTTGCGATGTTAGATATCCTGATCAAGTTGAATCAATGATCAATCAAGCTGTCGATCAACTTGGATCAGTAGATATTTTAGTTAACAACGCTGCGGGAAATTTTATAAGCCCTACAGAAAATCTTAGCTCAAATGCATTTAAGACCGTTGTTGACATTGTATTAAATGGAACATTTCATTGTAGTCAAGCAGCGGGTAAGATTATGCGCAAAAATAAAAGTGGAGTGATACTAAATATTGTTACAACCTATGCATGGACAGGCTCAGGCTNTGTTGTCCCGTCTGCATGTGCAAAAGCTGGTGTACTGGCNATGACCCGATCATTGGCTGTTGAATGGGCAAAGTATGGTATTAGAACAGTGGCAATAGCTCCAGGACCTTTTCCAACAAAAGGAGCATGGTCACGTTTAGCCCCACCAGGATTAGGAATTGAGAAAAAAATGAAAGCAAGGATTCCGCTTAAGCGTTTGGGANAGCACTCTGAACTTGCAAATTTAGCCTCTTTTTTAGTTAGCGATATTGCANCCTATATTAANGGAGAAGTGGTTACCATTGATGGCGGAGAATGGCTGCAAGGAGCTGGAGAAATGAACGATCTTGAAAAAATTCCCAAAGCTGCTTGGAAGCTTCTAGAGATGAAAAGAAAAAAGAAAAAGTGAATAATACTTTCCTTAAAAAAATACTTTTTATGTAAATTTCACGCCTGTTATGTTTGAATTTTTAATAGTAATANTTGCTTTTGTTGGAATGGAATTTGCAGCATGGGCTACGCACAAATATCTTATGCATGGCCCATTATGGTTCTTGCACGAGGATCACCATGTCCTCACAGGCAAACCTCTNCAAAAAAATGATTCGTTTGCTTTGATCTTTGCTATACCAAGCGCCTCGGGTTTTATTTTTGGAAGTATTTATCAAAATGACATTTTATTTTTCTCTGGATTGGGCATCCTCCTTTACGGCATAGCATATCTTTTTGTGCATGATATTTTCATTCATCGCAGAATCAAAATCTTTACCAAACCTAAAAATTCCTATCTGCGAGCTGTTCTCTATGAGCACAGAAAGCACCATGCGAACGAACAAAAAGAAAACGGTGAATTTTTTGGAATGCTGTTTGTGAGCTTTAAATCACTTAAAGCGCTCAACGTAAAGAATGGATAATTATCTCTACCTAATAATTAATCTCTCTTCACTTTCTATCCCTCTAGCCTTATCATTTGAGCATAGAGTAGCGTATTTTAAAAAGTTTATATCGCTCAAGTTTGGCTTCCTAATTACCACGGTTTTTTTTATTTCTCATGATATAATGTTTACCCGCTTAGGAGTTTGGGGCTTCAATGATCTTTATTTGGTTGGGGTGAATATTTTAGGTCTTCCTCTTGAGGAGTGGCTGTTTTTCTTTTGCATACCATTTAGCTCACTGTTCATTCATTACTGCAAAGAGTTTATTACCCCAAAACTCAAATTTTCTCCATACGCATCAAAGGTTATATCTATCGGCATTATTGTTTTTTTAGTAATAACCGTAATTTTAAACCTGGGAAACTATTATACTGTATTTGCATTTGGTCTAGCAGCTTTATTAATGGGACTAGGATTCACTAGAACGCCACAGATGTATAGCTCGTTTTTACTGTCATATATTTTTATTTTAATTCCCTTTTTCATTATTAATGGCCTTCTAACTGGTTCATTTATCCCTGATCAAATAGTCTGGTACAATGACTCTCATAATCTGGGAATAAGAATTGGAACTATACCTTTTGAGGATATGTTTTACGGTTTCTCATTGTTATTTCTTCCTGTTTATATCCAAGAGGAAATGATTATGANAAAAAGTCTAAAGGGCTAACCCAAGCGCTATAAAAAATAATAACTGAGAAATGTAGAGATTCATGCTAAGAAGAAAACTGAACTCTAGTTTTTTGTAAAAATAAAGAAGCTGAAGTGGTAGGGCTACTAACGCCCAAGTGACATAATTTGACAAAGGCGCATGGTCAATGTTTGAAAATGACCACATGTCCATTTTTGGGGCAACTGGCTCAATAAAAAAATCTAATAAAAGCATTAATGCAATAGCAGTAAGTATTTTGTAATGTTTTTGTATTTTTAACTTATTTACTATTGATGCACAAATAATTACCGTTGTAACCCAATTGAGCCCAATGACAAGCGGAGCTCCAAATATTTTTAACCCTAGAGTTTCCCCATACGCATAAGATCCAAACAAAATACCTGTCTGGACTCCAATTATCTCAGCAAGCAAACCCCATAGAAATGCTATTGATATAAAAGAGAGACTGCTGCTGTTTCCATTTGAAATGACAAGACCAAAATATATCATTAAACATAAAGGAGTAGCGTTGATGAACCATTGGCTGTTCCAAAACAAAATGCCAATTAATCCAAAAATTTGAAACGTCCAAATAATGATTGAGGAATAAAGTGGCAGATTATATTTCAGTTTATTTTGAAGCATTTGGAAAATGACCGGATACAATTTTTGAGGATAGCAAGCAAAGTGGAATGCCGCCACCAGGATGGACGCTTCCTCCGCAAAAATAAAGATTTTTAATTTTTTTTGTATGATTAGGATGTCTTAAAAAAGCTGAAAATCTTGAATTGCTTGAAGTGCCGTAAAGCGAGCCACGATAGGATCGAGTAATTTGTTCTATGGTTTTTGGAGTATACACTTTTTCCACTTCTATATAATTCTCAATTTTGACATCGAGCAATCTATTAATTTTTTGAATCGTTACTCTCTTTAATTCTGTTACAATTTCATTCCAATTTTGTCCTTGATCATGGGGTGCATTTACCATAACAAACCAGTTTTCACAGCCTGTTGGTGCATCGCTAGGAATATCTTTAGAAGTAATATTTATATAAATGGTTGGATCGCTGCTAATTCTACCACGTTTAAAAATCTCCTCAAACTCTTGCTGGTAGTTTTCAGAAAATAAAATATTGTGAAGATCTAGGTTTTCAAATGTTTTTTTGATACCCCAGTAAAAAATTAAAGCTGAGCTTGAGCGTTCAGCTTNAGATACATTTTTAGGAGTTTTGTGTTTTGATAAAAGTTTTTCATAGCTGTAGTAGANATCCATATTTGATATGNCATAATCAGCTTTAATTTGTTCTCCGTTCACGATGATGCCGGATACTGCATTCTTTGAAGTAGTGATTTCTTCTACCTTTGAATTGAGAAATATTTTTGCACCCTTTCTTTTTAATAGATCTGTTATTGACCTACTTATTTCTACCATGCCACCTTTTGGTACCCAGGTTCCATAATGCGACTCAAGATGTTGAATCATTGACATTATACCTGACGTTTCATAAGGGTTTGAACCGTTATAGGTTGCGTATCTGTCATAAAGCTGGATAAGGTGTGGCTCATTAATTAAGCGCTCGTTGGTGGCGTGGAGACTCTTGAATATATCTAACTTATTCATTGAAAAAATCGCTTTCAGAGTATCTTTTGNAAAGTAGGTAGATAAACTATGAAGTGATTTTGTTAGAAAGATTTTTTCTGTTAGATCATATTTCTTTTTTGAGCGAAGGAGATATTGTTGAATTAATTTTGGCTCTACGCCAAATTTTTTNTTAACCTCCTTACNAAACCTATCAACATCTGCGTAAGCAGTAAGCGTGTTTCCGTCGTTCCAAAAATACTGGCAATGCACCTTTTTTTTAATATAATTAAAATGATCCCTGGGGTTTTCGCCTAGATTTTCAAAAAGTTCATCCACTAAATAAGGAAGAGTAAACAGCGATGGTCCGGCATCAAATCTGTACTCACCTAANTTAAATGAATGAATTTTACCGCCAGTCNCCTCACNAGCTTCAAAAATCGATACATCATAGCCCTTGGACAAGAGTCGGGCAGCGGTCGCAAGTCCTGCAATTCCGGAACCAATTATAATAGCTTTATTCATGATTTATTTTTTTTACACCTGAATCATTTAATACATGAAATCTCGCGAAAAGATCCTCACTATACCAATTTTGCCTGCGTGTTTTCTCAACAATTTCTTTATGATTAGTATTGTTATACGCAAAGCTTTTGATGTCTGATACAGAATCCCAAATGCTAAACGTTGCTTGCTGAACAAACGGCAACTCTCCAATTCCTTTGAAAAAACTAACACCTTGAGCCGAGGATATGGCGTCGCTTGCAGATTTAACCGATCTCCAAAAGTAGACCAGCTTGCTAAAATGTATTGTTGCTCTGGTGATGACTCCAACTTTGTATTTATCAGATTCAATCTTATTTTGATCACCAATGAATGGATTTTCATTATCCCATTTCCCAACCGATTTAAAGCACGAGAGGGAAACTCTTCTATAAGAGTCGGCACGTGATAGTAAGCTATTAAAATAGGGGTTCGATTTAAAATATTCATTAGCACTGGATTCATCATTCCAATTGAGAAGAAGTGCATAGGTAGAAAAATCTGGATACATACTAAAGCCAGGATCGCTTCCAGTACCAAGCATCTTATAAAACGTAAGCCCATCAATATCGGAAAAAAATTTTCTATGGGAACCCATTTGCTTAAACGCCCACCATTTATTCTTTCTGAAATGTAAAAAAATAAGACTAGTCATTGCTTCTAGCTACTGAGAAAGCTCTAAAATCCACTTAGTTACACTCTCACCTATAGACATGTACAATAATGCTGCATAGATCAAAGCAAGTCCAAGCAAAAAGATCGGTGTGATGCGGACGTTATGAGAATATTCAGCTTTATGATGGATTCTATTATGCCAAAAACGTAAGCTAATAATCGTTAAATAAGAAAGGGCTATGCTAAAAAAGAAAAAACCAATTATAATTAATTGGTCTGTGGCCGAAAGATGATATAGCCATTTAGCAAACCTCACATGTAATCCGAAAGCATGGCAGCACCAAAAACACCAGCGGAATCTCCCAGTTTATTTTTTAAAATAGGGGTTCGTACAATTTTGCTAAATGTTTCCCTGTAAACAGATTCTTTGCCTTCACTATATAGAAAATCGATTTTGGATAATCCTCCACCAATGACTATCGCATGCGGGTCTAGGATGTCTATAACATTTGCAAGGCCCCTGCCAAAGTTTTTTAAAAAATTTTGTTTCCATTCAGGGTGTTTTTCATGCATACCGCTATCAATAATATCNGTAACACGATGCTTTTCACCTGTAAGCTCGTACCATTCTTTTTCAAGAGCCGTACCGGAGATGTAGGCTTCAATACATCCTTGATTGCCGCAGTAACACTCACGACCATTAGGATGTAGGCAGTGATGCCCCCATTCACCCGCGATTCTATTTGCACCGCGATGAATGTTTTTAAGCATAGTAATTCCTCCACCNCATCCNGTTCCAAGAATAACACCAAAAACAACATTGTATTTTTTACCTGCACCTAAAGTTGCTTCAGCAAGTGCAAAGCAATTTGCGTCGTTCTCCATTAGTACCGGTATCCCAAGCTGAGACTCCATGTCTTTTTGAATGGGTTTTCCAATTAGACAAACGGTATTGCTATTCTTTAAAAGACCTGTCTCTGCTTCAATGGTTCCAGGGGTGCAAATACCTATTGGACCTTCAAACTCTTTGTAGTCATCTATCATTGACTTTGAGAGAGAAATTATTCTTTCAATAATTGCTTCATAGCCATCATCTCTATTTGTTGGTACACGTTCTCGTTTTACAACTTGAAACTGTTCATCAATGATAACAGCTTCAATTTTTGTACCACCTAGATCAATTCCTAGCCTATATGACATTCATCCTCTCCAAAAACATTAATATGATAAGCCAAAACCAAAACTGTAAAGGTGATCATCTTCAGGGTTNATTGGAAATTGATTCATATTCTTTGGCCAGCTAAATGACAACTTCCCNGTAGGATTGTAATCACCAAATAAAACATCAGCTACNCCCGAACCTTCTGTTCCGGGNAGCCATGCTGCAATGAGGCCATCCCATTTTTCAATTTCGTCCGTAATGATCATGGGTCTTCCTGATAAGAGCACAACTACAACGGGGATATCGTTTTCTTTAAAGCGCTTAATTACGTCTAAATCCTCTTTATCAAGTTTCAAATCTTTTCGATCTCCTTGCATTTCAGCATAAGGTTTTTCACCAACAACCACCACCGCAAGATCACCAGTATACGCTGTACCATCNGGGGTATATTCAACAACTGTGCCNGGGCTCACAGCTGACTTTATCGCATCTAAGATNGTNGTTCCATCTGTAGTTTGCCCCATATCTCCCTGCCAGCTTATTGTCCAACCNCCAGATTGCATACCTATATTATCTGCCCCTCTTCCAGCAACGATTATTGTTTTGCCTTCTTTTGGAAGAGGTAAGATCCCGTCCTTATTTTTTAGCAGCACCATACTTTTTCTAACAGCTTCGCGCGCAATCTGNCGATGCTTGTCAGAGCCAATGTGTGCTAAAAGCTGTTGATCGCTGAAAGGTCTATCAAAAAGNCCAGACTGTTTTTTGATTAATAAAATTCTCTTTACAGCATCATCAATTCTTTCCATAGGTATTGATCCCTCTNGAACAGATTCTTCAAGCAGCTTNAAAAAATTTTCAAAAGATTCGTTTCCAAACTTTACCGCACCAGGAACCATGACCATATCAATACCAGCATTTATAGATGTAATTATATCNGATTTATAATCTCCAGGAATTTCTTCAATTGCTGCCCAGTCTGAAACAACAAAACCTTTAAACCCGAGTTCATCTTTNAGTAAATCGGTAAGCAAAAACTTATTTGCATGACATTTGACATCATTCCAGGTGTTGTAAGCCGCCATAAAAGTCGCAACACCTTCATCAATTGCTTTTTGAAATGGAGGCAAATGTCTCTTTCTGAGCTCTTCTTCTGATATGGCTAAATTTCCTCTATCGATTAAATTATTTAACCCTGTTCCAAAAGTTGTGCCTCCATCGCCAATGAAATGCTTTGCNCAGGCAAGAACACTTTGAGGATTACTGATATCAGTTGATTGATATCCTCTAACAGCAGCGCCACCAAGCTGG
Source organism: Fidelibacterota bacterium (assembly GCA_002724475.1). Lineage (GTDB taxonomy): Bacteria > Fidelibacterota > Marinisomatia > Marinisomatales > TCS55 > TMED108. Next base: position 3,613 of record PBOO01000001.1, on the reverse strand, counting down.
GATACAAGATCTGTNTCTTCTGAAAATCCCTCATANGTTCTTCCCCAACGATAATCATCTGGAACAGCAAGGCAGGGTGCGAAGTCCCAATCCATACCCGTTGCAGCAACTTCTAATGCGGTTGCTCGAGCGACAGNCTCTACTAGNGCTGCGTCACGGGTTGCACCTAGACCGATATTATGNGGAAAGATTGTAGCACCAACAACATTGTTATGGCCNTGGACAGCATCAATNCCNTATATAAGGGGGATTTNCAATCTGGTTTTNAACGCTTCTCNCTGATAGCTATCATACATATCTGCCCAAGCTTTTGGCTCATTTGTGGCTGGNGTGCTTCCTCCACCACTTAAAAGAGAACCGAAACCGTATTTTGAAATATCAGAGATATCGTTTAGAAATTGTCTATCAACCTGAGTCATTTGACCGATCTTTTCTTTGAGCGTCATATCGCTCATAAGTGTTTCAACAAATTCAGTGTCAGCAATCAGCTTTTCGGTTTTTGCATCGCTGCAACCAAATAAGACTAAAGTGAAAAGTGAAATTGTAATTTTAAAAATGTTCTTTGTCATTTTTTACCTCATTTTATCAGTGTCTCGCTCAACTAGATTTACCGGTATCAGGGTCTTTTTCGCAGCAGTGCCTGACTTTATNTGTCCTTTAATCATTCGAACGAGATAGTCAAGCGCTTCAAAAGAGAGCTGGTCAACATCGGTATTTATAGTTGTTAGCTTTGGGTAGAAAATTTTACTAAATAGAATATTGTCGTACCCAATTATATTATAGTCTCCAGGAATCTTAGNGTTTTTTTCAAGAGCAGCGTGAATAAATCCCACGGCCATTTGATCATTGCTAGCAAAAATTCCAATTTTCTTAATTTTGTTATCAAAAATNTCGNGNAAAGCCATTTCNCCCGATTCAAATGAATAATCNCCTTTAAAGCTCCAAGATACTTTTTTACTTTCTTTCTCCAGCGTATCATAAAATCCACTTTTNCGCAATTCNGCCTCCCATTTTTCAGGTGGGCCATGAATNACACCAAACTTTTCTACGCCGGATTCAATAAACTGCTTTGCTGCNAANGCACCNCCNTGATAGGAATCAAATGTAAAAGTNTCAAAGACGGGNTCAAATACAGGAGCAATTGAAATGATGGGGTAGCCTTNAAGACTTTTTTTGATAACATCATANCCATAGGTATCNAGNGTNGGTAAGAACAAGATGAANCCATCATGATTTTGGGATAAATAAAGCAGTTGTTCTTTAATTGACTTATTATACCGTAGGNAATGGATAGTCAGCGAGTGGTTTTGCTCAGCGCAAATTTTATCAAAGCTTGCATAGAGGTAGGCGTAGAACTCTTCAGAGAAGTGTTGAGTAATTAGAGCGATATCTAAAATTCGATTTGATGATGGTGCGGCATCGCGATACTTGCTGTATCCTATCTCGCGCGCAACAGTTAAAATCTCCTTAGCACTAGGAGAATTACCGCTGATTTTATTCGCTAGTACACGGGATACCGTGGAAAGCGAATACCCAGTTAAGTTTGAAATTTCTTTTAATCCTGTTGCCATTTTGAATAAAAATAATGTTCCAATATTATGCAAAAATTTTGCACAATGAAAGAATGTTATTTGCGTACTTTAATATTTTATGATATTTTCTTTTGCCTAATTGGCAATTGTACAATTATTTGAGAGAGGTCTATTATGAAAAAAACGTTAACGTTTTTCTTTTCAATTTCAATGTTACTATCGATTTCATTTTCCCAGATAGTGATTAATGAAATAATGTTTAATCCGTATTACGAAACAACTCCAGGTGACGTAAGTACGTATAGTACAGATGATGATGGAGAATTTGTTGAATTATTTAACGCTGGTCAATCAGATGTCGATATGTCTGGTTACAAATTTGTGCAGGGATTTGATTTTACATTCCCAAATGGAACAACGATTGCAGCTGGAAAATATCTCGTTGTTGCAAGAAGCAAAGAAAGATTTAAAGCAGATTATAATGCTGATGCAGATTTAGAATGGGGGCCTGGTTCAGGAAATGGAGCTTTATCAAACAGCGGTGAAGATATTGTTATTGTGACTGCCTCTGGTGACACCGTTGATATTGTTGATTACGATGATGAAGGCGATTGGGGTGCAAAATCATCTGGCACTCCTCCAACTGCAACAGCAGCTAGCGCGGATGGACTTGGACCATCGTTAGAGCTTAAAGATTTTGCTGCAGATAATTCTCTTGCTGCGAGCTGGGGTATTACTTCTGGTCAAAAAGGTACTCCTGGTGCTGTAAATAGTAATTTTAATGGTACACCATGGTCATCAGGCGGTGGAGGAACAGCTGGAGGCGGAAGTGGCCCAGTAAGAACCCACGCTGCTGGAACATGGACCGGAGACACCTCTCCAATGATTAATTCTCTAAATGCAGCCTCTACTGATACTAATTATTGGCAATACTTTGACTGGGGCGTAGCGGGCCTATCTGCAACTAGCGATTCAATGCCTGGCCATTATGAGGTTAATCAAAATTCAGTAAAAGATTCAGGGTTTGTCAACGTTTCGTATTCTACTGATGTTAAAAACGAGGGTACTGGATCAATGAAATTAGATGTATCAGTTCATGGAACCGAAGGTTGGGGCGGATACGCTAAAATCCAACATATGCACCCTGATACAGCAAAAGGCTTCTACGATTGGTCAAAATATGACACAGTCTCTTTTCAATATTACATGCCAGAAGCTGCTAGCCATGATCAAGTTTTAGAATTGAGATTCAATGTTATTGAATACAGTAATGTTACAAATCCAACCTATACTCCAGCCGATGGAGATGGAGGTCAAACACTAGGAGAGTATTACTATTCTTTCACTGCTCCACGTTTGGGCGCTGCTATGACTGGATGGGCAACCGTTGACATTCCACTGGTTGAAGACCCTAATAATTGGGATAATAAAAACGGTTTCAATAGAACTGGTTGGGCTGGTATTTCAGGTAATACAACTTTTGATACAGACCGCATTAAAGGCTTTTCATTTGAGTTTTCCGGAAATGCAACGGATAGATCTGTTGCTACAGCTACCGTTTACATTGACAACATTACTTTAAAAGGTAGAAAGACCACACCATACGTTTATTTCAATGGAAAGGCTTCACCTGCTGACATGGGTTCTCCATTTGGTTGGGGTGATGGAAGTGCCTCCACATTGGAAGTTGTCTCTGGTGCAGGAACTTCAACAGAAACAAACGCTCTAAAATGGACCATGGGTGGTGACGGATGGGGTGTCACAGGTGCCGGGTGGAATATCAATCCAAACCATGACATGAGTTATGAGTGGATGAAGGATACCGTGCAGTTTAAGTATAAGACCAATAAGTTCTCTGGTGACAATATTCGCCTTCAATATGAAGCGGGTAGTGGTAAGCTTGTTAAGGTCGTCGATATAACAGCTGATGACAAGTGGCATACTGTAAAAGTTGCTCTTCAAGATTTTGTTTATGGTGATGGTACAACCTCAGGTTTTGATACTTCAAAAGTCAAAGTCTTCCAATTCATTGCACAAGGTAAGGGTTATGCAGGTGAAACGATGATGATCACCGAAGCTTG
>PBOO01000022.1 GCA_002724475.1 Fidelibacterota bacterium | reverse complement strand
TTTTGAAGAGACCATCAAAATAATCAACGCATTCTAATAATTCATCAATTTTTTGTTGTTGTGTTTCAACAACTCCACCTGGTCCTGGAATGGCAAATACAATGTCTGACCAGCGCGTTAGTTTCCGGCGGTCTTCCATTGGAAAGTCAAAGAGTGTTGCCAGCATAAGGGTCGTTAGTTCTATCGATACTGTGTCAACCCAGTCAAATGATTCTCCTTCAGGTAGCGAGTCAAGTAATTCTGCTGTTCGTTCNCGAATCATNGGCTCAATGTTTCGNAGATTACTTGGNGCAGAAACACTACGAACTGTTTTGCGTTGNGCTGTGTGTTCTGGTGGGTCCATCGCTATGAAGGTTTGGATCCCAACCTNGNCNTCGGTNTCCTCNGCCGTNGCGATTTCTTTGATNCCNAGGGTGATGCCTTTTGCGGATGANTAGGTTTCCCAGTCNCCNTCAACNGCTCTGACNTCTTCGTANTTTGTGACNGACCAANATCGTCCNGATGTTTCAAGTTCATTCAAATGAACTGGNTCCTCNGCCCGTAAACGNGCGAAATGGTCTTGCCANCGATCTTCAAGGAANAGGTANGGNTTATGTGGATTAATTTGNTCAATGGTGAGTTCTTCCGCTGATGGAACATCAGCNCCTATTTCGGCCATTTCCATTTCAGGTGTTCGTATATNTGCATCAAAGAACNNACGNTCGTCTGCTCTTGTTTCAGCTGTATCAGTCATTTGTATTCCTCCGAACTACTTTTACTTTACATGTGAGCTGGCTGTTTGAACAAAATGGGGGGAAGATGATTGTGTATGAAACCGATTCCAGAGAACCCAACTGTTGCTATCCTTGGAGGTGCTGGAGAAATGGGTCGAACAGCNGTTGCAATNNTTTCCCAATTTGAACAGATTGGTGAATTGATAGTCGCGGATGCTAANGAGGAAGANGCTAAAGNCGTNNTATCANNNAATTTGAANANCNCTAAAACCCGAATGAGGGCACAATTTGTTGATGTTACAGATAGCCANNANCTTCATTCTTTTCTTTCAGNTGTCNCANTTGTTCTTAATACGGTAGGCCCGTTCTANAAGTACGGAGTTGACGTGNTNTCAGCAGCTATTGCAAGTGGATGTCATTACATTGANATTTGNGATGACTGGGAACCAACAATTGAGATGATGGNTTTAGACCAAGATGCGCGGTTAAACGATGTGCTGGCGATTATCGGTATGGGAGCAAGTCCCGGAATTTCTAATCTGCTCGCTTGTTTAGTATGTGAAGAACTGGAAACCGTTGAAGACCTTTTTACTGTCTGGCCTGTTGATGCAGGAGAACGCGGAGATGCTATTGANAAGGCAGTAAAGAAGAATAAGGGGACTTCGGGTGCCATCATTCATTGGATGCAACAAATATCTGGAGAGATTGACCTCATTGAGAATGGGAAACAGGTTTCACGTCCTCCCATGCAAGCAATTGAATTACAGTATCCCGGGTTAGGGTCTGGAAGTGGCTACACGGTCGGCCACCCAGAGCCGTTAACACTGGCTAAGTCAATGGGAATATCTGGTAACTCTGCAAATTTGATGCTGATGCAAAGCGCTACTGCTGCATTCATCAGTAACTTAGGAAAAGAAATTAATAGAGGGAAAACTTCTATAGAGGACGCTGCTTTACAAGTAGGGTCTCCAAGCACAATCAGAAAACTGAAAGCTGCGCTTTCACAATTTAGGTACCCAAAAGCAAATAACCTTCCTCCGTTCTTTGCTTGGGGTAAGGGAACGATTGATAAGGAACAGTTTTTGGTCGCAGCCCGAATAACGTCCTCCCCGCCGGCCATGGATAGCGCAACGTCTTGGCCTTTGGCTATCGCACTACAGCAAATACTTGAAAACCAAATACATGCTGTAGGTGTTCACGCACCGGANACNATTATTAATCAGGATCACTTTTTCAACGCTTTTGCGAAATGTTCCGAGCCACCCATGTCTGGTGCAGATGATATTGTTGAAATTGTTAAAGAAAAGCTTTAACGGATTTAATCTTCAGCAAGAAACTTGATCCATGATTCTTGCATCTCAGGCAAATCTGTTGGTAATTCCCCTTGGCCCGGAAAGCGTTTTCTATTTGTTTGTGTCAAACCGTCTCGGACAAGTTCTTCCATAGGCATAAAGAAGAGAAACTTTAGTAGTCTTTCCTCAAAGATCCACTTCGAATCTTGTTGTTGATATTTGTCGTAATAACGAAGGCCTGTGTAATAGGTTTTACCTTCTTGCGAGAGTTCGGCATGAGCTAGAACAATTCCTTCTGCTGTGTTGGCGTCAGTAAACGTTATTTTATGACTATGTGGATAGTGGTACGTAGGTCCCATATCGCCGAGGCGTCCGTTATAGAAGTCGACTATCGCTTGTCTTCCATGCATTACAGCTGATCCATCAGCATGCCCGAAGATTCCATTCTCTGCGAATAGCGTTCCGATAGCGTCAACGTCTCTATCATCTACAGCCATGCTGTAATCAGCAACTAAGGTGCGTATTGATTCTCGTGACTCTAGACGTTCTATTCTTTCCTGTAGTTCCATCTTTCCCCCATAATCGTTTTATCTTTTCTAGGTTGTTTGTAATGAAACGTCAATTAGGGGGTGGGACTTACTNNACGGGTTTGTTTTGGAAGTTGTTGGGTACAATCGGTTTGTGAGTTTAGCGCTCGTGGCTCAATTGGATAGAGCATCTGACTTCGGATCAGACGGTTGGGGGTTCGAGTCCCTCCGAGCGCGCTACTTAAATAATGAGAATAGTAGCAGATTGTGCGATTTTATTCTTCGGTATAGTCTCTGAGCATTTTTGACAGTTCAAGCTGATGTTGTTCTTCAATGGCTATCTTTGATCTAGCAAATTCTTCTAGAAAAACAGATGCGTTTTCAACGGTGTTCAATAGTTCCCGGTACAGCTGAACAGCACCTTTCTCGTGTGCCAAACTCTCACCCAGAATATCTCGGATTGAGTGTTGATTAGTTTCTTCAATGGCTGCGATGTTAGTTGATGGGTGGCCACCAAAACCTGTGAGAATTTCTCCTACTTCTTGCGCATGAACAAGTGACTCTGTTGCTTGCGCTTTCAAAAAGTCAACTAACGGAATCCGATTAGGTCCAGTAACCATAAGTGAGTAGTGCGTGTAGCGGACTACTCCAGAGAGCTCTGCTTCTAAAATTGCATTCAGATTATCAATTACCTGGTTTGTATCAAGTTCTGGTTCCATAACGCCTCATTCATTAATGTTATTTAGTTAAATTCTATCATTTGTTATNCTTATCGCCTTAGTNTCTCTTGGNTTANACCTANTTACNCTTTANGNAGANAAGTCTTTGACTTCGGAGGNAACATGATNNAGAACGTTATGGANAAGTGGTTTGCTGTTGTTNGCGGCAANGGAGATATCAGAGAGCTTTTACATGAAGATTGTGTGTTTTGGTCGCCTGTNCTCTTNCANCCNCANGTCGGAGCAGANNTNACAGCAATGTATTTATCTGCAGCAGGCATGGTTTTCCCNGGGGANGNNGAAAAGGAAGGGGATGANGGTCAGTCTGGNAGTTTTAANTACACAAAGANANTNTTTGATGGCAATCATGCGGTCCTTGAGTTNGANACGACNATGGATGGNNTATCAGTCAACGGGGTNGANATTATTTCNTGCGATGATGANGGNAANATCGTTGAGTTTAAAGTGATGTTNCGACCACAAAANGCAGTNGAAAANGCACGTGANCAAATGATGGCNGCACTTGANNANTTNAATCTTTAGNGNTNAGTTANNGTGCACACCAATCAGTTTCAGAACATCCATAAAATTGCCATTTCAATTCTTTTTCTGAACTACCTGGCGGGTTTCCTGTTGATTCTGTGAATATAACTTGATAGAGATTTGTTTTAAATAGATATCTGTCATTTGCTTCGTCATAGAGCATTGCTGTTGCGATGTTATCCTCAAATGCATATCGCTCAGGCATGATGAGTGGCCCCCCAGAAATGTTCTCTGTTGTTACTAGAGGTGCAACAGTTTCATCGTTTGGATCCCAGTCAACGAGTAAACTTTCCGGAAGCTTTACAAGCCCAGGAAATTTTTTGTCCCAACCTCTAATAGCGTAATAGGAATTCTCTATCCCCCAGCGTTTAAAGCATTGTCTGAATGGTGAATAACAATTTCCAAATTCAACATATAAGGCACCCCACATGACTTGAATGACAGGTTCACCTGAGGCATTTGAGCGGACCCAGCTATTTTCATCAGAAAAGTCTGGTAATTCATCAGGGTCTCCGAGTCCTGCTTCCAAGGCTTGTAGCGCAACGTCAGCATCTTCAAGAGGAGTAATCCCGCACAATTGTCCACCGACAATAATTTCGCAACCTGTTGGAATGTTTGGAACTCCTGTATTGGGGAGTCCAGCTGCTTCAAGTGCCAATAAGTGAGCGGTTCGCGTTCCTTCGCCATACCATCCATCTGCCCCAATTTCGAGAAGTTCTTGAAGTTGTCTTGTATCTTCGCTTTGGACCATCCACTTATAGTCTCGTGTGAGGATTCCTTCAGGAGAGTTATCAACTAGCTCGGCTTCTTCTATAACTTCGGTGGTGGGTTCCTCTGGAACTTCTTGCGTGCTCTTCTCATCAGTGCTTGAGCTTCCGCCATCCTTGATGAAACCGAAATATGTGATGAGGATTAGTGCTGGTAAACCTATAACAAGGAACACGTTTCTTATCCGGCGATTCCTTCGGCGTGGACCAAAAAGTTGACTCATAGAGGACTCCGCATTTCCATAACCAAAATGGTAAAGGGAAAAGCCTATTTATACAAAAATATGACCCTCCCTTTACTGACAATGCTGACGCACCCTTAGATTTCAACCTTTTTTCTTTTGTTGAGAGGACAGTATCTATATTAAGTTAATGAGATGACTGAATCGGAAAATTGGATAAACGTCACTTCTTTGGGTGACTTGATGGATAAGCAAGCAGAAAAGTACGGGGATAAAGATGCGATTGTTTTTCCTGAGGGTCGCTATAGCTATCAGGATATTTCTGCGTATGCACAAAATATTTCAAAAGCTCTTTTAGCCCTTGGAGTAGAACCGGGTGATCGAGTTGGGTATTTCCTTCAAGAATGCATTGACACGGTAGGAATTATTATTGGTGCTGCAAAAATTGGTGCTATTACTGCCCCTATAAATTCACGGTTTAAATCAACTGAGTTGGAGCAAGTTATTGTCCATGCAGGTATGAAAGTGATCTTTACCTCGTCACCTGCAGTGGCAACTGATTTTAATGGTTTGATTAACGAAACTTTTCCGCAGATTGCAGAATCACCTTCACAGCGTCTTGATTTCCCAGAGGCACCAGAATTAGAAGCATTGATAACGCTTGATGATATTGAGCGTGCTGGAACATTTAACTTGTCTGATGTAAATGAAATGGCGCTAACAATTTCTGATGAAGATGTAGCCGCTAGGCAAGCAGGAGTTAGAGTTCGCGATACAGCAATCATCATGTATACCTCTGGGACAACAGCAATGCCGAAGGGTGCAATGCTTAGTCATGAATCTTTCAGCCGTTATGCGGCATCAATCAAAAAGAGGATGCGTTTAGATGAAGACGATATCTTTTGGGCTGCGCTTCCTATGTTTCATATTGGAGGGGTTGCTTTTGTAATAGCCTCACTCTTTGTCGGTAGTACGTTCATACATACCGGAAATTACAACCCAGATGTAGCTTTACAACAAATTCGAGATGAAAGACCCACTGTAGCTTTACCAGCTTTTGAGACAATATGGGTTCCTATAGTGAATCACCCAACGAGAGAAGAAGACGATTTTGACTCTATACGACTCGTTATGGTCGTTGGAGTTCCGGAACGACTGCGACAATTTCAGGAACAAACTCCTCATGCCCCGATCTTAAATTGTTTTGGCCAGACTGAAGTCTGCGCCTTCCTTTCACTATGTGAACTTGATGATGAACCAGAGCTTCGTTTTACTAAAGGAGGCTTTCCGTTGCCAGGAATGATAGCAGAGGTGCACGATCCAGAGTCTGGAGAAATACTCCCGAATGGAAGTATTGGGGAGTTATGGTATCGAGGCCCAAATATGTTTGATGGATACTTTAGAGATCCTGAGTTAACTGAAGAGGTTTTTGATGAAAGAGGATTCTTCAGAACGGGTGATATCTGTGAACTTGATGAAGATGGAAGAGTGACTTTTGTTTCACGCCTTAAAGACATGTTGAAAGTTGGAGGGGAAAATGTTTCTGCTGCTGAAGTTGAGGGTTATCTAATTACTCATCCGTCAATAGTATTAGCACAAGTTGTTGCTGCTCCCGATGAGCGTTACGTGGAGGTACCCGCTGCTTATATCCAGCTAAAACCAGATACACAGGCCACGGAAGAGGAAATTATTGATTTTTGCAGAGGAAAGATTGCAACGTATCGAGTTCCTCGATACGTCAGATTCGTTGAAGATTGGCCTATGTCGGGCACAAAGATTAAGAAGGTTATCCTTCGTGAGATGATTGCCGATGAGTTGAAGAGTAAGGGGATAACTCAGGCTGATAAGATCACCAGTACGTGAAATAGTCATTTGACTTAGCTGGCTGATTTACCGCCAAATAATGATCGGTCAATATTCACAGAATCACTTAGTTTTGTTGTGTCAGTTACCCATCCCCACGAACTAATGATTGCAAGTTTAGTAAAACGCCACTTGTTATCGTTCTCTAACGTTAAATACCCTTCGTAACGACCCCCTTGAATTCCTCCTGGTCGTGTCGTTGTAAAATATGAGGTCAGAGAGGCANTGTCACAGGCTTCTTGCACAACCAATGAAATATTTGTGGCGTTGTGGCCACCGCTTATAATTCCTGATCGTGACTGATATCGCTGATACAGCGGTTCCATTTCAGCCCTTCCTTCAAAGTGCATGTCGACGCCATCGGGAGGGAAATTGATGACATCTAAGATCGCATTCTCAGAAAAGGCGTCAAGGATATCGGGTATAAATCCGGTATCAATGCCGTATAGGTATTGATTGAAGGTTGCTAGCGCGTCTTCTCTAGCACGTAATCTTCTAACTTCATTTTCAAGTTGTGTGATTCTCCGTTCAAGTTCATTAGACATTAGAGATACTCCATTTCCCATCCGTCCGGCGGTTGTGTGATGTTTCGTGAGTGCTTAGCTAAACGTGGATTATAGGGTATACCTCGAAGTTCTGACTCCAGTAACGGACCATCGTAAGTTATCCATTGCTGAGGTATTAACTCTATGATCACTCTTCCAGGAGTATCTTGGCGTCGCAGGAATTCAGCTTGCGCTTCCGGATCACCTGCTCTAAGTCTGGATGCCAGCATTGGGTAGAACCACTCTTTAATATGGTCTATCTCACGATGAACTATTGCCATGGTTTTCGCAGTAGTAGTAACATCACCACCCAGCCATGTCCCTTCGCTCGAGACGATAACTGAGCTTTCAGGTCTTGCAGAAAGCGCTGGGACTCTTTTCCGCTGTTCCATACACGTGACCCAGAATTTTTCATCATGCCACACAAAACGATGCATTACCCCTACAGGCCAACCCTCGCGGTTTGTCCAGTTCACAACGCATTCTGTTTGTGCTTTGTACAGTCGTTCTTTTTTTTCATCGGTAATACCAACATCGCTAACGTCGGTGTAGTCAGTTTTTTTTGGCTTCATAATGCTCCCCGGCAACTATTGTGGGTCAGTTCTATCAAGATGACAAGCAGGCAACTTAGTTCACTAAGTTAAGACTTGGTCTCTAGAGTCGTTTTGATCAACTTCCTTTACTGGTATTCACGACCTAGGGTGCAGAAATGGGGATTATAAGAGGTGCACGTACAACAGGCTCTGCGTCGCGTCACAGACAACTACTGAACGGTACTTATATCTGCGGTTTCGTTGCTGGATTTGATTCGACAAGCACCTTTATTCTCTTCCCAGCAATACGAGATAGTCTTGGAGGTGGGGACACCGCGTCCACAACGTGGATTCTTACGATCGTTGGGATAGTGAGCGCCGCTGTTCTTCTACAAGCGGGTCATCTTACGGATCGTTTCGGGCATAACAAAATAATGATTACGTCTGCAGGAATGTCTGTTTTCGGATCAGTGTTAAGTGCTCTTTCGCCCAACCTGATAGTTCTTGTTATAGGAAGAGGGCTTCAAGCAGCGGCACTAGCAGGTTTGGGTGTAAGCTCAATCGCTATTATCGTCCGAGAAACAGAAGAGGGAGCTCTAGCGACTGCATTAGGAAGGTGGGCGGTGTGGACTGCAATCGCAGGAGTGAGTGGGCCTATATTCTCTTCAGTTTTCGTTGAATACGCATCTTGGCGTTTTCTATTTCTAACGGTTGTCCCTATTAGCGTATTGATCATTCTTTTGGGCTTTCCTTCTTGGTCAAAAGATCACGCAATTATTGAGCGTGGCAAGATTGATATTGTTGGAACTGTGGCCGCGATGGGGGGGATTGCTTTAGTTGTCTTAGCGCTTCTGGAGGGCAACAGCTGGGGTTGGATGGGCGCAAGATCAATATTGAGTTTCCTTGGAGGCTTCTTACTGATTGCTGTTATCGTTCTCCGGTCCAAGGTCCATGAAAGTCCTGTCGTTCCATTACATCTATTTTCGGAAAAGCGCTTTGTTCTGATGACTATTATTGGTTTTACTTCATCATTGATGTTTTTTGGTATGTGGTTGGCACTCCTTAGCTGTGCCATTGACGTGTGGGGGTTTAGTCTAATCAAAACTGGACTATTGCTTACGATTATGCCTGGCACAATGACGTTGATTGCATTCCCCGCTGGACGGTTCGCCGATTCTCATGGATTCAGAGGAGTTATGGTTACAGGGTCCCTTCTGTTTACGATTGGGTTTGCTCTTACCGCTTCTACGATCGGTTCGGCCCCTTCACTTATTGTCATGATTCCAGCTGTGGTGGCTGCAGGAATTGGAATGGCTACTGTTCTTGGGAATACTACAGCTGCGGGAACGCAGAATCTTCACTCTGATCTGGTCGGAACAGGCACTGCTATTCTTCAAACGTCTTACCGTATCGGGGGATCATTAGGGTCTGCGGTAGTAGCAGCAATTTTAGAATCTGGAACTATCGGAATGACAACAACACATGAATGGTCAATCTGGGCAATTGTCATCACCGGAGTTATTACCACCCTGCTGTGTTTACTTATTAGAAAAGATGTTAGGGATGTTTAGTTATGCGAAGGTATGGTCGGACTTCGTCCCATCCCTCGGGAAATAATTCAGCAGCTTCATCATTTGATAAGGATGGAGAGATGATGACATCTTCGCCTTGTTTCCAATTAACTGGAGTTGCGACTTTATTCGAGTCTGTTAGTTGCATGGAGTCAATCACTCGGAGTATTTCGTCAAAGTTTCTACCGGTGCTAGCTGGGTAGGTTAGTGTTAGACGTATTTTGTTATTGGTATCAATGATGAAGACAGATCTCACTGTGAGGGTGTCATTAGCTTGTGGGTGAATCATTTGGTACAGAGTTGCTACTTTGCGTTCAGGGTCCCCGATGATAGGGAAGTTAACGGTTGTGGATTGCGTTTCCTCTATGTCTCCTATCCATGAATTATGATCTGAAACATCATCAACAGAAACGGCGATAGCTTTAACATTTCGTGCCGTGAATTCATCTCCAAGGGCAGCTGTGTAGCCTAGCTCTGTTGTGCAGACTGGAGTGAAATCCTTCGGATGTGAGAAAAAAACTGCCCAGGCCCCTTCTTTCCATTCATGAAAGCGTATAGGACCGTGAGTTGTGTCAGCTTCAAAATCTGGTGCTGTATCACCTAACTGTAATGACATAGGGGTTCCTTTTCTTGTTTATAGGGGTATGTGTTTTTCAATAATAATCAATGAGCACAGCAAATTTCAATATTTGTTGGGAGTGACGTGATATGGACAGGCGGAATTTCTAGGTCTACGTTATGAATTGGAGGAGATGGTATTGCTTTCATCTGATTTGTATTCGCGTGAATATAGAGTTTCCCCTGAAGATATCTGGGAAGAAATGCGTAACGATCACCCTCTCTTCTATGACGATATTGGAAAGATGTGGTGGTTAACTCGTTACGACGACGTGAAAAACGTCTTTTCAGATCATGAAACTTTTTCATCATCAACATATGACTTAACCACAGGTCAAGTGGTAGGACCCACACTTATATCCCGTGATGACTATGGGCATGTCGTCCGTCGTTCAATTGTTGCACCAGATTTTGTTGGGAAGCGCCTTCAAACATACGAGCATTTAATTTTGGAATGTGCGGAAAACTTAATTCGTGAATTCTCAAGTTCCTCCAATGTTTCACTGGTTCGTGAATTTAGTTCGCAATTGCCAGTAGATGTTATTTCGGCGATTTTAGGTATGGAGGGGGATGGAGATCTATTTCGTTCATGGGTGACAGATATGATTATGGGCCTATCAGGGTCTGATGAGTTACGTGAGAAGGGTTTAGATGCTAATGCTGCTTTTTGTACCCATATAGCTCCCCTTCTCGATGGGGTAGATAATCCGGGTCGTAACGACCATATTGCGAAAATTGCGAGAGCAGAAGTAGATGGGCATCGGTTAACAAGAGAAGAGATCACGGCATTCTGTGGGCTTCTATTTATCGCAGGGGGAGAAACAACAGATAAGGCCATAGCGAATATGTGGTGGAATGTTCTGTCCGACTTTGATATCCGAGATGCGGTGCTTGACGATATCTCATTATGGGATAACGCGTTCACTGAAACAATGCGCCGCACACCAGCAGTCATCAGTGAAGATCGATTCGTTACCAAACCGATTGAATTATACGGACGTGAGATAGTTGAAGGAGAACGGATACGTGCGTGCCTAGGGGCAGC
>PBOO01000021.1 GCA_002724475.1 Fidelibacterota bacterium | reverse complement strand
GTTGGAGCAACTATACTCATGTACCATGGGTAGAAAACAATGATCAACCCTATTAAAAGAAATGCTAATAATGACTGTCTATCCATAGCAATTAAGCTGGGTCAGCTCCGCCTTTATGAAAAGGGTGGCACTTAAGAACTCTTTTTAATAATAAAAACGTTCCCTTGGTTGGCCCATATTGATTAATTGCATCTATGCCATAACATGAACAGGTGGGTTCAAATCGGCAATGCGGACCAAGCAGTGGAGAAACAAGGCGCTGATAACTTTTGATAGTTATAACAAGTAGTGTAGAAAGGCCTTTTTTAAAGTTCATAAGTTAACAGTTAAGCTGATAAGACCTTGCGACCCTTTTTGCGCCTACGCGCCAATACACGCTTTCCACCCACGCTTGACATACGCTCACGAAAGCCGTGTTTATTCTTTCTCTTTCTTTTGCTTGGTTGATATGTTCGCTTCATATTACCTCCGAAATTAGACGAGGAATCTACCTATTATTATTAAATACAACAATTAAAACACCAAAAGCTAAAATGGGGATAAATTTTTGTTCTTTATACAAAAGAGTATTGTCTTGCATTAATAAAGAAGCATAATTTGAATAAATATCTTATGTGGAAAACCTGTGGATAACATTTAATGACCGATCATAATGCTCTCTGGAAAGAGGCGAAACAAACACTGAAAAAAACCCAACCAGGTCACGCGTATTCAACCTGGTTTGAACCAATCAAGTCTATTGGGTTAAACGATGGNACNNTGCTTCTAGAGCTACCNAACCAATTTTTNTACGATTGGATACAATCGCATTATCTNGATGTTATTGATAGAGCTTNTGCAGCNATTCATAAAGAGAATATCGTTATTAAATATACCGTTGCTCCACAAAANCCCCTATTGGACCAANGCGACNCTGANGAAATCTTTGTCAACCAATCNGAGCCCACAGCACAAAGNCCCAAGACATCTTTAAATGAGGGCTATACTTTTGCATCTTTCATTGAAGGATCTCACAATCAATTTGCAAAAGCCGCTGCACTTAACGTGAGCGACCAACCTGGTCAACAGTCGTTTAATCCGCTNGTAATATATGGTGGAGTCGGAATGGGCAAAACACATCTTTTGCATGCCATTGGAAACGGAATTCTTAATGCAGACTCTAGAAAAAAGATTGTCTGTGCTTCAAGTGAAAAATTCACGTTGGACTTTATATCTTCTATACAAAAGAACAAAACTGTAGAGTTTTCTAAAACATACAGGAACGCTGATGTCCTANTGATTGATGACATCCAATTCTTTCAAGGTAAAGAACAAACACAAGAACAGTTTTTTCATACATTTAATGAATTATTTCAATCNGGAAAGCAAATTGTGCTCACAGCAGATAGATACCCCGGAGAAATGGTCGGCCTTCAAGATAGGTTGTTGTCGAGATTTAAATCAGGCCTCGCTGTTGATATTCAGCCAGCGGACTACGAGACCCGAGTCGCAATTGTCATGGAAAAAGCCGAANTGAACGGACTCAAACTNCCTTATGATATCATTGAGTTGATTGGAAGCCATGTCAAAAACAATATCAGGGACCTTGAAAGCACAATCATACGACTTCTAGCCCACTCTTCGCTGTCGAATCANGAAATTGATTATGAGTTGGCTAAAAAGGTTGTAAAAGAACGAGTAGGGCAGATGTCTGCTTCAGAAGTAACTGTTGAAGAAATTATTAGGAAGGTGTCCGGAGTAACGGGTGTTGATGAAGTTGAAATAGTTGGTCAAAGTAGACGAGCTGAGATTGTTGAGGCAAGGCAAGCCTCAATATACTTATGTAGAGAACTCTTAGGAACATCTCTGGCGAGCATTGGTATGCACTTTAGCGGTAGGGATCACACCACAATATTACACGCATGCAAGGTTATTGAAGAGAAGAAAAAAAATAATAAAAGGATTGCTGGTATTGTAGCGGATATAAAAAGCGAACTATCTATAGTTCTAAATTAATCTTCATACTCTCCATCATACTCGTACTCTGAGTAGTAGTCTTCCATATCATCGTATGCGTCTTCATAATCAGAAAAGTCAAAATCTTCGTAGTCGTCTTCATCATAGCTGTAACCATCTTGTTCTGAATCTGAAGTGGGTTCAACAGGCTCTTTAGGGGTGGCCTCCTTTTGATATATAACTTGATCTGATTTGGTTGATGTCAATTCAGGTCTATTATTATAGAGAGAGCCTAGTAAAACTGTAAAAAACAGCACCACGACNGCACCAACAGCACCTTCAACCTGAACCTCATAACCACCAAACATATTAACATCAAATCCATAGTTCAGGAAAAATGCCAGAGAAAGCATTACTCCATAGAGCATCACAATATTTCCAGTGATGTCAGGCATCTTGGCTCGTACAATACTCGAATATGCGAACCAAATCAACAGGCCACCTACTGCAACAAAAAGGGCGCTTAAAAAACTCTGGTTAAATATTACCACAAAGAATGCAATTGTAGAAACTGCAGGTATCAGTAACCCAACGGAAGTTTTGGTGGTGGTGTTCATAAATTAATTCTCATATTTTTTTATACATTCGGATTAGTAAGTCCAAAATTGCCTCACAAAGGATTTAAATGCAAGTGTTTATAAGTTTGCAGATTTTAAATCATTCATCAGTAACTTTATTAATGTTTAGGAAGTATAAATGAAAAATTCAGTTAAAATAGGAGTCGTTGGTGTTGGTCACTTGGGCTTTCATCATGCCAAACACCTATCAGATATTGGAGAAGCAAATTTAATTGGAGTGTTTGACGCTGACAAAACAAAAGCAAACGATGTTGCCAGACAGCTGAATATCAAAGCTTTTGATAGCCTAAACAGTTTACTAGATGAAGTAGATGCGATGTCTATAGTTACACCTACATCCACGCATGTTGATGTAGCTCAAATCTGTATAGAAAACAAGTGCCATGTTTTTATAGAAAAGCCCATAGCTACAACAGTAGAAGAAGCCGATTCAATAATTCAACTAGCAAAAAAGCACAATTCCATTGTCCAGGTAGGACATATAGAAAGATTCAACCCTGCGCTTTTAGCTCTTTCCGATCTCAAAATTGAGCCAAAATATATTGAAGTTCACCGCATGGCACCATTCATGAGCCGCGGAACAGATGTGCCAGTAGTTTTAGATTTAATGATCCATGACATAGATCTGGTTCTATCTTTCATAAGTTCTCCTGTTGAGAAAATTTATGCTAATGGTGTGTCTATAATGACCAACTCTGTAGACATAGCTAATGCACGTATAAAATTTAAAAATGGCTCCATAGCTAACATTACATCTAGCAGAATAGCAAAGGATAGAGTTAGAAAGATTAAGATTTTTCAACAAGATCTTTACGTGACCATCGATTTCTTAGCTGGAATTTCTGAGGTTTANAAAGCTATGGATGCAAGCGATAACGACCCCAAAGCTATTATGTCCGCTCCCTTGGTTCGCCGAGATGGTAAAAACCGACAAATTTTCTATGAAAAACCTGCCGTAAAAAAGAAGGATGCGCTTAAGATGGAGCTAAAGAACTTCATTCAATCTGTCCTTGGAAAAGAAAAGCCACTAGTAGACGGCTCTGCTGGAAAACAGGCCCTAGATGTTGCAATAAAAATTCATGATAAAATCCTGGAAGGACTCAAGTAGTATGGAAATAAGAAATTTCTTTTTCAAAAATAGAAGCTTTACACCCATTCCAATTGCTCTTACAATAATCTATTTTGCCCAACCAGAAAACGACCACGTATTATTGGGAGCCCTTTTTTTACTCATCGGAGAGTTGACCAGAATGTGGTCAGTTTCCTATGCCGGTGGTGAAACGCGAACAACCAAAGTTGGTGCTCCATCATTATGTACAGCCGGTCCATATGGATACGTAAGAAACCCAATCTATGTTGGTAATATGCTTATGTATATAGGTATTGTATTATTAGCTGGATCGCCAAACCCATTGTTAATGGCATTGACCACCCTAGCATTTTTTGTTATTCAGTATTCGTTAATAGTTTCGCTTGAAGAGGAAAAGCTATCCGACCTTTTTGGAGACGAATATTCAGAATATCAAAAAAACGTAAGAGCTATTTTACCACGATTCACTCGTTGGAAAACAAATGATAACCGCAAGCCACTATCATTTATGAAGTTAATTAAAACAGAAAAAAGAACACTGCAGAATGTCGCCTTCATCTTAACGCTAATCTATATTCGAATTAATTACCCATTTTAACTCCTTAAGAACAAATGAATGCTAGACCACCAAAGTTTTTCATAGTAGCTGGAGAACAATCAGGAGATCTGCACGGCTCCAAACTTATACAGGCGATCAAAAAACAAGAACCATCCGCAGTTTTTATCGGCCATGGTGGCGATCGCATGGTTTCTAGTGGTCTTGAAATAATGCATCACGTAAATAAGCTAAGCATCATGGGCTTTACAGAGGTAATCAAACACCTACCGTATATGATCAATGTTATGGGTGAGTCTTTAGAAAAAATTAAAGAAACTAGACCCGACAGAGTCATTCTTGTTGATTATCCAGGTTTCAACCTGAGACTTGCAAAAAACTGTCGCCCACACTCAGTTCCAATTAGCTACTTTATCTTACCACAACTATGGGCGTGGAAAGAAAACAGAATACAGTATTTTCATAATTATATTGATCAATCACTTAGCATTTTTCCATTTGAACAAGAGTGGTTCGAGTCTCGCAACGTTCCCACAAATTATGTCGGCCACCCATTTAGTGAAGGCTTAGAACCCAAGCTAACTAAGGACGAATTTTACAGAAAACACAAACTAGAAAACGAAGATATATTGTTGGCTCTCATCCCTGGAAGCAGACAACAAGAAATAGACAAACACTTGCATCTCTATTATTCCGCAGCACAAAAAATAAAAGCAGAAGTACAAAGACTTAAGATAATAGTTACAAAGGCTAGTGGGGTTTCTCTCTCAATTTTAGATGATGTCCTTGTAGAAGATGAGGANATATATGGTGCAATGAAGTATTCAAAAGCTGCAATCACCACATCAGGAACTGCGTCTTTAGAGTGTGCGATGTTAGATACTCCAGAGGTAGTCTGTTATAAATTATCCACCCTCTCTTATGCTATAACCAGCCTAATGAATAAATCTCCTTTCATATCAATGGTCAATCTGATCGCCAACAGGGAGATTGTGCCCGAAATGGTACAAAGAAAAGCGAGTATCAATAATATTGTTGAAAACATACTACCCCTCTTATCTGATACAGAAAAGCGCAAGACAATGCTTAGTGGAATGAGTCAGGTACGTAGATCAATCGGTATGCCAGGTGTTTATGAAAGAGCGGCCCAAGCTATACTCAGCAGGTTATAATGGCCAACCCTAAAAACGAAAAAAGACTTAAAAACAGATTTCTTGTTTGGTTTGGTGGAACGTTTGGGCCTTCTTTGTTAAGGTTCTTTTACAATACTAATAAGTGGGAATTCAAAGATCGCTACCATTTTAAAGATGCGGTCTCCAGCGGAAGACCAATTATTATCGCTTCTTGGCACAACACGCTTTTAACAGTTTTTATGGGGCTTTCCAAAAATAATTATTACGGCTTGGCTGGAAACCACCACCCTGATGCAGAAATAATTTCAAGAATAGGAGCAAAATTGGGATGGAAAGTTGTAAGAGGTTCTTCAACTGATGGAGGAAAAAAGGCGTATAACGAAATCCTAGAAATCTTAAGATCAAAANATGCAGTGTTTGCAATAACACCTGATGGACCACAGGGACCTGCTAAGATTCCAAAGCCGGGAGCAATTAGAGCAGCTCAGAGAACGGGAGCAATCATTGTTCCTGTAGCTGGCCAATCATCAAAACGTTGGGGCTTTACAAATTGGGATACATTTTATCTTGCTAAGCCTTTTGGCACTATCACACTAATGTTTGGTAAACCACTAAGTTTTTCAGAAGAAAGTTCATTTGAAGATTGCTCAAATGCATTAAAAAAATCTTTAGACCAATTAGAGGAAAGAGTCAATCAGCATGTCGGCCTGGTCTCGGATAACTGAAACAAAAGTTAAGTTTATTTTTTTCCCAATCACTCTCTTTTATTGGGGTGTAATCTTTTGGAGAAATGTTTTTTATAACTTTCGGTTTTTTGTATCNAGAAAAGTACCAAGCAAGATCATCAGCGTTGGAAACCTAACTGCTGGAGGAACAGGAAAGACGCCAGCGGTCATATATTTGGCTAAGCTTTTAGCATCAACACACAAAGTTGCGATCATTAGCAGGGGGTATGGCAGAAAAACNGCAGGAACTCAGGTTGTTACAGATGGAACTACGATCCCAGATGATTGGAGAAACTTTGGGGATGAGCCTACACAATTAGCGCTTAATCTTAATGGGATACCTATCGTAGTAGATAACAATAGNCATAGGGGCGCTATGTATGTGATTGAGAATTTCAATCCAGATATCATAATATTGGACGACGCCTTTCAGCATAGAGCCATAGAAAGAGATCTAGACTTAGTTCTTATAAATAGTCAAGCATCATCTGCAGATTATAAACTGATTCCACACGGGCTTTTAAGAGAACCGCTTAGCCATATTAAAAGGGCGGACGCTTTAATTTTCACAAAGTCAAACTTAGCACAGGCACCAGAAAAAATATTGAAGATGGCAAAAAGCACGAACCTGCCAGTTTTTAACAGCACATTAAAAAATTCTGGTTTTGTCTCTAAAGATCTAAANCCGTACACAGTTTTAGATAACACCCCAGCTGTTGCAGTCTCAGCAATAGCCGACCCAGATAGCTTTTATAAATCGCTTGATCTTGCAAATGTAAATGTAGTGAGAAAGCTTGCTTATTACGACCATTATGAATTCTCAAGGTCTGACCTCGACACTTTTAAAAACAGCTTAAAAGAACATAGTGGCTCTATCATTATAACAACCGAAAAAGATTTAGTTAGGTTAAGAAACTTAAAACTGAGCGGTATTGAAATATGTGCTCTAAGCATTCAGTTTGTATTGNACAAGGATGGAGAAAAATACATTCTAGAAAAAATCAGCTAGAATNACATCTAAATTTTTGAATTTATTTTGAATATTTACTACCATTCGCTTTACACTGAGGGTATTGACCCTGAATCATCATTTCCGCGAGAGCGCTATAGGCTTATTAAGAAAAAACTCGAAGGAAGAGATTCGTTTAGAATCTTGGAACCTCAAAAGGCAGATATTTCCCATATTTATAAAGCGCACTCAAAAGAATACGTAGATAGATTTCTCTCTTATAACTTAACTGAAAAGGAAATCAGAGAAATCGGTCTCAAGCCTTGGACAGAGAATATTATAGACCGCACACTTTTAATAACTGGAGGAAGTTTATCTGCACTAAACGATCTATTAAAAGGAGACCCCGTATCCGGTAACATGGCAGGGGGAACACACCATGCTCAGCAAAGCAAGGGTTCTGGGTTTTGCATTTTCAATGATCTTGCGATCTGTGCTATGAAAGCCATTGAAAGTACAGAATTTAAACGCGTCCTTATACTTGACTTAGATGTTCACCAAGGAGATGGAACCGCACAGATCACAAGAGACATTTCTTCTATATTTACTTTTTCAATGCATTGCAAACAAAATTACCCATTCAAAAAACAAGTAAGTGATTTAGACATAGAGGTTGAAAGTGGAACAAAAGACCAAGAGTATATTGCTACGCTTTCAAAGGGTTTAGACAAACTGAAAGACGTTGATTGCGATGTAGTTTTTTATCAAGCGGGTGTTGACACACTTGCTGCTGATAGATATGGTAAACTTAACCTATCAATAAGTGGTATTAAAAGTCGCGATGAACTTGTCTTTGCGTTTGCAAAGGAAAAAAAGTGTCCAGTGCTTGTTCTAATGGGTGGAGGTTATTCAGAGCCGATAGATGAAACAGTTGAGGCATTTGAATCGCTATTTCTCACCGCCAAAGCTTATAATTATAAGCTTTAAGAATTATTGATTAAATCTGCGCCATTCCCCAAGCAAACATCACACCAACAAACGACAAAAGAAGAGGCCACCCAGTGCTGATCATCTGTCTTGCGCTTGGATCTTCAAAAACATGTATTTGGAATTCATGAGAAGTCATCGCCCCACGTTCATCCATTGCAACAAGAATGATGTCGTTTGGCCCACGTTGATTTGGCCTAGGCTTCCAATTAAGTACGCCGGTTTTTTTGCTAAAGGTTGAATATTTGGGTAGCTTAACCGCTTTGTAAGCTATTCTGTCTTTATTCAAATCTTCGGCCACGACCCGATATTTATATTGGTGTCCGGTAAGAGCAACGGGTCGTGGCGTGGAAATTATACTAGGGTTAATATTTACGAAAACTCTTCCCTCTTGTCTATCGCTAGAATACCCGTCTGAAACTTCATACGTAAATTTACTTTCATTGATTTGAGCGGATTTGGGTATCCATACAACCTTACCTGTTTTGCTCATTTGCATACCCTGTGGACCTTTTGTTAATGTAAACAATAGGTCAGCATCCTTGTTTTTGTCTTCAACTAAAATATTGTATTTAAATACCTCTCCGACAAGCGCTGAAACAGGAGGGCTTGAAACAATGACGGGCTGATGGTTTGCATATATCTCAAAAGACTGCTCATCTTTTGTATATCCATCAGAAACCATATAGGACACTTGCTGCATATCAACCTGATCTACAGTAGGGGTCCATGAAATCACACCTGTATATTCATCAATTTCCATACCATCAGGGAATTCTAAAAGTGTGTATTTAATAGGACTCATCTTTCGAGCAATTACTTTTGGTGGTCGGCCTTTATTGCCTTGGAAGAATTCCCAAAGGATGTCCTTTATTGCAACAGTCCTGTCATCGATTGACTCCACAATAATATTGAGTCTATCGTTTTCCCAGAAAACATAATCAACGTATTTCTTAAGATTGAGCCTAGACACTTCTAGAGAAAGTGTATCCAAAACATCATCATCGGTTAGATAAACTGCATCGGAATTATTCCAATCCATAATATACCTATCAATGTTTTCAATATATACATCATCGCTAATTTGTATAGAATATATTCTGTAGTTTTCAGCAGACTTTAGGGGAATCACCTCATCGTAGGGCAACAATGCATCTTTATTCATATCGGATGTGATGACTTGGTGATTATATTCTTCCCCGACCTCCGCTTGCATCTTAGGTATAGATACAATATTAATAGGCGCGTTAACGTAGTATTCTGCTGTAATGGTCTTCTCAACCCTTCCATCGTTCACATTAATATGCAATTTTGAAAAATCAATGTTTTCGCGCGTGGGCTCCCAAACAATCATTCCTTCATATGGGTCCATACGCATTCCATCTGGCATTTCAACTGCTGTATAAATAAGNTTGTCAGAACGNTTTGGGTCAGTTACATCCAGAGAAAAGCGGTACTCTTCACCAAGATTAATCACATTCATTTTCATAGGAGCTGAGCGAATTATCGGAGGGTGGTTAACAAAAAGCTTTACAGTTTGTGAATCAACCGCAACGCCGTGGTTTACTTTTACAACAAAGGTTTGTGTGTCGATCTGAACACTTGAAGGCGTCCAGGTTACAAGACCTGTTTTGTCGATATCCATTCCTTCTGGACCCTTNCTTAGTGTGAAATTGAGTATATGCTCAAGATCTGGTCTCCAAATATCCACCTTGTATCTGTAAGCCTGGTCAACTTCAGCCTCTGTATCCGCCTCTGATAGAATTTTAACCCCCGCTCTTGCAAAGAGACTAAAATTTTGCACCGCTCGGTCAAACCCGTCTGTTGCCACGAGCCTAACATCGTAGATATCAATGTGCGAAGAATCTGTATCCCAAACTATAAACTCATCATTTTCAACCCTCATTCCGATAGGCGCGGACTCAAGCTCAACCCTTATTTTTTTATCAACATTCCTATCTAGAATCGTTGGTTTGTATACGAAAGACTCTCCTCCAACAAATTCAGTACCTTGTGGTTCAGATGCAATGACTGGAGGGTCGTTAACATATATCCACAACCTTTCATCATCTCCTTCAAGATCTGGAATAACTTTATATGTTAAAAGCGTGTCTTGTTTAGCAATAGAGGGAGTAACGGTCTCTCCTAATTTTCGCTCAACGTGGTATGCAATTTTATATGCACCTAGCTGAGTCTCATCGGGAACCCAGCGTATCGACTTGGAGTCATAATGAAAAAACATGCCTTTGGGAGGTGGTTGTAGCCATCTAAAGCTGTAAAATTCTTTTTTTTCTTCCTCAGGTAGGGTATATGCAAACGACTGATTAACAGTTAATACGTGACGAGGAAGAATACCCTCAGGCAATGGTTGTGCCATGGTTACCGTTGGTGGGGGAGGGTCTTGTGCAACAATTTCTTCTTTAGATATGTCAGGATAAATTTCTACTGTTTCCTTTGGTATATCATCTGCCATGACTTCAGGCTCAATAGGCTTAGGACCTTTACCAAGCTCAACCATAAACAAAGTTGTCTCATATCCATCCCACCCAGCAGCTATTACAGTTCCAGTATATATGCCCTGAGTAGATATCGGAAGCGCTGTAAAAACCTGCGCCTCCTTTTCTCCGGCCTCTTCAATGGTAAAGTATTCAGATGGACCGCTCACTCCATCAATTGTACCGTAAACAATCGATAAAACATTCATGTCTCCAGAAACCAACAATATATCGCTGTAGGAATCTTGGTTAAAGTCTGATATCCTAATTTCAGATATTGGTCCTGCATCTATAGGAAGTTTAGAAATATCTACCCTATCACCAAAAAGAGTCATAGCTATCATATCTCCATTGTAAAATGGTAATATGACATCNGTAGACCCATCTTTGTTCCAATCTAGGGTAGTAATGCTAATAGGAATTAATCCATCTAATCCTGAAAAACTAACCTCTTGACCCTTTCCAGAAACAAGCTCATTACCTGTATTATAAAAAGGTTGGGTTTTTAACACAGAGCCCTCTACNGAAGAAGTAATCAAGTCATCGTANCCATCTTTATTCCAATCAATTGCTGTNACAGAAATTGTTCCAACACCAGATCGCATTCCATTGGGTTTTAATGTTTCAACCTCTATCCATTCNCCATCAGTATCAAGATCAAGCACAATTACTTGTCTTAANGGGCTTCCTACNGATACGGCAANCTCTTGATCCATATCTCCNTCATAATCCATAAGAGTNAAATTTTGAGCGCGAACAAAGCTTCGCCCATCNGATAGATTTAGCACTCCGCCAGGTTCTTCACTAAACTGAAAACCATCCCAATAATAATAAAAAACTATTGGTTGTAATAGCTCGCTGTCGTTTTCTTCTGCTATATTTGAAACAGTAATTAGTTCAGGTGAACCATCACCATCAAGATCACCAAGCTCAACATCAACAAAATTTCCCAAAACACCATCAGGGGCCTCAAACTCCCATGCAACCTCCTGGAATCCATCCTGATTAATTTCATAGTAGCGAATTATAGATTTTTGTTTTCCCCCAATTGAACCTGACTCTACAGTCGCAAATTCTTTAAGACCATCGCCGTCAAGGTCGTAGCTCCCTTCCATGTGCACGATCTTTAGATCCTGAGCAAAAGACAAGGTAGCTGAAATAATAAAAAATGATATTAATTGTTTGGTCATGACCCTGTGCTATCAGGCTGAGCTTCAGCAGGTAAATTCTCGATTTGATCTAGCGGGTCTTCAGGGGAAGGGTTCTCTGTAATATTACTATCCTGTTCAGTTGTTGATACTGGTGGATCCTCAGCTTCTTGCGCAGGCTCGTCGGTTTGTGTTTCCACTTCAGCTGGAGTTTCGGGAGCATCCACTTCCTGCTCAACATTTTCTTCTTCAGCTGGTGGATCAATTTCAGCTTCTAAGGTAGAACCATCTTCTATCTTTTCAATAATAGTTACCGGCGCATAAAATGACCTGTAGGATGTTTTTGCTTTTAAAGTATCAGGGACAGAGTCTGCATGAAAAACAAGAGTATCTCTATTTGCGCTTTTTAGGATTGTGGTAATTGAAAGCGGCCTGAATGAAGTCTCAAAATCTATTTCAGTAATAGTTTTATGTGAGCCGTCTTTTTTAACATTAACATCACCACGAATGGCATAGGGACGACCACCAAAATAATCAATAGTCATATCATGGCTTTTTGCAAACAAAGGAGATCCGATAGTAAGAACTCCAGATCTATCATCTACATTACCCAAAAGTGTCACCGATGAATCTGAGGTTATCTCAAGGCTCATTGTTTCTGGGAAACCCTCAAAGAAATATTCAGGCAGCTGATACATGTCAGGGTTTTGACCCTCAGCATCAAAAGACTGGGTAAGCGTATCCACTGTGGGTTTAATAGTTGTGAAAATAATGTTTGAAGATAAGTCATGCATTATGGAAACTGTTATAAGGGAGTCGGGTTTATCATCAGAAGATTGAAACACAAAAGAACTCGACTTATCATCTTTAATCGCACTCAAATCAGTGCTAACCCCTACAGTGATAATATTGTTTGCGCTCATTGTGGTTGAGCTAAATGGGGTCTCACCTTCAAATGTGAAACGGTCGGCATTGTCAATATCTTTTGTGCTAATAGTTACTGTATGCATTCTCTTTGGAAGAACTACAAATGGCTCAGGGGGTTTCAAGGTGTCACCAATAAAAATAATTCTCGTGCCCATTGATTCTTTAAGTATGGGTCTTAAAAAATATGAGTTACCAAAATTAGACATCTCACTGAAAATTTCTTCATTTGTTCTTGAAATTAGTTTATATGAAAGATCAACAATGCCAATGTGTTCTCGCTCTGGGCTCCATTGTATAGTTTGTGATTCTGGATCAAAGAACATCCCAATTGGCGGCTGAGAGGTCCAACTAAATTCAAAAAATGTCGAAGACGAATCTGGAGCAATGCTAACATTAAAAGTATCTCCAAGCATTAGTGAGTCCGTTGGTAGAAGAAAAGCAAATTCATCATTGGAACCACTAAGATGGCTTTTACCATATAGGCCCTGCTCAACTCTTTGTAAAACAACATCATTTATTCGCTGTTCGCCACTCGCAGGTTTTAAGGCAAAAAGACCGCTTTCAGAAAATCTGCTTTCTTTTAAAGATAGGCTATCCCCACTAGTGAATAACGTGAACACTTCGCCAGTTGCAAAGGGAATAATAAGATCAGAATAGCCATCTTTGTTTTCATCAAATCCTTGTATATCGGGGCCAAGAACTACACGAGCCCCATTTAAGGTAAATACATCAGATACAGAGCTACCTGTTTGTAAGGAGAATACCCCAACTTTGAGAACGTTAGACTCAGGGCTTATAAGAGCTATTAAAGGACCTGTTTCATTCTCAAAAATTCCTGTAAATACTGGGCCATAACCGTTCGTAACTATTGGGTCGGTTAAAATTTCAGTCTCAGTCACAGAATATTCTCCATCCACAATATCAAGAACAAACGTTTTAGCGCTTCTTGTTGGTGAGGATATCGCAGATGAAAATAAACCCTTGCTGTAAGNGAGATTAGAAGGNCGGACTTTGTCAAGCGTTCCGTTTCCATTTGANAAGGGATCACCTTTTAGAGTAAAATCAAATCCATTCCATTCAAATATACTTAACCATCCTTTTTCAACATCGTTCTTTTGAATAACAATAAGCTCAGAAATTTGGTCATCGTTAAGATCAGCAAATTTCGCATCAACAACCGATCCTCTCTTTGGAGAGTAAGCCCAAATGGTGGTATGATTACCTGAGGGGTCAAGTTCAACAAATTCTAATGGTGCGCCTACGCCATTAATTTTAAGAATTTCGCTTTTGCCATTGTTATTGAAATCAAACGTACCAATAACATGCAAGTTGTTAGCAAGCGATGAAGCAAAAAAACTTAAACTAGCCAATATGAGACGGCTATAGTGCAATAGTCCCTCCAGCGCAAATGAGCGCTATTTTAAACATACTAATCTTGTAAATATAAAAACCCTTACCGAGAGTTAAAACGAAATATAGGTTCTCGCTTGCGATATATCAAGGAAAAGCCTGAAAACTAATTTCAATTAACCCCAACAATAATCTTTCGAATTATGGAGCATACTGAATAAATTGAGTGTATAATGTTCCGCACTTATTTGATTTGATGAAACGTTTACTAATAGCTAGCTCCCTTATATTTACAGTTGGTCATTCACAGGGCGACATATATCCTGTCGAAACCTCTTATGGTGGAGGTATTGGTTTTGGNAACATGTATTTAATCATGTCTCAAGTTCCTGGTGGAGAAGTNCTAGACAGTTTAGGCTTCGATGCTGATGAGCTTGATACNAGGCCTATGGTCTTTTATGGNGGAGAAGGATTTGCCCAAATGACAGGTCCATGGAGACTGGGAGGCTATGCNGGTATCGGATCAGCACAAGTCAGCAATGTCTACAACGTTGTTTTGTTTGCCAACCGAGATGGCGTAGATCAGTATCAAGCTCCCGCTGCCAACGCTGGTGACAAAGGAGATAAGTTGTACAACTTTACAGATAATCTTTCAGTTAAGGCAAAAGTCAATATATTGCTTGGAGCTATGACCGCTGAATATGTATTTCCAATCTATCGTGACCTAGAAGTTATGGCCGGAGCTTTAATGGGTGTAGGGACCTATACATTATCAATTGA
>PBOO01000020.1 GCA_002724475.1 Fidelibacterota bacterium | reverse complement strand
TACCCAACGACCCCAAAGTGGCATACACACATGTTTACGGTGCGCCAGGAATAAGTGGCGTAACGATTTTAAGCAAATAAAGCTCAATCTTCGCAATAGCTTTTCTTGAAGAGCTAAGCCCAGTATCAACTTTGTCCTGATAAGGGCATACCCGATCAACTGAACTCGCAATAGCGCCATTCTGAACAACGCTAGATGAGGCAGGTTTTCTTAAGCTGTGTTTTACACTTACCGCTCTAATCTCTTATCGGGATCTCCAAACCAGCCGTGCACCGATACCCATTTCTTTTAACATGACCGCTTTAGTAGGCTTGACACAAATAAAACCTGTCTCTGGAGAATTTTCAGGACCATTTGGAGCGAACACGTCAAGATCATAGTCAAACACACCGCTCCATAACCTTGTCTTTGTTTCAATATCTGTGAACAACTTTGCCTGACCCCAAAGAATTAAACTATCAAAACTTGTTTCCTCGCTTACTTGCCAATGGAGCGATACGGATGGTGAATCAGCAATATTCTTAGATTTTACAGAATTGACTCCAACCATTATCCATAAGGTCTCCCCCTCCCAACAGGGATGAACTGGAGTGACATAGGGTGTTCCGGATCCGCTGACCGTTGCGATGTGTGCCCATTCTCCAAGGTCCTTCGACGCCTTAATAACCTCTTTGATATTCATATGGGGATCCTAGCCACTGATCAATAAAACGACCAGAAATCGACTTAAAGAGACAAAAGGTTGGTGAAATTCCCTTAGGCGATTTCAAAGGTACCGCTACCGGTAAATTCAAGTGTTTTCCCAATATATTCTTCACTCATCATTGACTCCATAATTTCTACATCTGATGTTGACGAAAGAGCTCGCTTCCCATCATCCATCAATGAAGTTACAAGCGCTTTGTTCGCTCCTTCACGATCATGTAGAACTGTATAAGATTCAATGATTGATTTACCTATTGGGTCAATAGCAACTTCGCGTTTAGGGTGGGCATTGATCTCTTCTTGGACATTTCGTCTTTGGAAATCACCTTTTGGTGGNTGGTTACTGTATACAGCGCATGCATGTTTCGTTGCGTACCCACCATTCGCATGAATAAATCCATATTCCCCTGAAGCCCGAACTGCATCTACNGTGCTGGCAATTGCGTGGATGACGTAGCTGTTCATTGGCCCACCAAAGAAAGATAATCCNCCGGTAGTCGTTGTGGTTCGATCTGGCTGTATCCCTAACTCGCNCATGGTGATTTGCACTACAGAAGGAAAGCATGAATAGAGGTCCATTGGTCCTACATCGTCAATAGTGATNTCTGCTAGTTCTAAACAAGCCTTTGACGTAATTCGTATGGCTGGAGATTCATNGAAATTATCGCGCTCCGAAAATAAATATGTAGCGTGTCCATCTGTTGNAGCATGNGGAAAGACCCATTTGTCAGAAGGTATCCCAAGAGATTGAGCTGCCCCAGCTGAACATATGATTAGNGCACCGCCGAAATCAACAAAGGAATTTGCATTCATTGCCTTTGTATATGGATAACCTACCATCCGNTTCTCTGGAGTGGGTTCCATGATTTCCTGAGCNGTCATTGGTGTTTGAACCCATGCATATTCGTTNGCAGCTGCTACTTGATTATAACCTTCCCATAAAGCGGAGATTCGCTTGCGATGATCGTAGTGACTCTCATTTCGNTGTGCGCGTATTGCAGACTCAAATAGCGGATAAATCTGAGTAGGCATCATNAACCCATTATCACGNTCATGCTGAGAGGACATTGAGACGTTCTCTCCGAACCTCTCTGCCTTCTNAAGNTCAGCNCCNGANTTCATGAGNTCTTTACCTAATTTTCTTAGCTTATTTTTGCTNTAGACNGCTTCCCCNCCTACGACCGCTGCGATTTCCATATCACCTGCTGCGATTCGCTCNCANCATTCGCTTACTGTTGCTTGAGGCATATTNCCGCCCATTGCNGTAAGGAAGGTTTTAGCGTTTGGTGAACCNACAGCATCNGCNATNAGGCGTCCAGGGTCGGGNTAACTCCACATGCCTCCNATCACAAGCANTCTGTCTAGCTTCTCTAATANTCTCGGCGTGTTAGCATCGTCGGCNGCAAGTCGTAATGCNCTTTCCATCAGAATGTATTGTTCTTCTGCTTTCGATACATCTTCNAGTTGCTGCTTGTATTGCCCNACTCCAACGATGACTGGGNTGCGGTCNTTCAATCNCATCAGCTAACCAAGTCGTAAACGAANCGGACGAGATCTATNCCTCCGGAGATAAGCATGGTATTGACTACAGACTCTTCCCATAGTGACAATTCATCCTTAATTTTCTCNGGAGGTCCAATCAAAGAGATTGCTTCTACCATTTCTGTTGGCACNGCCGCAATTGCATCTTTTTTATTNCCGGCAAGNTAGAGCTCTTGAATNTTTTCACATGCTTCTTCGTAGCCCATTCNAGCAAANACGTCATAATGAAAATTTTGNCCTTTCGCNCCCATACCTCCTGCATATAANGCAATCATNGGTCGCAGTAAATCTGCNCATTGCTCAATATCTTCTCCTGGNATCACGGTTACGGTACAGGCGACTTCGAAGTCTCCCCAGCCATGACGTCCNGCNGCATCAAAGCCNGACTGCAANGCNNTTTTNTAAAAGTCGTTATCTTTNGGTGCAAAGAATAGNGGTAACCAGCCATCGCANATCTCAGCNGAAAGTGCAACGTTCTTGGGGCCTTCAGCTGCCAAGTAGATNGGAATCTCATTNCNCAGTGGGTGCACGGTGGATTTCAATGGTTTCCCCAACCCAGTTCCATCNGGNAANGGCATNGTGTAATGCCGTCCGGAGAATTCAACTGGTTCTTTCCTCGCCACAATTGATCTAACTATTTCAACATATTCACGCGTTCTCTCTAGTGGCCTTGGATATGGTTGCCCATACCATCCCTCCACTACTTGAGGACCCGAGGCACCTAGCCCAAGGATAAATCTGCCATTACTAAGGTGGTCCATTGTGATCGCAGCCATCGCCGTAGCCGCGGGAGTCCTGGCCGACATTTGCATGATCGCTGTTCCTAACTTCACGTTTGTCGTGTGAGACCCCCACCAAGCTAAAGGACTTAAGGCATCGGAACCATACGCCTCAGCCGTCCAAATGTGCTCAAAGCCTAGTTTGTCGCATTCCGCCACTACATTTTCTACACCTGCTGGTGGGCCAGCACTCCAATAACCTGTGTTGTATCCCAGTTTCATATGTTCTCCTTGACTTGTGTCAAATCTAGCTAGTCCAATTGATATTCAAGTATTCTTAGACTATCAAGGTGCTCGGAAGTTAAAAAATTAGTAACATCCAGATCCCTCATTAAGGAGAACTTTAAGTGACAGAAGATAGCGCGTATGCANAAATTTCAATGCTTGTCCACAGGTATGCGGACGCAGTCGTTCANAGGAACGGCGCGCAGTGGTCCTCAACATGGCATCAAGATGCAGTGTGGGANCTTGGTGGAGGCAGATTGGTCGAAGGCATAGATGCTATAAAGGATCTTTGGTACAGCGCTATGAAAGGCTTCGAAGCAACGATACAAACTGTTCTTAACGGAGGCATAGTGGTAGACCNATCTGGAATGAAGGCTTCCGGAAGGTGGTACATACAAGAACAAGTTGTTCGTGCCAATGGAGAACGAGGAATCCTACTTGCGCACTATGATGATGAATATGTTAAGACAGATAACGGTTGGAGATTTAGTCGCCGATTTCTGCAGCCTCATTATGCAGGGCCGCATGATTTATCGGAAGAGTTTCAATGTTCTGCAGACAAACTGCGAGAACGCAATATAGAAGGAGTGGATGTATGAAGGTTGATGGTGGCTTAGGCCTTACACCTAATATCGAAAAGATAGCGAAAGAAGCTCGCTCTCAAGAAGAAAGAGGGTATGACGGGATATGGACCGCAGAAACCAGTCATGATCCTTTCCTTCCGTTAACGATTGCTGCAGAGCATACCCAAAACCTTGAATTAGGAACGAGTATTGCGGTTGCATTTGCGAGAAACCCAATGGTTTTAGCGAACATTGGGTGGGATCTGCAAGCTTTAAGCAAGGGCCGTTTTAATTTGGGATTGGGGAGTCAGATAAAACCCCATATCACGAAACGCTTCAGTATGGAGTGGTCAAAGCCGGCTGCGCGCATGCGAGAAATGGTCTCTGCGATGAGGGCTATTTGGAATACTTGGATGACTGGGGAGAAACTAGAGTTTCGGGGCGACTTCTATACACATACGCTAATGACACCGTTCTTTACACCTGATAAAGGTGATTTGGGTGAGTTTGGGGCGCCGAAAGTATATTTGGCTGGTGTGGGTGAGCTAATGACTCAGGTTGCTGGTGAGGTTTGCGATGGATTTATTGCACACGGTTTCACCACTGAAAAGTATTTGCGCGAAGTGACATTACCCAATCTTGCTATAGGTCGAGAGAAAGCAGGAAAATCACTTGAAGGGTTCTCAATTTCAGGACCCTTCTTTGTTGTCACCGGCCAAAATGAAGAGGAAATGCAATTTGCTGAAAGCGCTACACGTCAACAAATTGCGTTTTATGGATCAACTCCTGCATATAAGGGTGTCCTGGAGTTACATGGCTGGGAAGGCCTTCAAGATGAACTTAACCAGCTTTCAAAGCAAGGTAAATGGGTTGAGATGGGAACGCTTATAGACGATGAGATGCTTAACACGTTTGCCGTTGTCGCTGAGCCAGACAAAGTTGCCCCAGAGCTAGGACGTCGTTATGGGGATGTCATCGACAGATTGAGCTTCTATGCCCCTGGCCAATCAAATCCAGAGCAATGGCGTGGAGTTATGGAAGCACTAAAAGAGGTTTAACTTTGCATCATGGCGTTTATCCCGAATTCTGTTAAAGAAATAACTGTTGACTGGCTTAATTCTGTGCTCCCTGCAGATATGCAAGGAATACAGGATATGCAATGGGAGGACCTCGGAGAGGGAGTTGGAATTCTTGGCGAGGTCAGCAGGTTGCATCTGACATATCGTGAGGGNGCTAGCGGACCGAAGACGATTATTGCGAAATGCCAATCCCCTGCGCCTGAAAATATTTTTCTCTGCCAAGCGATGGGGTTTTATTTTCGTGAGGTTAACTTCTATCAAAAACTCACTGACACGCTTCCGGTAAAAGTTCCACGNTGCTACTACTCNGACATNNCAAACGATGGNATTCCTTTCGTGCTCTTGATNCANGAAATTTCAGACATTTCAATTCTTGATCAAATCAAAGGTGCAGACGTTGATTCAACCAAACGCGTATTTTCTGAACTAGCTAAACTCCACGCTTACTATTGGGAGTCTGAAAAGCTTTATGCTCTTGACTGGTTACCTCCAATGAATAATGACATGTACAAGGGGTCGTCAGCTCTCGCTGCAGAAAAGCTTCCAGCTTTTAAAGAGAATTGGGGAGATATTGTGAATTCTGATGTTCTTGATGCCGTTGAAAGATTTATTCCTAACTACGGCTCTTTCCTAGACTGGGCAGTTTCACAAGGCAACCAAACTTTTACGCATACGGATTGTAGGTGCGAGAATTATCTATTTGGTCAGGGCTCTGAAATCACTATCATTGACTTTCAACTTGCTACCAGATTTTGGGGAGTGTGGGATATATCAAATTGGTTGAGTGCCTCATTAACTGTTGAGACAAGGCGAGAGCATGAAGAGGAATTAGTTGCGCATTATCACAATCAACTTCTAGCTAATGGAGTGACCGACTATTCTTTGGAGCAGTGTTGGAATGACTTGAAGGCCTGCTTGATGATGCAAACGTTTAGTCAAGTAATCGTAAGTGACCTTGATGGCTCAAATGAGAGAGGCAATGAATTGCTGGCTCAATTCATTACTCGAACCTTTTCAGCAGCGCAGGACCATGACTTGCCTTCATTTATGAAGTCACTTGGTTTCTGATGGCAAGAATTTTGATAACGAATGATGATGGAATTTCTTCTCCAGGTCTACACGCTGTTGCAATTGCACTCCATAACGCAGGGCATGAGGTTTTGGCAGTTGCGCCTTCAGGCGAAAGATCGGGATGGGGCGCTGGCGTTGGAACGCTTGATGATGGGTCTGAATTTAGTACAGAACAATTTGAGATACCTGGCTATGAGGAAATAAGCGCTTGGAGCGTCGATGGGCCACCTGCATTTTGTGTGTTGACTGCAATGCTAGAAACGTTTGGAAAGAGGCCCGAGTTGGTCATTTCAGGAAGTAACGATGGAGCTAATTGTGGCAGAGGTATCCTGCACTCTGGCACAGTAGGCGGAGCGATGATTGCTCAGAATTTTGGTCTATCG
>PBOO01000079.1 GCA_002724475.1 Fidelibacterota bacterium | reverse complement strand
AATTTTATCATCATCAATATTGAATTCTTTAAAGTTTTCTTGAAACTTATTCACAAGCTGTTCTGCTACAGATTTATATTCTTCTAAGTCAGACCATGCTTTCGAGGATATTAAGGTTTCTGGGCCTAAATCATCGAGGGAGGTTGGAACATCAACTCCAAAATACGGATCGGTTTCAAAATTAGCGTTCTTAATTGTTCCATCTAATATAGCATAGATGATTTTTCTTGTAACCTGTAAAGATATTCTTTTTGCGCCCGATTGAGCGCCAGCTCCTATCCATCCAGTATTGACTAAATACGAAGGTACATTNTGNTGATTTATTTTNTCTCTTAACAGTTCAGCNTATTTNAGTGGATGCAGNGTAAGAAATGGTCCNCCAAAACATGGTGANAATGTTGCGGTTGGCTCNGTCACTCCTCTTTCTGTCCCAGCTACTTTTGCAGTGTANCCNCTAATAAAATGATACATTGCTTGNTCAGGNGAAAGCTTNGAGACNGGTGGAATGACACCGTANGCATCGCATGTTAAAAAGATTATAGTCTCAGGATGATTTGCNATTGCAGGCTGCCCTTTTGCAAAAACTGAATTTTCAATATAGTTCAAAGGNTANGAGACGCGTGTATTTTCAGTCTTTGAATTATCATTATANTCCACTATTCTAGTATGAGGATCATAAACTACATTTTCAAGAAGGGCGCCATGTCGTATTGCATTGTAAATGTCTGGCTCATCCTCAGGATCTAGATTAATGGTTTTNGCATAACATCCACCTTCAAAATTAAATATTCCATCATCTGACCATCCATGCTCATCGTCACCAATTAATGGTCTCTTGGGATCTGTGGAAAGTGTGGTCTTTCCGGTACCGCTTAAGCCAAAAAATATTGCTGAGTTTGACCCGTCTTCATCAACATTGGCGGAACAATGCATAGACAAAACACCTTTTTGAGGCAATACATAATGCAANACNGAAAAGATTCCTTTTTTCATTTCGCCTCCATATTCTGTACCACCAATTATGGCTATTTTTTTGGCCAAATGAAAAATAATAAAGGTTTCAGAATTCATACCATGCTCTTTAAAAGCCTTATTTTGAACACTTGATGCATTTATGATGGTAAAATCAGGAGAAAAGTCTTCAAGCTGATCAAGCTCAGGACGGATAAACATATTATTAACAAAATGGGCTTGCCATGCACGTTTAGCAATAATTCTTATATTGATATTATGAGATGGATCAAAACCTGCAAAGCCATCAAATAAGTATGTTTTGGAATCATCGGAGTTATAATAATCAATAACGCTTTGATAAAGTTCATCAAATATTNTTTCATCAATTTTTTTGTTTACTGATCCCCACCATATTTTGTCCGATGAAGAAGATTCATCAACAATATATTTATCTTTTGGAGATCGTCCGGTAAATTTCCCAGTATCAACAATGGTAGCACCCCTTGGTCCAATAATACCTTCACCATTTTTTATGGTTTCTTCTATCAAGCTTTCAACGGAAAGGTTTCTATGAACTTGATTTATATTGTGCAAACCTAGGCTTTCTAGGTTTAGTTCTCTTCCAGTAGTAATCATAACACTTCCTATTTTCCCCCGTGGGGATGTGATTGTTTGTATATTTCTCTCATTCTCTCTGGCTTGACATGCGTATAGACCTGGGTTGAAGATAAATTAGAATGTCCAAGTAAATCTCCAACCGCACGAATATCAGCCCCTCTATTCATTAAGTGCGTTGCAAATGTATGCCTTAATATGTGTGGTCCTAACCTTTTTCCCTCAGCAACTAATTTNATATAATTACCGATTCGTCTTTGTATAGTTCTTTGAGGAACACGNCTATTTTTACTATTTACAAACAGCGGGGTTCCCTTAGAACTAGTTTTAAAAGCTAATGCTCTTTTTTTTAAATAATTATCTAAGCAAAATTTCGCTCTTTTTCCGAATGGAATCAAACGTTCTTTATTTCCTTTTCCAATGACCTTTACTAAATAATTATCTGGATTTATTGATTCAATATTAAGATTAATAAGTTCGCTCAACCTCATTCCGGTTGAATAAAAAAGCTCCATTATTGCCTTGTCCCTTAATCCTTTATCAGTATTTAAATCAGGTTGATTCATTAATTCATCAATGATTTTCTCATCAATGAAATTTGGCAATTTTTTTGATAGCTTAGGAGACTGCAAGAAAAGCGAAGGATTCTTATCAATAAATTCAATATTTACTAAATATTTGTAAAAAGATTTGATACTTGCCAGTCTTCGCGCAACAGTCTTTTTTGTAAGACCTTTATCGTATTGAAAGGACAAAAAATNTCTAATGTCAGATTTAGTGGCTGTTTCAATGGCTAGNGAATTTTCAGTTAAAAAATCNATAAACTTTTGAATATCGTTTTGATATGCTTTAATAGTGTGAATGGAAAAACTCTTTTCTTTCAAAAGATACTCTAAGAAGGAATTAAAAATTGGAAACGGTTTAGACATGAAGGTTGGTGAGGTCATTTTTTACTGATAAGAGTTCTTTTGGAATTTCAGCTGAAATGGTTATTTCCTTTTGCTCTCGAGGATGTATGAATGTAATTGTTTCAGCGTGAAGCGCGTGCCTTCCAAGGCTAGTTAAAATTCGATTTAATTTTTTTGAGACCTCAGGCATAAAACCCTTAGATCTGGTCTTTCCACCACCATATTTTTCGTCACCAAAAATTGGATTACCCATGCTTGCAGAATGTACGCGTATCTGATGGGTCCTTCCAGTTAAAGGAAAAAAACTAACCTCGCTTGTGTATTGTCCCAAAGGCTTTGAGGAAAATGAAGTTTTTGAATCCTTCCCCTTATCATTGATGATAAATGATGTTGGATCTTTTTTGCTACGAGCAATGGGACTAACAATTTCACCGCTTTCTTTATCAAAAATTCCCCATGTGATAGCGAAATACTTTTTTTTAATTACTCTTTCTTCAAATTGTTTAGACAAATGAATATGTGCGCCATTATTTTTTGCTATTAAAATTACTCCAGAAGTGTCTTTATCGAGCCTATGAACAATGCCTGGTCGAAAACTTCCATTTATATCTGATAACTTGTTAAAGTGAAACAGTAGACCGTTCACTAGCGTGCCGCTATTTTGCCCTGCTCCAGGATGAACAGTAATTCCTGCATTTTTATTTATAGCAATTAGATGGTTGTCCTCATAGAGGATTTTAAGGGACATCTTTTCTGGCTCAATCTTATTAGTCGTAGTTTCAGTTGAAAGCAAGGTGAAAGATACATGTTCTGTGCCTTCTAGAAGAAGGCTGGGCTTAGCAACAACACCATCAACAAAAACCAATCCTTGAGAAATCATTTTTTTTACAGTAGTTCTGCTGATCTCCTGAACTTGCTTGGTTATAAAAACATCAAGTCTTTCGCCTTTACCGCTCTCAGCATTTATCGTATTTAATTTCAAGCTGAAGGCTGCTCACGCTTCTTTTCAAAAAAAATATTATCGATGAGCACCATGATCATCCCTATGGTAACGTAGGAATCTGCAAGATTGAAAACATACCAATGATAATCACCGATCATAAAATCTAAAAAATCAATCACCTCTCCTAAAAAAATTCTATCAATGAGATTACCAAANGCGCCAGCAATAATAAGGGCTAAGCCTAACCTGGGAACAATGGGATGGTCTTTTAAGGACCACAAGTACCATAGCAAAAAAACTGTTAAAAGTATGGAAACAGTTGTAAAGACAAAATAACCAAATGGAAAATTAATACCAAAAGCCATTCCATCATTGGTGATATAAGTAAAATGTAGAAAATTTTCTACTATAGGGATGGATTCATATAGCGACATAGTACTAACAACAATGCGCTTTGAAACTTGGTCTGCAAGTACCAATGCGGCGCTTACAAACAAAACTTTCACACTAAACCAAGCTTTTCTTTTTCTTTACAGCTAACGCACTTGGTAGCATTTGGAACTTCAAGCATTCTTTCTTCTGGAATTAGACCATCACAAATTTTACAAACCCCAAAAGTACCCTCNTTAATTCTTTCAAGTGCTATCTTTAAATTTTTATAATAGTCGCTTTCCCTGTTCATGAGCATNAAGCTTTTTTCTTGCTCATGAGAATCTGTTCCTGCATCAGCCATATGAACGCTAAAAATAGAATCAGGAGTAACGCCCCCTTGCTTATTTGATGCTGAGCCAATTCCCTCCTTAATTGTTTCAATTTCATCAGAGGCTGAACCCATTTTCTTTTCAATGGCTTTTTTAAATTTTTCAAGCTTTGTTTTTGAATATTTGTTAGGCAAAATTATTTCCTTTCAATTTTTACTCTTTCTAAACCAAAAGTGAAACTCTGCCCGCCTAGCTCTACTAGACCAGAGAATTCACCCCCACTNGTTGATTCAATAATATCTACCGCCAATACTTCTNTCATGAATAAGGTTTTAAACTCATCTAGCGATTCCTGAACAATTCCGNTNAGNACAGTNTAAATCCTNATCCGATCCTCGACGGCGAAATTAGCATTTTTTCGTAAAGTTTGCACCTGTCTTATTAAATCCCTTACTATTCCTTCTTTTCTGAGGTTATCTGTGATACTTTTATCTATTCCCACAGCTATGCTGTCATCGCCAGAACTTGTCCATCCTTCTATTGGCTCTTGCTCAATAAGCAAATCTTCTCGTAATAAAATAATATTTTCATTTATTCTATATTTTTTATTTTCTCTTATTTCGCTTAATAAATCATTATCATTCATTGAATTAATTGTATCAATAATTAACTTAATATCGCTGCTAAATTTTTGACCAAGTATTGGCAGGTTTGGCTTAATCTTGTAAGAAATAACCTCAGATTCAGACCTCGATCTTTGAATGGATTTAACATTTAATTCTTCCATGATAACTTCTTTCTCTGAAATGATAAAATCCGAAACAGAATTATCNTTGACACTATATTTGAGCGTGCTTAACGGCTGTCTTATCCTGATATTGGCTTTGTTGCGCGCTGACCTTCCAAATTCAACAACTTTTCTAAGCGCATCTACTTGCTTTTCAAGCTTAGTATCAACGAAGGATTGATTTGGCGTAGGATATGCGCAAAGATGAACACTTTCTGGAGCCTCTGCATTAGCTTCACTTACAAGATTTTGATAAATCTCCTCAGATACAAAAGGAAGGACGGGGGCAATTACTTTGGTAGTTTCAACAAGAACATCATAAAGCACTGCGTAGGCCGTCATTTTATCACTATCATCTTCAGTTTTCCAAAAACGTCTTCTATTTCTGCGAATGTACCAATTGGAAAGATCATCTAAAAAGATGTCAAAATTCTTCATGAATTTATCAACTCGAAATTCATCAAGATAATGTCTTGAATTAGATATTAAAGTATGCAATTTGGAAAGGATCCATTTATCCATGACGTTCAAAGATTCATAGGCGTATTTGATGCTATTTGGATCAAATTCATCAACAGAAGCGTACGTTGCAAAGAATGAATAGGAATTCCATAATTGAATTAATTTTCTGCGAACTTCATTACCATGGTCATATCCAAAAAGGAGATTTTGTTCTGGATTTTGCGATGCATACATCCATCGCATGACATCAACACCCATTTTTTCTGCAGCATCATCGAACCATATTGCATTTCCCCATGATTTATGCATATCTCTTCCATCTTCAGCTTTTACGAGTGCGTGACCTAATAAATTCTTAAACGGAGCCTTATTTTCTAACTTTGCTGACATAGCTANTAAAGAATAAAACCAATTTCTAAACTGACCAGGAAAAGACTCAACTACAAAATCTCCTGGAAACCACTTATTCCAATATTCTCTATCAACATTATAGTTAAGGGTGGAGAATGGAACGATTCCAGCATCAAGCCAGGGATTGCCGACATCCTCTACCCTAGAGCCAATTAAATTTGTCTCTGGATGTTTAATTTTTACTTTATCGATCCAGGGACGGTGTGGACTGTTCCCATCAAAATCATTCCAGCCCTCTACAGCAAGTTCTTTTAGTTCTTCTTTTGATCCAACCACATAGAAAGACCCATCCTCAAACTCCCAAATAGGTAGGGCAAGGCCCCAAAATCTTTTTTTAGATATCATCCAATCACCCATCCCAGATAACCACTCTTTTTCGCGCTCAGCACCCCAATCCGGTATCCAATTTATATCATCAACTACCTTAATAATATCCTCTCTCCAGTCCATGTTTATATACCATTCATCTACAAGTCTGAAAACAAGCTCGTCACCCGACCTCCAACAGTGGGGATAGATATGAGGATAATCCTCAACGTAGATTAAATATTTTTCTTCTTTTAGATAGCTAATAATTAAATCTATAGTATCTGGATCCGTAGCTTTCTTACCAGATAACCACCCAAACTTTTCGGTAAAATTTGATTCTTCATCGAGGGGTGCTATACTGACCTTATTCAATTTTCTACCTACTTTATGATCAATATCACCACATCCTGGAGCCATGTGGACTATGCCAGTNCCCTCACCGCTAATGACAATATCATTACCTATATTATCTTTTCCTGGATCGATGACTTGATGTTGCGTTATGCCACACTCACCTTTTTCAGCTAACTCATCATTGCTTATGGGATGACCGCCTGGAATTGATTGAGCCTCTAAATCATCAAAAGGCCCATCGTATTTCCAGCCAACCATTTCACTTCCTTTAACTTTTCCAATGATTTCATAGCCACCTCTCTCTTTGAAAATCTGTGCTATGGTTTTTAGCTTTGGCAAACCCTTTATCCACTGTTTTTTATCTTTGAATTGTTTTTCTAGCCTGGGATAATTGAGATTGTCCTCTGCTAAATAATATACAGATCCATCAGAGGCTTTGAGCTTAACNTAATCTAGATNTCCATTAATACCTGCTATAACATTTGAAGTAAGCGTCCAAGGAGTGGTTGTCCATACCAGTAGATACTCGTTTTGGTGTTCTTTTAAGGGGAATCGAACAAAAACGGATTTATGAGAAACAAGTTTTCGTCCCTCGATAATTTCCATTTGAGAATACGACGTCCCTGATCTTCCTGACCAGGGCACTACGTCAGAACCTCTGTAAATTTTTCCTTCATTAAAAAGTTTTTTAAGAAACGACCAAATAGTGTAGTTGTTTTCATCGGACATGGTAAAATATGAATTTTCCCAATCCATCCAATATCCTAAGCGCTTTGATTGTTCAGTTTGTATCTCGGAATACTTTTTCACTCTATCTTTACATAGCTGAACAAATTTTTCAATACCATAATCTTCAATGTCTTTTTTGGATTTGAACCCAAGCTCTTTTTCCACCTCTACTTCAACCCAAAGACCTTGACAGTCAAAACCCTGCTGATAGCGAAGATCATAGCCATCCATTGACTTATATCGATTATAAAGATCTTTTAATGTTCTTCCCCATGCGTGATGGACGCCCATGGGATTATTTGCGGTAATTGGTCCATCAATAAAGGACCAGTGCTCATTATTAGCGTTTAGAGCTCTTCTTTTATCGAAGATTGACTTAGACTTCCAAAAATCAAGGATTTTATGCTCAATTTTTACAAAGTCAACTTTGGATTCAACACGTTTTATCATTTTGTCAATATTGTTGTCATTTATAGTGGGAAAATTAGCCTTTTCACCAAGGACAACAAAGAGGAAAACGCGTTTATAGACTTATGAAAAAATCTATGAAATTATATTATTTATCTTTGAGATCCAGTGTAACGTATTGAGCATTACCATCGCGCTTGATATGAAGCATAAGCATACCTCTTCTTTTGGAATTTCTAACTAGATCGTCAAATTGCTTAACNGAGGAGCACCTTCTTGATCCAACCCTGGTAATGAGATCTCCAACTCGTATACCTGCATCGTCAGCTGGAGTGTTTTGAAAAATCTGAGTTACAAGGACGCCAGT
Organism: Fidelibacterota bacterium; assembly: GCA_002724475.1. Taxonomy (GTDB): domain Bacteria; phylum Fidelibacterota; class Marinisomatia; order Marinisomatales; family TCS55; genus TMED108. The sequence continues at coordinate 3,344 of PBOO01000079.1, read as the reverse complement.
GTCTTTATCTTTAATGTCAAATTCTTGACGATTCATACGGTTGAGACTACTTACCTCAATTCCAAGCTCACTAGCGCTTTCGCTTTGGGTGCTCATCGCGAGCTGATCATCATTGGGCATTTTTGCAAGCTTGACTCTAAATGATTTTTTCTTACCATTTCGAATGAGGCTGAGGTTATAATATTTGTCTGGTTTTGAGGAAGAAACATTGTTTCTTAAATGGTCAACGCTTTGAATCTTAATACCATCAAACTCAACAATTACGTCACCGGTTTCAATACCAGCATTATCAGCAGGACCATCGTCAATGACATTTGCAACAAGAGCTCCATTGAGAGATTTTAGATCCAATGCTTTGGCTGCAGTATCATTGACAGGTTGAATTTGAACACCAATGTACGATCTGACCACCTCACCGTAATTGATAAGATCTGACATGACTTTTTTTACCATATTGGATGGAATAGCAAAGCCTACACCTTGATTTCCTCTATCAAAATATCCATTGGAATAAATTGCCGTATTAATACCAATCAAATCGCCTGTTGAGTTTAGAAGAGCTCCTCCGCTATTTCCAGGGTTTATAGCAGCATCAGTTTGAATGAAGTCCTCATAGATATCACCTTGGATGATATTACCGCGNCCCTTAGCAGAGACAATTCCCGCTGTCACAGTATGGCTTAGATTAGCTGAGAAAGGGCTTCCTACTGCGATAACCCATTCCCCAACGCGTAACTTGTCNGAATCTCCAAGGACAATATCTCTTAACCCTGAAGCTTTTATTTGAATGACGGCTANATCTGACTTAGGATCTTTGCCAATGATTGATGCTTCGTATTCTGATTTATCAAGAAGTCGAACGGTAATTTCGTCAACATCTTCAACTACATGGTTGTTAGTNANAATATACCCTTTTCTAGAATCAACAATTACCCCAGAGCCAAGGGCAGAAGTTTTGTATTCTCTTTGCCTTGGCTGGTTGAAATAATAACGGAAGAGGTCTTCCTGAGGTGAGCTTCGATTGGACNGACTAATATCAATCTTTTTTTCGGTTAATATNGTNACGACGGCTGGGTTTACTTTTTCAGCAATATCAGCAAATTGATCNCTAAACTGTTTAAGAATGGCATTTTGACTAAATGACAAAGATAGTAATAGTATAATAGTTAAGCTTTTTTTCATAATAATTCTTGGTTTGTTTATTTTATTTGAATGATTCTTCAACTAGAAGGTTCCAAAAAAAACTATAAATAAGGCTTAAGGTCTTCATAGAAAACTGATTCAGACCTTGGCCCCAAATAACCCCTAACAATGTAGCCTTCTCTATCTATGATCAATGTGGTTGGCACTCCGGTGAGCGGTCGACCAATTGTCTGACCATACTCAATCATAACCATTTGAGTTTCAAAACCATGAATATCTTTTAAGATCAAATACTCCATATCCCATTTCTTCATAAATTTTTTCAGATACTTATCAGAATCTGGTGTTCCGGATCTAGGTATAGTAATTCCAACAATTTCAAGACCCTTTTTGTTATATTTCGAGTATAGCCTATTAAAATCTGGAATTTCTTGAAGACAGGGGCCGCACCAGGTACCCCAGAAATTAAGCAATACCACTTTACCTTTGAGGTCGCTAAGCTTTACAATGTCGCCTTTAATTGTTCTAAGCTCAAAGTCTGGTGCCTTTATCGCATAATCCGGCCTTTCAGGCTGTTTCTTGCGCTCGTCATTTGAAACTAATTCTTGTGGCTCACTAAGCTCTCTGACTTTTTGTTTGGTCTGACAGCTAAAAGAAGATATCGCACTTAAAATTAAAAATATGTTTAAAAATCTCATGATAATCACCCCTCAAGCCCAGCATCTAAAAAGTCGATAAATTCATTCAATTTTCTCGTCATTCCTGGGAAAGTACTTATTATTTCATCTTCCGGACTTAAGATCACGTAGTAAGGTAAGGCTGCGGTTCCAAAACGTTCAATTTCATAGTTTTGATTTTCTCTGTGATTTGGGCCACCATCAGTATAAAGCTGAACAAGGGTCATTTGTTTGAATCTTTCCTTTACTTCAGGTTCAACAAATACGTTTACTTCCATCCATCTACAGTTCGTACAAGTATAACCCGTAAAATCAACAAATATTGGCTGTCCATTTTCTTGAGAAACTGAGAATGCTTTATTCAAATCTTTGTACCACGTCAGTCCTTCTTGATAAGAATATCCTCCGGATGACCCACTTGCTGTAGAGCTAGATTGTGGAGGAAGATAGGAATAGATTAAACCATGAAGTCTTTGACCAAATAACCCTGACCCCAAGTAAAGTCCGAAGGTTAGAAAGACTACACTGATAGTTAATCGTTGAGCACTTAAAAATTCAACAACTGAGTCATGAGGAAATCTTATTTTTCCTAATAGATAGACACCGCATAGCACCATTAAAACAGACCAAACAGCTAAGACGGTGTTGTGAGAGAAAAATCCCCATTCCCAAACTAAATCAGTGTTACTCAAAAATTTAAAGGCTGCAGCAAGCTCTAAAAATCCCATCACTACTTTTGTGGAGTTCAACCAGCTTCCCGATTTGGGGAGATTTGACAGATATTGTGGAAATAAGGCTAAGAAGAAGAAGGGTGATGCAAAGGCAGTACTAAAAACAATCATTCCAATCATTGGCCAAAACCACTGCCCTTGGGATGCTGCAACGAGCAAAAGGCCAACAAATTGCACAGTGCAGGTAAAGCTAGTTAGGGTAAAGGTTACGGCCATAAAAATTGTACCTATATTTCCATCTCTACCTTCTTGCCTTAGAGAAAACTGCTTAATACCTTCAGGTAAATCAATTTCATACATCCCAAATAACGAAAATGCAAAATAGATGAACAATCCAGCGATGAAGAGGTTAATCCAAGGATTAGCTGCTAACTGATTGGCACCTGACGCTCCAAGCGTTAAAGCTAAGATCAAACCCAGGATAGAGAAAGTTGAAACAATGCCTAACGTATAGATCAAAGCGTTAGAGAGCGGACTACCTTTTTTTGATTCACCTCGCTTTATAAAGAAAGAAACTGTGATGGGTATCATAGGGAAAACGCATGGCGTTAAAAGAGCTAAAAACCCCATTGATAATGCAAGAAGAACAAAAGGGAAAAAACCTTTACTAATTGCATCATCAAGGTTGAAATCACCTGTAGAAGAGGTAGTTTTATCAGTATTTGGGAGCATTTCAGTGAATTCAGCTCTGGTTGATCCTGAAACAACAGTTACTTTTACTTGCAGTTTTTCAAGGTTGGGAGGGTAGCATAATGTTGCATTGCACACTTGGTATAGGACAGCTACTTCAACA
>PBOO01000078.1 GCA_002724475.1 Fidelibacterota bacterium | reverse complement strand
TTTTTTTGAATTGCTACACCTGTAACTACTTTATGTATTGATCCTGAGAGCATATTTAGCATTTCATAGCTATCAGTTTCAGTCTTGGGTTTACCAAGAATTTTTCCTTTACAAAGCACTAATGTATCTGCTGCAATAATCAAATTATTTTCAAATATTTTGGAAACAGTCTCAGCTTTTTTTTCTGCGCACAGCTTTGCTGAAACTTCAGGAGTATATTCTAAAAATTCTTCCTCATTTATTTTGCTTGGATAAACTTTAAAGTTCAAATCTATTAAACTTAAAATTTCCCGACGCCGAGGAGATTTTGAGGCTAAAATACATTCACCTAGATTTCTGAGTCGTTTCATCTTATGATTGCCAGCCTCCCAATGTGGTTAACNTTTGTCAAATCATTTTTTGCTTTAATTTGATAGATATATGCTCCATTTGAAAGCAATTGTCCATAGCTATCTCTACCATCCCAGGATACTCTATTAAATCCTTGTTCAAAATAATTTGAGCCAATTGTATGGACTCTCAAACCACCTAATGTGTATACCATTATCTCAACCTCCGCAGATGAAGTTAATTCAAATGTAAACTGAGTAGATTCAATAAATGGATTTGGATAATTCAGCACATTTTTAAGCGTTAATNAATTATCNTCAACAAGCGAAAGNTGNATNGAGNTTTCAGTGGGNTTGTTCGCATTGTCCCAAGCATGAACATGTANATTAATNGAACTTTGANTATCTGAATGTTTGTAATNGTATGTNCCCGATGTTATGCTGTTTATGTCGTATTTAAATAATTGACTAATNTCAGACTCTTNATTTGATANTANATCTTTAATTTTGATTTCATGTCCTTTTTTNCCAGTTATATTTATTCCATTTGGATCAGAAATTCGAATTATTANTNTTGTATTTTGATTNATATGGTCNCCATTTCTTAAAANNCGACCCTTTTCTGTCTCAAAAANAATTNGAGGACCTTTGATATCAATTGAAGGNGGTCCAGGTTTNANAAAAATATTAGAAACNGAACCGANATAATCATCACTTTTTGTAGATTTTATGTTGAATCGAATCTTAGCNGGGTTGCTTGAGAAAGANACGTCTTTTGGTATNCGAAANTGAGATTCAATCTGAGCGCTTGTNAACGTAAATNTNCCTTTGNATAAATCNNANCCCTTCTCTTGAAAAGAAATAGTTTCCATTTTAGANCCATAAAAGAAACTAACCTCTTTTTCTTTGTTCGGATCCTGGAGAACAAAATTTCCTAATCCATTCTCNATNGGGCTATTAAATGAAAGCGTTCCAACNTCAAGAGTAGAAATTGTATCTGGCNTAACAATAGCATCGTTTATAACATTATGAGGTAACGTTATTTTCATTGCTGGATCTCCAAAAAGATGAAAGAGCTCGCTTTCACTGCTTCCATTTTTTACCGATTGNAGAATTGATCCTAATTCAACNGAAGATGATTCTTCATCTTCAAAAATCTTATTAAATAATCTTAAGAGAAACTGNATGTTGCCGGTTACGCTAATACCTCGCGTTGTACTAATGACTGCCGAGGCTCCATCCATAGGGGTTCGAATTAATTGTTCAGCAAAAGATTCATTGTTTATACTATCAAAGTGACCCCAATTACATGTTCCTGCGATCCATATTGGCAATTTCATGTTTGTTTTTATGGACTCTATATCATCCCTTTTNTCATTAATNAAAAGCAACTTTTCCTGAGCCCATTGTGTTGAGTTACCATGCCCAATATAATTTATTATGCTTGTACCTTTGTTGATTATATCAAACAGTCTTTGAGTTGCATCNGGNTTAGTAACNCCAAACGGAGTTCCATCATTTGAATCTGGAAAATCAACTAAATACAATTTATCTACNTCAACATAATCTGGAATCAGTTTAAATATTTTTTCAGAGTTGAGCGTATGGCTTTTTCCCGTAGAAAGCTCGAAAGCTTCTTTTTCTGGTCGCAATGGGTCATCGGCTACTAAAGTAATTTTTTGGGTCCAAAGTCCTTGCTGCATATTGGTTTCAAATTCAACAATTTTATCACTAAAATTTCTTACCTCCTCTTCATTTCTTGCTGGAAACCTCCCTGAGGCCATTTCAGGNATTTTACCATTAAAAGCAACTAACCTGTCATCGGATGAATATGTGTTTAGTGTACCAATTTGAATAGTTGGAGTAATAAGCTTCGATTGACCNGTTATATTTCGATAATCATAATCAGCATCACCAAGAAACAGCACGGTTAATGGAGGAGTCGACCAAAAATTTTGTGCCCAGTTCAAAAAATATCTTATTGCTATAGGGTCTTTGTTCCCACCAGAAAATTCATTATAAATATTTTCAAGGGATGCATAAATAGACTTTCCCCTGTGGCTTAGCAATCTATTTGCTGCATCTTTGAATGCTTCAGGACCGATAATAACATGATCTGCGCTGTTGTTTTTTGACCGCAAAATATCCCATTTTTTGTCATTTACAACCGATAGATCTTCAACCTTATCAATATTTGAAGATTTAAAAACAACAAACCTTTGCAGTGTGTCTGGAGGGATAGATACTCGAAAATATGTATTATCGGATGAAAGAATAGGGATGTTTACAGGTTTGAACTTTTTTGAAATATTCCAGACTATAAGGTCTCTTCCTACAATATTGTAGGTTGCATCGCTTGATTGTAATGTTGAGAAAAATTCAAAAGTACCGTCATAAATTAATTCTCGTTGGTAAGAAAGAGTTAAAAAGTCAAAAAATGGCTCAGAGTTAATATTTTCTGATTCATTTGTAAAAATAAACTTGTTAAGCCCTTTTTGAATCAATTCTGATGGTATATTGAAGCTTGAACTTTTCATCCCAATATTTGACCAGCTTACATTGGATAAATTAGCGCCATCTTTTGAAACTCTAATCCGATGGTTTGTATTTTTGTACCGAGTGGATATTTTTTCATTGCCTATCATTCCAAAAGTTGCATTTCCAGATGTATTTTGAAGCGGGTGGTCTAGTTCAATCTCTTCAATATAAGATGCTCCAGTTGATATAATTTGATTTCCCCAAGCCAGACCTGATTCTTGAGGATTAATTTTATCAATCTCATAGTGTCTGTAGGTTAAGCCAAACCCTAACTGCAGGGGACCGTCTTCAATAATGTTATCCGTAGCAATTCTCTTGCCCCTGATAGAAGAATCATTAGGAATGAGAAGCCAGTATTCACTCTTAGTAAAATACAGATTTTGATGCCACTTTACATTATTGTTTTCAATATTGAATCCGCTGGGGCCTCTAGCGTAAAAGAAAAGATAATCCTGATTTGACAAATTGCCATCTGATTCTCCAATTATTGTCAATAGGTATTTGAGAGAGGTTTGTTGGAACAGAAGTTTCAGAAANAAGTTTTTGAGTGAGATCGAAGGTTTTGTCTCTGCCAAATGATTGACTAGNAAAAAGCATNATGCTTCTTGGATCAAAATTTAAACTTGCTCCAACTTCGCTNAGTTTAGAATTTATTAATTCTCCGTCTATGCGATAAATATCATCTTTTGAAATAGAAAATNTAATCCATCTGCCTTCNGGAGGGTTATTATTCGATTCTTTATTAGAATATTTTGGCCTGACCCATTTTTTTGCCACATTCCAATTTATNATTTTTGGAGCTAAAAGATATTCGTGTCGAGCGNTGTAGTTAGATTTTATTGGAGCTTTTGAATCAAAAAACACTTTAATAGTAATACTTTTAAAATATGTTTGTCTTTCAGTTGCAGGGTTAATGGTTAGGGTAGCTGNATTAAGATCATTGATTTTTTGATTGTATGACCATCCTGTTTTGAGATTTGACTGCACTATCTTATAATTATGACCTTTCTCCTCATATTTTTTAATTTCTATCTTCGGTAAGGTATTATCTGGGAGGCCAACCAGAATATCAAATGGCTTAATATCTTGATGGCTNTCTGGGTTGATGTTTACATTAATAAACAACTCAGATGTAGTTGAGAGAGAAACTTGATAACTTTGCTGAGAAAAAAGATTTTGAAAAAGTTGCAAGATTANCAGAGCAACAAGCCTAAAATGGTTAAAATTCTTTAATTGCATTAAAAGAAATTGAAAAGTTTTTTTGTTTTTTTTTAATAAAATAATGACTTGTTACTTTTATGAAATTGAATAGAATGGTACGAGTGTGTAAATTCGATTTCAAAATTTATCATTTTTTCAAACTTTTTCTTTATTAGGACTCTTTCAATGTTTGACGTTGATTTAATCAAAACTCTTTATAGTAGATTGCCTGAGCAGATNTCATTAGCTAAAAATAAACTAGGGCGCCCACTAACTCTTTCCGAAAAAATTTTATTTAGTCATTTATCTTTAAATGATTTTAAAGATAATTTTAAAAGGGGNGAGTCTTACGTTGATTTTTTACCTGATAGAGTTGCAATGCAAGATGCCACTGCTCAGATGGCACTGCTTCAATTTATGATGGCTGGCAAAGAAAGAGTTGCGGTTCCCTCAACAGTGCATTGCGATCATCTTATTCAGGCAAAAATAGATGCTTCTGTTGATTTAGATAGCGCCCTTGATGTTAACGATGAGGTTTATAGATTTCTTGAATCCGTTTCTAATAAATATGGCATTGGTTTTTGGAAACCTGGCGCAGGAATAATCCATCAAGTTATCCTGGAGAACTATGCTTTCCCTGGAGGTATGATGGTTGGTACAGATAGTCATACTGTGAATGCGGGTGGTTTAGGCATGGTGGCAATAGGAGTTGGAGGAGCAGATGCTGTTGATGTAATGGCAGGAATGCCTTGGGAATTAAAACTTCCAAAGCTCATAGGTGTTAAGCTTTCAGGAAAGCTCGAAGGCTGGGCTTCTGCAAAAGATGTAATTTTAAAATTAGCTGGCATACTAACTGTAAAAGGCGGTACGGGTTCAATAGTTGAATATTTTGGTGAGGGTGCAAATTCTCTTTCATGTACAGGTAAGGGAACTATTTGCAACATGGGAGCTGAAATTGGTGCAACAACCTCTATTTTTAGCTACGATAACAAGATGGAAGAATACCTCAATGCAACCGGTAGAAAAGAAGTTTCAAAATTGGCAAATGGAATTAAAGAATTTTTAACCATTGATGATGAAGTAGTTAATAGCCCTAAAGAATTTTTTGACCAAGTGATTGAAATTAATCTTTCAGACCTTGAGCCATTGTTGAATGGGCCTTTCACACCTGACAGGTCAACGCCGCTGTCAAAAATTGCTGAGGCGGCAAATGACAATGGATGGCCTCTAAAGGTAGATGTTGGCTTAATTGGTTCTTGTACCAATTCGTCATATGAAGACATTTCTCGTTCAGCATCGATCGCTAAACAAGCTGTTAAAAAAGGGATTAAAACAAAGGCTGAATTCACTATTACTCCTGGCTCTGAACAGGTTCGTCAAACAATTGAAAGAGACGGCTTCATTGACAATTTCAATCAACTAGGAGCAAAGGTTTTTGCAAATGCTTGTGGTCCTTGTATTGGTCAATGGTCAAGAGATGGTGCTGAAAAAGAAGAAAAAAATACCATTGTCCACTCATTCAATAGAAATTTTGCAAAAAGAGCGGATGGAAACCCTAATACCCATGCCTTTGTTGGTTCACCAGAATTAGTAACTGCTATTGCTATAGCTGGTGATCTATCTTTCAATCCACTCATTGATACTTTGAAAAATGATAATGGGGAAGAGGTAATGTTAAGTCCGCCAAAAGGGGAGGAATTACCAAAGAATGGATTTAGCGTTGATAACCTAGGATATCAGGCACCAACTATAAATGGTAATGAGGTAAGTGTAATTATAGATTCAAACTCTGAGAGACTTCAACTACTAAAACCTTTTGTCCCGTGGGGCAAAAATAATATTAGTGGCGCCCGATTACTCATTAAAGCAAAAGGAAAATGCACAACTGATCATATTTCAATGGCTGGTCCATGGCTCAAATACAGAGGACATCTTGATAATATTTCAAATAATATGCTTACAGGAGCCGTTAATTATTTTAATGATAAGGTTAATGAAGTTAAAAATCATTTAAATAATACCTACGATACAGTCCCTAGCGTGCAGAGAGATTATAAGTTTAACAATGTGCCCTCAGTTGTAGTTGGAGATGAGAACTATGGAGAAGGTTCTTCTCGCGAGCATGCTGCAATGGAACCAAGATTCCTTGGTGTTCTAGCGGTGATTGTAAAATCCTTTGCCAGAATCCACGAAACAAATCTTAAAAAACAAGGAATGCTTGCTCTGACATTTAAGAATAAGAATGATTATGATCTAATTCAAGAGGATGATGTTTTTGATTTTATTGATTTAGAAAATTTTAAAGAGGGTAAGCCTCTTGAAGTTTTGATAATGCATAATGATAAATCCTCGGATTTAATTATTTGTGAACATACATACAACAGTACTCAAATAGATTGGTTTGTAGCTGGCTCTGCTTTAAATCTAATTCGCTCCCAACAGTAAGACCCTCTTTTCATGAAAGTTATAATTACCGATCCAATATCTGAGTCAGGAATTTCTTTTCTAAAAGAGGCAGATTTTAGCGTTGTTCAATTATACAATGCCTCAAAAGAAGATATAATAAGGGCATGTGAGGACGCTGACGGATGGATCATTAGAAGCGGTACAAAAATTGATAAAAAAATGATTAAAGCAGCAAAAAAATTAAAAGCTATAGGTCGCGCTGGTGTGGGGGTTGACAATATTGACATTGATGAAGCCACCAAAAGGGGAATTATTGTAATGAATACCCCTGATGTAAACACAATTTCTGCCGCTGAGCACTCTATCGCAATGATGTTGGCTTTATCTCGAAATGTTTCCATAGGAGATAGTGAGGTAAAGCAGATGAAATGGAATAGGCACCTTCTTATTGGTTCTGAACTCAGAGCAAAAACACTCGGTCTTGTTGGAATGGGTAAAATAGGTAGAGAGGTTATGTCAAGATGTATTTCGTTTGGAATGAATGTTTTGGGTTATGACCCATTTGTTAATAAAGAAATGTTCAAGGATGGTGAAATTGAAATTGTTGACCTAGATAGATTAACAGAACAATCTGACTTTATTTCAATTCACGTTCCATTGAATAGCGATACAACAAATCTTTTTGACTATAAAAGATTGAAAAAAATGAAACAGACTGCTCGAATAATTAATGTCTCTCGAGGAGGAATCATTAATGAAAAAGATTTATCGCGCGCTTTAAGAGATGGGGTGATAAGCGGCGCTGCCATTGATGTTTTTACTAAAGAGCCAATCGAAAAAAGCAACCCATTGATTGATTCACCAAATATATTACTAACTCCACATTTAGGAGCATCTACCGAGGAGGCAAAAGAAGGAGTGAGTATTTCGATCTGTCAACAATTAAAGAGTTATTTGATTGATGAAAAGTTAGAAAATGCAATCAATATTCCATTCGGTGGCTTATCTAGAATCAAAGATTTAGAATTAAGCCTAAAGCTTTCAGAGACTATTGGAAGAATTCAAAGTCAAATTAACAAAGGTGTTATAAAAAAAGTACAGGTTGAATGCTCTGGCACTTTGGAAGATACAAAGCCTGTCGCTTTGGCTTTCTTGAAAGGTTTTTTGGCTTCACGCATACCAGATAGAATAAATTATATTAATTCGGAGGCTTTAGCGATTGATTTGGGAATAAAGATTGAACACAGTTATACAAACGATAGCGGTTCGTATACAAATCTTATAAGAACGAGAGTATCCGGAGAAAATGAGGCAACAAGAATTGCAGGTTCAATCTTTGATCATAACAAACCTAGGCTGGTAAATATTTTAGGGTTTGATATTGATGTGGAGCCATCAGGATTTATGTTGTTTGCAATAAATGATGATGTTCCAGGCGTTATTGGTAAAGTTGGCTCAGTTCTTGGAGGATCAAAAATTAATATTAGCGGATATATTTTAAGTAGAATTGAAAACAATCAAGCCTTTTCCGTGATTCGTGTTGACAGCGTAATTCCTGAAGAAACATTAGATCTTATATTAGAAATCCCTGAAATAAATTCTTTGCAGCAGCTATCTTGTGATGAATAAAAAAAATTTTTCGGTTATTAAAATAGCTGGAGGCGGTATTGCGGGTTTATCTGCCGCAATGTATCTTCAGAGAAAGAACTTTCAAGTAGAGGTATACGAAAAAGAAAAAAAAATTGGTAAAAGCCGACATGGCGACTTTGAAGGTATAGAAAATTGGATTTTCAGTTCAAATAATTCAAATGCTTTTAAAAAAATTGGTTTCAATACTGACAAAATTTCTCTTTCTCCTGTTAGACAGTTTGTTGTACATACTGCTACCGATAAACCTTTTAAAGTTAAATGCGCTCTACCATTTTTTAATCTTGTCAAAAGAGGTAGTAATAGAGGGGATCTTGATTCTCAACTATTCGAGCAATGTGTAAAAGAGGGAATAATTTTCAACCTAGGACAGCAAGCCCCAGAAAACTGCGATATTATTGCTACGGGAACTAAAAAAGCTTCAGCATACATATCAGGACTAAATTTTAAAACAAATTCAAAAAACCAAATTCATTTACTTTTAGGTTCAAAATTTGCTCCTAAGGGATACGCTTACATGATAATTCAAGATGGGCAGGGAACTATAGCGACAGCATTTAAAAAGGATTTTGAATCAAAAGTCAATCTATTGAAAAATTGCATAGATGAATTTAGTAAATTAAGAATTGATATAATTGATCCTAAAAAATTTGGAAGCAGGGGGAGTTTTAGTCTACCATTTGGATTTAAATATAAAAAACCTTTCTTCGTTGGAGAAGCTGGCGGTTTTCAGGATTATCTATTTGGGTTTGGAATGAAAATATCTATGTTGTCAGGTCTAGCTGCTGCAATGTTTATTGAAGACAAAGGACCTGCGGCAAAAAAATTATTTAGAGATTTGAATAAAAAAAGAAAGATATCTTTTATTAATCGAATCCTTTATGAGCGTTTAAGCGATAATCAAATGCACAGCTTTGCAAAAAGATTTTCAGAATCAGATAATTCGATTGAACTACTTTCTAGCGCGTATGAATGGAACATAAAAAATTTAATAAGATGGTCAACCTTTAAATCACGTTATGAAATACGTACTTCTTAGAAGTATTCAAGTTTTATCATTGCTGATTGTTCTATCCGGCCTTATTAAGGGAATTAGTGAAAATAATGTTTCACTTGAATTAAATGCCTTAATCATTGGAACAGTTCTATTTTATTTTGCAAATTTATTGTTGAATAAAAACTAATTTTTAAATTTAAGTATACAAAATGAGAGATATATGTCAAAAATATGGGATGATTTAAAATCTAACGTTAAAGACTGGAGCAACGCTGCGGTTGAAAAAGCAGAAGAAGTTAGTAAGGTAGCTGTAGCTAAAACTGAAGAGATAACAAAGCTTAGCAAGATAAAGTTAGCTATTCATCAGCTTCAAAGAGATAAGGGAAAAGAGTTTTTATTGCTAGGTAAATTGGCTTACAATCATTCTAAAGAAGCAAATATGTCAAACTTTACAGGAAATGCAGAGTTTTTTGCTCATATTGAAAAAATAGATGCATTAAGTAAACAAATTGTTGAAAAAGAAAAAGAAATAGAAGCGATCAAATCCGAAGCTACAGATATCTCAGATGAGCCAGTTGTTAATGATTTGAAAGAAAATGAAGTTATTTTCGACGAGCAACCCGAAGAAGCTATTGATTTAGAAGAAATTGAATCACCGAAGGAAAATAAATAACTTTTTTGAGTTTTTAGTCTTTTTCATTAAATTTTTATGCATACCAGAATCTTTTAATGTTCCGATCCAATAAAAACACAAATAAATATCATAATTACATAATCGTATCTGAAAAGGATACGGGTGTTCGCAATTATCATTTTTCAAGAAAATTTGCATTCACTGCTATAGGAATATCAGTATTATCAATTTCTACTGTTCTATTTTTTACTGCAAATGCTCTGACTGGGGTAATGTACAAGACCAAGATGAACAATTTAAGGTCGAGCTACGAGCACCTATCTGAAACATTAACTTCTTTGCAAAATCAACTTGATAACGTTTCGGGANAGGTTGGTGTTATTGAAGAGAAAGATCAGGCAATTAGAACNTATGCCGGCCTACCTCAAATAGACCAAGACGTGAGAAAGTTAGGGGTTGGAGGAACAGATTTTAAGGTTAACGCTATTGATGATATTCCTAATGATATCACAAATCGCATCACAGAGATCGAAATGAATGTTAATGCACTTTCACGCAAAGTAAAGCTTGAGCTTAATAGCTACAATAATCTATACGATGTTGTTCGCAATCACTCTGATAATCTCAAATTTGTGCCTTCTATTAGACCGGTTCAATCTGGATATATCAATTCAGGATATGGATATCGCAAAGATCCCTTTAATGGNAATACAAGATTCCACTATGGCTTAGATATTGCGGTAAATGTAGGAACAAAAGTATATGCACCTGCCGATGGNAAAATTAAATTTGCTGGAAACCAAGGTGGGTTCGGGAGAGTTGTAAAAATTGATCACTCTAATGGCTATAGAACTATTTTTGCCCACCTTTCTAAAATTAATGTAAAGCCTGGTGCTAAAGTTAAACGAGGTGATTTTATCGCTTTGACTGGAAAAAGCGGCAGAACAGTTGGTCCTCATCTTCACTATGAGGTTCACCAATACGGAGCCCCTCAAAATCCTTTGGATTATTTTTTCTCTGGCTACTTGAAGTAAGCCTTTTTCCTCTAACATTCTTTTCATAATTTTACATTAACTATGAATAAATCATATTTTATAGAGACGTATGGCTGTCAAATGAATGTTGCTGATACCGAACTGGTTTCTGCAATGCTNAATGATTCAGGNTATGAAGAGACTAATGATATAAANTTAGCTGATGCAATATTTGTTAACACTTGCGCTATTCGCGAACATGCTGAGGACAAAGTACATTCTCGCTTAGGTTTTTATCATAAAATAAAAAACCAAAAACCATCAACNATTATTGGTGTATTGGGCTGTATGGCTCAAAATTTGAAAGAAGATATTTTAGAATCTAAACCCTACGTAGATATTGTTTTAGGTCCCGATTCCTATAGAAAACTTCCTGATATGTTAAAAGATAGATCTGAATCAAATAAGTCGCATATTGTCGATACCAAGCTTTCAAAGTTTGAAGTTTATGACAACCTTTTCCCAAGCAGAAAAGAGGGGATCAATGCTTGGGTATCAATTATGCGCGGTTGTGACAAATTCTGTACATTTTGTATCGTTCCATTTACTCGAGGAAGGGAGAGATCAAGAAGTATTGAGGGAATTGTAGAAGAAGTAAAGATAGCTGTCGATAGCGGTTTTTCTGAGATTACATTGCTTGGTCAGAACGTAAACTCCTATAATTTTGAAGGTAAAAAGTTTCATACTTTACTAGAAAGAGTTGCTCAGATTGACAATGTTAAGCGTATTAGATATACATCGCCCCACCCCCAAGATATGACAGTGGATGTTCTTGATGTAATGCGAGATCATTCAAATATATGTAATTATGTCCATCTTCCTTTGCAGGCAGGTAGCAATAAAGTATTAAACCGAATGAACAGAACATATACGAAAGAAGAATTTATAGCCCTAGCTAATCTCATTCGAAAGAAACTACCAAAAGTTGGTATATCTACGGATATAATTGTTGGGTTTCCAGGCGAAAATAAAACTGAGTTTAATGAAACCCTTAAGGTTATGGATGAAATAAAATTTGATTCAGCATTTACATTTAAATATTCATCACGACCTGGAACAAAAGCCTCTGAATATAAAGACCATGTTTTGGAAGGAGAGAAGCAAGAAAGATTAGAAATGGTCATTGCTAAGCAAAGAGCTCATACGAAGAAAAGAAATGAAGATTTTGTTGAAAATATTGAGGATGTATTAATTGAAAAAGAAAGTAAGCGGTCAAGCAATCAGTGGGCTGGTAGAACCGATTCAAATAAATGGGTAATATTTGACAAAAAAAATGAAAAGATTGGCGATATAGTACCTGTAAGAATAGAGTCAGCTTTAGGCATTACGCTTCAAGGGTCAATTGAAAAAATTCATGAAATGGAGTTTGTTATATGAAATTAGTTAAAATTTTTGCAGCGCTAGTACTTGTAGTTATTATCCTTTATTTTTTATTACAGAATACAAACCCTGTTGATGTAAATCTAGTTTTTGTTCAAAAAGAAGCTGTCCCCGTCTCAGTTGTTATGCTTGGTGCATTGAGCATTGGTATGATAATCGGTTATGGCGCTGCCTTGCTTCTCATCCTTGCGGGAAAATCTGAAATAAGAGCATTAAAAAATAAAAATCGTTTTTTATCCGATGAGCTTAATGAATTAAGAAACGCTTCCATTGATGAGGATATTTATGATGAAGATAGCGGAGATTCTCAAGATTGAATCCATACATATTTGCAGTAATATTCTTAGCTCTTCTTGCTTTAACTTTATTTATACTTTATTTCAAGCCTAAAAAAAAGCATCTTCCTGAATCACTTTATACAAAAGCTCTAAATGCAATCATACAAGGTGATAAAAAAATTGCAATTAAACATTTGAGAGATGTTGTTAAGCAAGATACTAGCCACATCGATGCTTATTTACAGATAGGTAATATATTAAGAGAGGAAGGAAACGTTGAAGGAGCAATCAAAATACATCGCTCTTTAACAATGAGGCCTAATCTTTCAAAAGATATTCAAAGGCAAATCCACAAGTCTCTAGCTATTGATTATTTTAAACTTGGAAACATTCCAAAATCAAAAGAGGAAGCTTTAATTGTACTCAAAGCAGATAAGAAAAATCTTTGGGTTAATGATTTTCTGCTCCAAATTAGCGAAGCTCAAAAAGACTGGAAAGAAGCAGCGCAATTCTCAAAAACTGTTCAAAAAATCAACTCTTCAAAAAATCCTGAACAGCTTTCAAAATATATTGTTTTTGAGGCAATGGATAAGTTGAAAGATAGTAATAAAGATGAAGCCATTATGCTACTGAAGAGGGCTATTAAAACCTCTCCAAACCTAGGATTGCCTTATAAACATTTAGGTGATGTTTATTATGAATTAAATGATCTCAAGAATGCTATAGCTCAATGGGAGAAATATGTACATATTGAGACGAGCGATAGCCATAAAGTTTTTCCAAAAATTGAATCAGCTTTCTTTGATTTAGGTGAATTCGATGAACTTGAAAAGTTTTATGATAGAATAATTAAACAAGATCCTAATAATCAGCTAGCAGCAATGAATCTTGCAAATCATCTCTATCAAAAAGGCGAATATGAAAATGCTAAATCAATTGTTGATGATGCTCTTTTGAAAAACCCTGATTCTATAACCATTCAATTAATGAGGATGAAATTTAAAATAAAGACAGATGGTAGTGGCGATCTATCTAAGGAAATAGATGAAATAATGAATTTAGCTAAGGCCATCAATTAGTCTATGAAATACGTCTTTATCTTTATTTTTTTAAACAACGCTTTTTCTTTTTCTCAGAATCTTAATTTATACTTTACCTTAATTCAAAAAGGGAGATATGAAGAAGTTCGTGAAAATCTTCCAGAGTTAATTTCCCGTTATCCAAATAATCCTGGTGTATACTATTTGCAAGCACTTGTAAATAAAGATGGTGAATCCTCTCTTTCTCAGTATGAAGTGTTGATAAAAAATTATCCTGATTCAGAATATGCAGCGTTATCTGCAATGAAAATTGGTGAGTATTTATTTGCACGTGGTTTATATTCACAAGCCAGCATTCAGCTCAAGAGATCGATACTTAATTATCAGAAGGGTGACAGTCATCAACGCGCACTGGATTTGATGGTTAATTCTTATATAGCGACCGGTGAAGAAGATTCGGTTCAAGTCTCTTTAAGTCTTATAAGCAAGCTTTACCCCAGTTTAGATTTTAAAAAACATGGTTTCTCAAAAAAAGAAACCAGAGATCGAGACCCAAAACTGGTAAAAATAAATAGAGAGACCATAACTGAGAGAATCAAGACGGTTAAAGCCAAAAGAACTAAATCAAAAACAAAAAGAAGTGTAAAAAAACCGTGGGTGATTCAAGTTGGAGCATTTGGAAATTATAACAACGCAAATAGNCTAAAAAATCAACTCCAAAACGGTGGATATCCAACTGAGGTTCATAGAATTAATTCAAATGGAAAAAGACTNCATGCTGTTCGCATTGTCCGTTTTCAGTCAAGAAATGAAGCTGATAAAATTGGTAGAAGCCTTAAAAGTAAATTTGGTTTAGATTTTCGAGTCATTAATAGTCCAAAATGATGATTTTNAAAGGNTTTGGGAATGATTGGGTGGCTGGTGCCCCTCGCGGTCTTCAACACCGTTGTCCTGATGATAAATCAGGAGCTGGGTTCAATTCCCAGGCGTTCCCGCAAAGTATTAATTTTTATTGAAGGAAAAAAATGAACAAAAAACACAAATTAGTAGCAAAAAAACACAGAAAAAATAAAGAGAGGCTAAAAGAGATTAGAAAATTATCTTTAGCAAAAAGCGCCTCAAAAGAAACTTCAAAGTCAAAACCCGCAGCTAAGAAACCCGCAGCTAAGAAGCCTGCAGCGAAGAAACCTGCAACAAAGAAGCCCTCAGCGAAGAAACCTGCAACAAAGAAGCCCGCAGCGAAGAAACCTGCAACAAAGAAGCCCGNAGCTAAGAAGTCAGCTGATAAGAAATAGTAAATGAAAATTGACTCNATCAATAACTTGAGATTGGGTTTTAGNGTACTCTTGATNNTCTCTTCAATATCTACCTTTGCTTACAGCTTCATCTATGGTCAAACTTTTGACCAATACTTCTATTTAGCTATCATTATGCTTTTTGGTGCTGTTTTCCATTTGCAAAAAATTGAAGAATCTAGAAAGCCGAAAAAACGAAAGAAAAAATAATTATTGATGCNATCGATCGTCTTTGATTATTTAAATAATTATAGTTCATTTCAATTATTTGGCAAATCACACTGGATTGCNATTATTTTATTTTTTTTAANTGCAGTNATTCTGCCGTGGTTTTCAAAAAAATANCTTGAAGAAAAANATCAATCTACTGTTGGTTTANTTTTAATCTTTTTGGTTTTTATTAATTATCCAGTTTGGGTTTTCCTTGAATTAATNGCTGGNACCTTTGANCTCAAGCTTCATCTTCCTTTGCACTTATGCAGACTNGCAAATTTATTATTGCCCATAGCCTTGATATGGAAAAATGATAAAATTTTTCAAATTCTTTATTACTGGGGAATGTCTGCNATGTTTCAAGCAATGTTCACACCTGACATAACTCATGATTTTCCTCATTTTCATTATTTTAGATATTTTGCCGCACACCAACTTTTAGTCATTTGTTTAATATANTATGTTGTNGTCTTTAACATGCGTCCAACATTGTCAGGGCTTAAAAATGCATTTCTTGCTTTGAACGTTTTCTTGGTTATTGCATTTATTTCAAATAAAGTCATTGGTTCAAATTACTTTTGGATAATGGAAAAGCCTCCANCTGGTTCAATACTGGATTTTATGGGNCCTTGGCCNTGGTATATACTNNTNGCTGANATTGTTGCTTTCNTCCATTTTTATTTAGCTTACTTTTTCTATAAATTTCTTAATCATAAAGCTATATTGACAAAACTATGAAGTATCTCCTTTATACATTATTTATTTCNTCTNTGNTATCACAGGTGCTTGAAAAACAAAACAAACTTCTGTGGGATGGTACAGATTGGAACAGCATAGAAAGAAAGGCTGANNTAAGCGAAAAATCTGTTTACCGAATCAAATCAGCNTACCTAAACGGCNTNTTAGATGGTAGATTATATTATTATTTAAAAGCTTGGACTGNGGAACAGGAATTTGCTGACAGCTTGTACAGCGANAAGTTAGACTACTTAACTACAAAAGAAACAATAAGNCAGNTAGATAGGTTTTATGAAGAAAGACTAATGGTNTACGTTCCTGTTATTTCAGCAATTATTATAGTTCATATGCAAGCAGAGCAAGTTCCAAAAAGAGTCATAGATCTTTATATTGACGAAACAAAATATTGGATTAATAGACTAACTCTTGATATGGAGGAGGAAGGTATGCGCAAACTCCTTGAACTTAAACAGAGTAAGTACGTTAAGTAATCAATCGACTTNTAGCTTTTTTTAAATGAACCAAATAAAAATATCACAAAAAGATGATATTCTTTTTAAAATTCCTAAGATATCAAAATTACATTTTACTTTATTTCTTTTAACTGTTATTTCAACGCTCCTGTCAGGTGCTTTAATGCAGGGTGCAAATATTATTTCAAACCCACTTTCAATTATCAAAGGATTTCCATTTTCANTCACATTNCTNCTTATNTTGGGCACGCATGAATTTGGCCACTATTATTACGCTCAAAAACATAANGTTGATGCTACATTGCCGTATTTCATCCCCGCGCCCCCNTTTATTTTTTTAATAGGTACTTTTGGAGCATTTATCAAGATCAAATCTGAAATTAAAAACCGTGAAGCGCTTCTTCAGATTGGTGCCGCAGGTCCGATTGCAGGATTTATCATCGCTATTCCATCGCTTATTATTGGTTTGAAGATTTCTGATGTGTATGAAAAAATTGATATGCAAAGCGCTTTAATTTTAGGGGATTCAATTTTGATGAAATTATTGATTTGGTTTACGCATCCTAACCTTCTTGAATCACAGGATATAATGTTACACCCTATTGCTTTTGCAGGATGGATAGGATTGTTGGTAACAATGCTTAACTTGCTTCCAATTGGTCAATTAGATGGCGGGCATATTGCATATGCAATGTTCGGAAGGCAACAGCATTGGATTGCTAGGATAGCATTATCGGCTTTAATTCCGCTAAGCTTTATATCGTTAAACTGGCTAGTTTGGGGTATTTTAATCGTTTTTCTCATGAGGTCAGCTAATCATCCCCCTATTGAAGATTTTGACGTGCCGCTATCAAAAAAGAGTATTTGGGTAGGTTATATATGTTTTTTGATATTTATTTTATGCTTCATTCCAGCCCCTTTTAAGTTTTGATAAAAACTTTATACATAGTTCTATTTACTAGTTTAATCTTTTCCCAATCTCGCATAAATGAATTCAGATCCGTATCCTCTTTTATGAACGTTAGAGATATTGATTTTTCTGAAGATTTTTTGGTATACGCTACTCCTGCTGGTATTGTTGAATACGACTTTCAAAACAGCAATTTTAAAACCATATCTTTTGATGATGGGATTTCCTTTGGAAAGATAAAAAAAATTCACATTGATTCTACGGGTAATTATTGGATTACGTCATCAAACAAAATTCAGATTTGGTCTACTGAATCCACCAGCTTGATACAGGAATTTGATTTGGACATTCAAGATATCACTGACATTTTGAATATCAATAATGCCGTTTACATATCTGCGAAAATCGATGAAGTTTGGGGATTGATTGAATTTATTATTCTAGAAAAAAAGATTTATTTTAGAGACTTCTATGGCAGAAATGATATTGATTTAATATCAAAAATTTCATACCACAATAACACTTTTTATATTCTGACCGACAAAGAGATTATTTCTGGAAATCCCTATCAGGAGCACATTACCTATTGGGATAATCCTTTCAACAAGGTTTTCGATAGAATCATAGATTTCTCAAATACCGAAACAAGCACTATTCTTTTAACTGAAAATGCTATCATTGATTACAAAGTCGATGGTTCAACTAAAACCCTTCTTGATAGCTTTCCAGAATCAGAAAAAATCAAAAAATTTATTTTATCAAAAAGTAAGATCTATGCCATATCAGATTCAACCGTACTTAGTATTCAAAACAACAAGGCAGAAAGGATATTTTCTGATAACGCCTTAACATTAAATCAAATTTTTAAAAATGGTGAAAATATTTGGATAGCTACAGATTTTGGACTGGCTGCTTACATTGATGAAGAGTTCCGTAGCCATCTTTTCAATCAACCCTTTATAGGAAACCCTCATATCGTTCATTTAAACGATCTAGGTGACCTCATGCTAGCAAACAATAAAGGTATTTCAGTGGAGGGTTGGTCTAATTATTCATCAATACCATTACCAAAGAAAATAGACTCTAAGCTTTCTATTGAGCCTCTTGACATAAGTTTTGGAGATGAAATTTTAAAATCAATATATGTAAACAATACTCTTTTTCTAGGAATGTCAAATTCTACTTACGCTGGGGCAGTGTCCTTAAATTTCAATCAAAGCAAGTTTACTTTGGACAACATATTCTTACCAATGCCATCAAAAATTAATGACTCATTATCGTATGGTATTGTTGATATGTTTTTAGATCAAGAAAAAAACCTATGGTCTTCAACAACGAATGAGAGCTACCCTGTAAGTGTATTTTCTAATTCTCAGGCACGTCACTTTCAACAGAATGAGGCTAAGACTTCTACAATCAAAAGCTCAGGACCCATAGCGATAGACAACTATGGTCGAATATGGATGGTCTCTAATTCTGGGTTGCTTATGTATACATTTTCTGGAAGCGCTTTAAATCCATCCAGTGAAAATTGGTTCAATGATCTTGTGATTCCTGGTATAAATCGTAAAGTCTTGAGTATTGCAGTTTCAAAGAAAAATAAACTTTGGATCTTAACAGACTATGGCTTGATTTATAAGGAGTTACGTGCATCCGATGAGGAACCTGTTGTAAAAACAGGTCCTATTTCCTCAGGTAACAACATTGTTCCGTATTTTTCCAACATTCCTTTTGATGAGAGCTCAAGCATAAAACTTGATAGCTTTGACAATATTTGGATAACTACTAAATCAAGAGGTTTGTATGTTTTGGACAGTAAAGGTGATTATTGGCCAAGTGTTGATGGGATAAATATTGACAATTCAAAATTACTTTCAAACAC
>PBOO01000077.1 GCA_002724475.1 Fidelibacterota bacterium | reverse complement strand
GGATTTCTTTGTTGGTATAGTTGTATTTCGTTCAATCAATTTTGTAGACACACTTCCGAGAGTTTCAATGCCAAGTGATAATGGTGTTACGTCGAGAAGCAGTATATCATCAACATCTCCAGCCAATACACCGCCTTGAATTGCCGCTCCAAGTGCTACAACCTCATCAGGGTTAACGCTTTGATTTAATTCTTTTCCAAAAATCTCTTTAACTTTTTCTTGAATTTTAGGGATTCTAGTTGAGCCTCCAACCAGAATTACTTCGTGGATGTCTGAAGTAGATAGACCTGCATCTTTGAGTGCTTTCATGCATGGTTCAACTGTTCTTTCAACCAGGTCAGCTACCAATTCTTCAAATTTAGCGCGAGTGAGCGTCAAATTTAGATGTTTAGGGCCAGATGAGTCTGCAGTTACAAAAGGAAGATTGATCTCTGTTTGTTTAGAGCTAGATAATTCTTTTTTTGCAGCTTCAGCAGCCTCTCTTAACCTTTGTAGCGCCATAGGGTCTTTAGTTAAATCAATACCATCGCTTGATTTGAACTCATTAGCAATCCAATTAATTACTTTCTGATCAAAGTCATCTCCACCAAGATGAGTNTCACCATTNGTAGATTTNACTTCAAATANTCCATCNNCNANNTCTANGATNGAAATATCAAANGTTCCTCCACCTAAATCAAAAACAGCAATAGTTTCCTCTTTTTTCTTATCCAATCCATANGCNAGNGAAGCGGCGGTAGGTTCATTTATTATTCTTCTTACGTTTAATCCNGCAATCTTACCAGCGTCTTTTGTAGCTTGTCGCTGTGAATCGTTAAAGTATGCAGGAACAGTTATGACGGCATCGGTNACTGTNGTTCCCAGATGTTCTTCAGCGGTTTGTTTCAATTTTTGCAATACCATTGCACTTATTTCTGGAGCAGAATAGGATTTATCTGCTATCTTGACCTCTACTGAATCAGATTTACCCTTAACAACTTCATANGGAACATCACTGGTTTCCCCGCTCACTTCTTTAAACATTCTACCCATAAATCGCTTAATAGAAAAAACTGTGTTTTGCGGATTAGTGACAGCTTGGCGTTTTGCAGGCTGCCCCACTAGGCGCTCGTCATCTTTAGTAAATGCAACTATGGAGGGTGTTGTTCTCCCGCCCTCCGAACTACTTATTACAGATGGCTCTCCACCTTCTAAAACCGCAACGCAAGAATTTGTAGTCCCTAAATCTATACCAATGATCTTACTCATTATTTTCTCCTGTAAATTTTTTTATTTGCTAAATAATAATATGCAATAAGCATACCAAGAAAATAAATTAACCATATTGACATATAATTAGTTAAAGTATGCTATTATGGCAGATATTTTATATTTTCGAGGTATTTTTTGTCTTTTTTGGGTATTTACTATTAACTGGTTTGATATCAAGCTTCCCAGCTTTAAAGTCAATTTTGATCTTATTGGACGATTCAAACTTGTTTAATAATAGCATTTCTGACAATGGGTCTTCGAGTGAGCTTTGGATTTCTCTTTTTAGATTTCTAGCACCATATTCTGAGCTAAAGCCTCTATCAGCTAAAAATTCTTTAGCTTTTTTTGTAATGGATACAGAAAAGCCAATTTTTTCAAGGTTTCTTTTTAGATCAACAAGCTGAAGATCGATAATGCTCAGTACATTTTCTTTGCTTAAAGTGTTAAATATAACGGTTTCATCTATCCTATTTATAAATTCTGGATTAAAGACATTTTTTACCTTTTCCAAAATTCTTCCTTTAATTTTATCATCTTTAATTACATCGGGTTCATCGTTAAAACCAAAGCTTGAAGCGTTTTGAATTTCCTTAGTTCCAATGTTAGAGGTAAGAATGATGATGGTATTTTGGAAATCAATTTTTCTACCATAATTATCAGTCAACACTCCCTCGTCAAATAATTGCAGAAGGAGGTTAAAAATATCGGGATGCGCTTTTTCAATTTCATCAAACAACACAATAGAATATGGGTTTCTTCTAACTTTTTCAGTAAGCTCTCCACCCTCCTCGTATCCAACATAACCTGGAGGAGCGCCGATTAATCTTGACATTGCAAACCGCTCACCATACTCACTCATATCCAGGCGTACCAATGAATCTTGTTTGGTAAAAAGATAATTTGCTAATTCTTTAACTGTTTCAGTCTTTCCAACTCCAGTAGGACCTAAAAATAAATAGACTCCAATGGGTCTACCTTCTCTTTTTAAACCCGCCCTGGATCTTTGTATCGCTTTTGATAAAATTTCAATGGCTTGATTTTGTCCAATGATTTTTTCAGAAAGAGCATCGTTCATTTTTAAAAGTTTTTTACCCTCAGATTCTGCTACTTTCATCACGGGTATTCTTGTCATAGTTGAAACAACATCCGCTACATTGTCTTCTGAAATAATTGAAGGATTCAATTCTTCATTTGCCTTCCATTTTTTTTGTAATTCACTAAGCTTGTTAATTAGTTTTTGCTCTTTATCGCGTAGATTGGCAGCATCTTCAAACTTTTGCTCCATTACAACAGAATTTTTCTCATTACGAATATTTTCGATCTCTAGCTCGAGATCAATGATATTTTGAGGAACTTTTATATTTAAAATATGTGCTCTTGAACCAGCCTCATCCATGACATCAATAGCTTTNTCAGGTAAAAATTTGTCTGTAATATATCTGTCAGCAAAATATACACACGCNTTTACTGCTTCCTCTGAATAGGAAACATTGTGATGTTTCTCATAGCGTGACTGCAATCCTTTTAAAATCTCAATCGCTTCATCCGCTGAAGGAGGAGNAATATTAATTTTTTGAAATCTCCTTTCTAAAGCGCCATCTTTTTCTATATGCTTTCTNTATTCATCCAATGTCGTTGCACCNATACAATGAATATCGCCTCTTGCAAGTGCTGGTTTGAACATATTTGATGCNTCTAGGGATCCTGAGGCTCCNCCAGCACCAACAATAGTATGAAGCTCATCTATAAATAAAATAAGATTNTCNGTTTTTTCCAATTCAGTCATTATGGTTTTCATCCGCTCTTCAAATTGACCCCTGTATTTTGTACCNGCGACTAAACCAGCAAGGTCTAAGGAAAGAATTCTTTTATTTTGTAAGGTTCTAGGTACATCCTTTTGATTTATTTTCTGACCTAAACCTTCTATAATTGCAGTTTTTCCAACACCAGGCTCTCCAATTAAAACTGGATTATTTTTTTTGCGTCGGGACAAAATTTGAGCAACTCTTTGAATTTCATCCTCTCTTCCAATCACAGGGTCAAGCTCACCAGAACGCGCAAGTTCAGTAATATCTCTTGAAAAATGGTCAAGGGCAGGGGTTTTGGACTTAGTGGGTTTTGAAGGTTTTGATTCTTCAGGTTCATTGAGATATTCACTGGGCTCACTGTTAATAAGATCTATAACGCTATCGTAATCAAGATTATGTGAGTTTAAAACTTCTTTTGCTATTCCTTCGCTTTCCTTTAAAATAGCAAGAAGAAGATGCTCATCGTCAGCAACGGTAGTTCCCAATCCCGCAGCTTCATTAAAGGCATTTCTCAAAATTCTTTCAGCTCTCCTTGTAAGGGGCAAATGACCAAGGGTCATAGTATTTCCAAGGGTTTTTATCATATCTTCAATCATAGATTGAATGTCATTGATATCGCAATCATAGATATCAAAAATTTTTGCGCTTAGTCCAGAATTTTCTCTTAAAAGACCCAAGAGTAAATGTTCAGAACCCACATAACTATGGCCAAGTCTAATAGCTTCTTCTTTAGCAAATTTGATAATATGCTGAACGCGCTTTGAAAAATTTTCTTTCATATCACAATGAAATTAATATTATAGATAACAACTTCAAACACTATCTACTGAAGACAATACTTTATTATCAAGCAAGAGTTTTCTTTTTCCTATGGATGCAACATTTGGATCGTGCGTTGCAATAATTATTGATTGATCAAATTCATCGTTGATTGATTTAAAAAGCTTGATCAGTTTTTTNGCATTAACATGATCTAAATTACCACTGGGTTCATCNGCNAGAATTATCTTTGGCCTATTTATTANAGCNCTNGCGATTGAAACTCTTGATCTTTCGCCACCGGATANCTGAGATGGGAAATGATNTATNCTTTCNCTAAGNCCTAAAAAACTTAACAACTCTTTTGCCCTGCNGGGATTATCGCTTCCAGAAAGAATAAGTTGCGGCAATAAAACATTTTCCAAGGCTGAAAGCTCAGGAATTAAATGATGAAACTGAAAAACAAACCCTATGAGCTCATTACGAGCCCTAGCCATCTGATCGCTGTCCATTTTGCTAACATCAATACCATTTAAGTATAGAGAACCTTCATCATACTTATCCAGTGTTCCAAGAATATTAAGCAGAGTAGATTTTCCAGAACCACTTGGACCAACTATTGTTACAAGCTCCTTACTTTCAATGTTTATAGAAAGATCTTGAAACACATAAAATCTTTCTCCGCTACTTGAAAATGATTTTGTTATTTTTTCTGCTAGTAGAATCATTTATCAGAAACAATCGCCTTGATGACTTTGACAGAGTCAATTCGCCTTGAAGCTATTGATGAAGATATAAATATCATTAGAAGCGTTATAAATAAAATAGATAGAATATCAATGGTGCGAACAATCATAGGTAGATTTGATGTAAAGTAAATGTCAGAAGGTAATTTTATTATTCCAAAAATATTTTGAATTAAGATCGCACTTAATCCAAGCACAAGGCCAGACAAGATACCAATTAAGCCAGTGTAAAAACCTTGTTTAAATATGATAGTTCGTATATTGATTTTTGATGCTCCTAAAGCAGTTAATATGCCAAAATGCTTTATCTTTTGAATTGTTATGAGCATTAATGTTGTTGTTAGATTAAAACATCCGACAAGCACTATCAAGCTTAATACAATCATTGAGCCAACTTTTTCTAGCCTCATAGCACTGAACAAATTCTTATGTATTTCACTCCAAGTTTCAATATGCGAATTGTTTATTTTTTGTTGAATAACTTTTTTTATATTTTTCAAATTACTGCGCTCGCCTGTTTTTATATCGATTCCATCAAAACCTTTTTTTCTGAGAAAAAGTTTTTTTCCAATGTCTTCAGGTATAAAAACAACTTTATCGTTAAAATCAAGAATTTGAACGTCAAATATTCCACCAATGATGACCTTAAGAGATCTAGGTAGACCCCAAACAATATTTTGATCTAAAGGACTCAGCAGCCTCACTTTATCACCTACTTGTAAATCGAGTCGAGCAGCAGTTGTTCTACCTAAATAAATCATCGGTAAATCAAAATCAGTTGATTCTATATAGTCGATCTGATAAAATGATTTAACTTTAGAAATGTCAATGGATTTGAATGCGATCATCCTTGATTCATTATATTGATTCATAATCAGCCCCACTCGTTCAACGTAA
>PBOO01000019.1 GCA_002724475.1 Fidelibacterota bacterium | reverse complement strand
GCACTTGAATGAATTTTTGGCTGGATATGACGAGTATTTAGAAAGCCATGACCTCGCTAACTGCCATTTAGTTGGACAACAAACAATTGAAGGCCCAAACTGGAAAGTTGCATACGATGGGTACCTAGACTTTTACCATTTGCCTGTACTTCATAAAAATACCTTTGGTCCTGAATATAACAATAAATCTATTTTTGATAATTGGGGCCCCCATCAACGGGTACAAGCACCTGATCACAGATTACTAGATCTAGTTGATACTCCTGAAGAAGAATGGTCTCATACAAAGTTAGTGAGTGGGGTATGGACAATCTTTCCCCATATCTCAATCGCTTCGTTCGAAGCAGGTGGGCATATCTACATGGTCTCGCAACTATTTCCCGGGGCAGACCCTGACACATCGGTAACTCACCAGAATTTCCTTGCTACCTTTGAGCCTAATTCGGAGCAGAAGGAAGAAATAGCTAGAACTATGGAATTTCTTCGTTACGTAGTNGCGGAAGAGGACTATTTCACAGGAAANAGGATCCAAAAAACNGTCAAAACTGGAGCGAAATCCCACTTTTATTTTGGNAGAAANGAAGAAGGNGGNCAGCGGTTCCATAGGTGGACAGANGCTCTNCTAGAAGCACAAAGCGACGAAGATCTTCTCNTGTTATANAAAAAAGGNGTNGGCTNATCTCTTGATCGTTGCGACCATCACTCACGTTGCGCAAAAATCACTACAATAAGAGCGTGAGAGGAATTATAAAAAGTTCAGCCTATTTACCGCACTACCGGTTGAAGCGAACAGATATAACGAATTTCTTCGGTTCCGGCCGTGCGTCTGGCATTCGATCTGTAGCAGCACATGATGAGGATACGGTCACTATGGGTTTTGAAGCCGCACGAAAAATTGTTTCTGCAGAAGGGAATATTGAGCCCGAAGCATTGTGGTTCACGACTTCTGAACCACCTTATTTGGAAAAGACAAACGCAAACGTGATTCATTCCGCACTTCAATTACCAAAAGCTACTTCAGCATATGATTTCAATGGAGCTTTGAAGTCAGGAATTGGCGCTATCAAAACAGCCTTAACCTCAAATCAAACTGTGTTACTCGTTCAAGCAGATATACGTGGAGGTTTGCCATCAAGCCCTGACGAGAGTCAAGGCGGAGATGCTGCAGTTGCTTTTCTGATCGGCGATGCAACTGCTGACCAGTTACTAGCTACGTATCTTGGCGGGTGTTCAGAGACATTGGAATTCATTGACAGGTGGCGTGACCCTCGAGAAAAAGTCGCAAAGCAATGGGAATCGCGTTTCGTGGAAGATGCGTACATTCCATTAATTAAAGAAGCATGGGGTCAGGCTTTATCGAACAGCGGTCTCAAAGATAGCGATGTAAGTACTGTCGTTTTGACCGGCCAAAATGAAAGAGTGAAGCGCCAAGCTGCGAAACTTATCACCGTAGAAAGGTTCCAAGACAGCATTGCTTCAAGTGTTGGGAACGCTGGCGCTGCTGAAGCCGGCTTGCTTCTGCTTTCTGCACTAGAACATGCCGACTTGGGGGAAAAGATAGCTTTATGTTCCTTCAACGACGGCGTTGAGATACTTATCTTTGAAGTTACAAGCGACAAAGAAGTTTTGAACCCAATTGAACATCAAATCGAAAACCGGTCCGACCTTTCC
This sequence comes from Fidelibacterota bacterium, assembly GCA_002724475.1. Lineage (GTDB taxonomy): Bacteria > Fidelibacterota > Marinisomatia > Marinisomatales > TCS55 > TMED108. Next base: position 3,381 of record PBOO01000019.1, on the reverse strand, counting down.
TATGGAAAATTTCTTCAATGGCGAGAAATGCTACCTGTACAACCACCAAATCGACCAGCCCCCTCTCGGATCTCTGCCTCTGCTTCCAAAAGAGAATCAGATTGGAAACATGGTTTCGTTGCATCACGCGGCGACCAATCAGGGCTCATTCATATGCCCCCATCACGCTTATCAATCAACCAAGCAGATAACAACGATTCGATGTTGACGCAGTCGATGGCCTCCTCAATCGGTACAGTCGTCACATTTACCGTTGACCATCTGGTTTACTCACAAAACCCTCCGGTGGTATTTGCAGTGGTGGACTTTAATAATGGCGGCCGAATACCAATTGAAATAACCGATGTAGCGGAAAACGAAGTAGAGATAGGGATGAACGTAGAACCCACATTCCGTAAACTATTTACCGCAGACGGAATTCATAATTACTTTTGGAAAGTCCGCCCAATACGATCTACAAAGGAATAACGATGGCATCAAACGGGATTAAAGATAAAGTAGCCATAATCTCAATAGGGTGCACCCCTTTCAAAGAACACTGGGACAAAAGTGCTGACGATTTATTGATAGATGCGACAACGCAAACTTTAAAATCAGTTGAGCTTACCACTGAGGACATTGATGCCTACTGGGTAGGGACTGCTCAAAGCGGGATGAGTGGATTAACACTATCTATGCCAATGAAACTACAGGGTAAACCAGTTACCAGAGTAGAAAACTACTGCGCAACAGGGTCAGAAGCCCTTAGACAGGCATGCTATGCGGTAGCCAGTGGAGCTTACGATACAGCAATGGCTGTAGGCGTGGAAAAGGTTAAAGACAGCGGNTACCAAGGTTTAAATGCCTTCCCAATGCCAACAGCTGGAACAAATAGAACACTAACTGCAGCAGCAATGTACAGTCTTGTTCTCCCAGCTTATGCAAAAAAGTATGGGGTAGATGAAGACGAGTTACGAATGGTTGTTGCCAAAATTGCTGAGAAGAATCATTACAACGGTGCACGAAACGAGCTAGCTCAGTTTCGACGAGAGATATCCGCAGAAGAAATCTGTAATATGGCAGCCGTTGCTGGGAAATTGAGTGTATTCGACTGTGCCGGAGTAGCTGATGGTGCTGCAGCGGTAATTGTCGTCCCAGCTGAAAAGGCTTACGACTATACCGATAAACCCCTATTTGTGAAAGCCTTATCTTTTGTTTCAGGCAATGGATCAGGACTCATAGACCCGGAGTACGACTATACGACCTTCCCTGAGTGCGAAGCTGCCGCCACTGACGCATACAAGCAGGCAGGAGTTGAGAACCCACAGGACTGCATCGCAATGGCCGAAGTACATGATTGCTTCACACCAACAGAACTCATTCTCATGGAAGACCTTGGGTTTTCCCAGAGAGGTGAAGGGTGGAGTGATGTCTTATCAGGCAAGTTCGCACTAACAGGAGAACTGCCTATAAACACTGATGGCGGTTTGAAAAGTTTCGGTCACCCTGTTGGAGCATCAGGTATCCGGATGCACTACGAGTGCTGGTTACAGTTACGTGGAGAAGCTCCTGAAAACCGCACGATAGGTTACACCGATAAAAATCTTGGTTTAGTTCATAACCTCGGAGGATACCCCGGCGAAATGGTTAGTTTTGTCTCAATACTCGGAACTGAGGTCGGATAACTTGCATCACGCAGGTTCCTTACTCTTATCTTGACCCACNAGTATTGCCCCCAAAGCCAGGATTACCACACAGGTAGAGAAGATCTGAAGAGCATTTAANGACTCCTCTAGAAAAATCCATGCCAAAAGTGACGATACAACTGGAACGAACAGCGTAAGGATNGANCCNACCCACAAAGGAATTCTCACAAGAGACCAATTCATCAGCGAGTGACCAATTAAGCCAGCAACAGTTGCCAAAATGAACAGCCAGAAAATATCACGTCCCGAAGGCACGGTTAGAGCAACAGAGAAAATTAGGGCTATAAGAAAATTGAGAATTCCAGTTATTACACCTGTTGCTGCTGTGAACTCAAGCGGTGAAACACGGTTCTGAGTCTGTTTAGAAATAATAAAATACGCAGTCCAGGTAAATAATGCCGCACATGCCAACAAATCACCTGTGACGTCCCATTCGGTAGTTCCGGAAGAACCAGCAACGACGCCAAAGGTTGCCGCCAAAGCGATGACTCCGATAAAGATATCTCGTCGCGATACTTTCTCTTTAAAAACTTTGTAGCTATAAACAGATATCAACACAGGTTGTAGTGAGCCGATAATAGTTGCATTTACAACTGTTGTTCTCTTGAGTGACTCAAAGAAGAATGCGACATTGAGCCCCAAAGCAATCCCACCCCAAAATGCAATCTTTATAGACTGAAATGTGAGGGGAGTACCTTTTGCTTTCAGGAAAGCAATCATGACTATTGAGTAGAAAGTAAATCTGTATACCGCTATTTCTGTAGAACTCACAGAGATGTATTTAACAATTACTCCAGACGACCCCCATGCAGTCACCGCAAAAGCAGCGCCAACCAGTGCCAGTCGCGAATAGTTCTGAATTTCTTGCGAGTTTTTATCAGTCATGGGGGGTTGTTAATGTTTAACACAAAATTCCACACTAACTATCACTTAACCATCCTAAAAGTCTTAAACTTTACCAAAGGGGATCCCACAAAGCACCACACAGAAAGTTCAGAAAAGCATGGCAACTATCGAATCAGAAACTCCATGGCATTTACGAGGTAACTGGGCGCCTGTCCAAACCGAAGTAACTACTGAGAATCTAACTGTTGAGGGGTCAATTCCTCCTCAATTAGAAGGTGTTTATATTCGTACTGGACCCAACCCAAAGTCAGGATTTTCACCACATTGGTTCATGGGAGATGGGATGGTTCACGGCATTCGCCTCTCTCAAGGAAAAGCGGAATGGTACCGGAATAGGTTTGTGCAAACCCCAAACATCACGAAAACCGGTAAAAGTTCCACACCTGACCTAGGGGATCTATCAAATGGCAGCGCTAACACTCACGTTGTTACGCATGCCGGCACAATATTATGCCTTGAAGAAGGCCACTGGCCTTGGAAAATAGATAAGGAGCTAAACACAGTTGGCTTTGAAAATTATGGTGGATCACTAACAACCTCAATGACAGCACACCCAAAAATTTGCCCGGAAACAGGAGAATTGCTCGCCTTCAGCTACTTCTCCTTTGAACCGCCTTATTTGACTTATCTAAGAATCAGTCCTGACGGTCAGCTATTACAATCGGAAGGAATTGATATTCCCAATATGGTCATGATGCACGACTTCAATGTCACCAGAAACCACGTCATCTTTATGGACCTCCCACTCGTCTTAGACTTATCTCTTTTAGAGTCAGGAGTCCCTTTCGGT
>PBOO01000076.1 GCA_002724475.1 Fidelibacterota bacterium | reverse complement strand
GATGTATACGCACTTGCGTATGAAGGAGCGAGCAACAAAGCGACCCTTTCAACCATAAAGATCACTTCAGCGGGATCGGTGACCAACAGCAGTTTTGTCGCGACCGAAGAGCACGATAGCAATAACGGTGAGCACAATGTGCTAATACATTTATCCGGAGATAAATACGTATTGTTTTATAAGGGAGCAAGCGGCGATGGCTTTGCTAAGGTCTTTAAGATAACCGCCAACGGCGAAACCATCGAACAGCTTTCATCCGCTCTTGAGTTTGCNNCCANNGACTACTGGGANGGCAGTGCGGTNAAAATGACCGACTCCACACTGGTTTTAGCCCATACGGGACAAAGTTACGATGGGTTTATCAAAACCTTCAAAATTGCCAGCGATGGATCCACAATCACACAAATTCAAGAAAAAGAGCACGATACAAGCTACGGTCAATACAATTCCCTGGTTCGCGCAGATGAGGATACCTATGTTCTAAGCTATAATGGAAGCGGCAGTGACGGGAGGGTTCAGACCTTTACCATACCCCCAGACGGCAGCTCTATTACTGAGGTTGCTAACGCAGCGTTCGCTGATAATAATTCTAGCACCTGGAACAGCNTGGTTCAGGTCGATCACGACACCTACCTGAATGCAGGTTATTCCTACAACACCAGCGGAAGNNCAGGNTATTACGGNGTTCTNGAGACCTTTACCATTCCAACGGACGGGTCTACCATNACNTCCGTGGCAAATTTAAAATATACTGATGCAAATTGGGGNGACCACAATAAACTATTAAAGCTGAACGCCAATGAATACATTCTCGCCTACCGAGGAAAAGACTATGACGGATACCTCGAAATGTACACCGTTTCTTCTGATGGAGCGACCATTACCAAAAAATGGCAAAATGAGTTCGATACAGATAATACGTGGAACGACCTCGTTAGAATAGATAAAAATACGATCGCGCTTGCCTATGCGGGNTCCGGTAGCGATGGCTANATCCAAACCTTTGATATNGGAACCTCNGATAANGCGGGACCNGCGATCACCGCAAACTCTATCAACTACGAAAATTCACAATTNACCATTATGCTGGATGAGGCTGCATACAATACCAACGAAGGTAGTGGCGACCTTGAGGTGNCNGATTTTGCGCTATCGATCACGGGAGGGGCGGCAACGCTTTCGAGCGCGACCCCAACCAGCATTTCCAAGATCGGAGACAGTCAATACGTCTTAGGNTTNAGNNTNAGCGGAACGCCAAACGGATCTGAAGTATTAAANGCGGTACCCGTNCAAAATGCAGTGTATGATNTNAACGGTACNGCATCTGCTACCAATCAAACCAACAACACGGTGAATCTCTATGAAAAGGTCTTGCCCACTATCTCTGCCACTGCCCTTTCCTCAACCAACGATACGATCACGGTGACGTTCTCTGAGTCGGTGTTCAGAAGCCGTTCAGCAAGCGGTACCGGTTTTGCCGGCAGCGGAGATCTTCAGGTCAGTGATTTTACCTATTCCATTGCGGGTGGTGTTGCAACGTTGGGCAGCAATACTCCTACATTCATCCAGAAAAATGGAAATGCCTACGCGCTTGGCATCAACTATATTGGACTGCCGAACGGCAGCGAGGTGTTGACCGTTACGCCAGTTCAAGATCAGATCTACGATGCGAAAGGCAACATCGCGGCCACCAGTCAAAGCAACAACACCAGAACCTTCAACGCTGAAAAGATCCGTATTGCAAAGAGCTTAGAATTTGAAACGGGTAATATGCAATCCCCAGCCCTCTTAAAGCGAGACGCAGACACCTATGTGGTGGCGTTTTCTTATTCCACGAATAACAGAAACAATGATGGTTACATGTCCGCATTCAATATTTCAGCGGACGGTGAGACCCTGACAGAAACCAGAATCAATAATAACTCAAACCGCTGGTACTGGGAGAGCAACGATTACCACCAAGGACAATGGGCAAAGGTCGACTCCAATACCTATGCGCTGATCTATTGGGATTACTGTAGCGGAGGCCTCATCACTACCTTTGATATCAATCACGACGCGTCCACCATTTCCACAAAAAAGAGTCGCCATCGATTCAGCCAAAGTACGAACTGCTTTGATGGTTATTACCCTGATATCTTAGAATTTGGCTCGAATATGTTTATCGTTGCCTATCAAGATAACAGCAACAGGGGAATCATTAAGACCTTCACCATCTCAAACGATGGCTCAACGATCACGGAAAAAGATTTTGAGTATTTGATCAGCAGTAGCAACAACTCCAATATGGCTTGGAACTCCATGGTCAAGGTNGATNATAANACCGTTGCGATAGCGCATAACGGTGTAACCAACGGCGCGGAGGGCTGGATCACNACCTTCAATGTCGACCCTTCCACCGGGGTGATNAGTGGGGCAAGCGGCAGCANCAATAAATACGTCAATCGCTTGAAGCACGATAACGTCCTTGGAAAATGGAACTCTTTAGTCAAGCTTGGGGGAGATAAATACGTATTAGCCTACGCCGGTTCAGGTGACGATGGGTTCATCACGAGTTTCACGATATCAAATGATGGAGCTACGATCACCGAGATCGAGCAGCTTGAGCATGACAATAAGCAAGGGTACTACAATGATCTGATCGCGATCGGGGACGAAGCGCTGCTGCTCGTATATTCTGGGGANGATACCGGNGGCGGAACCAATTACGATGGGTACATTAAATCTATCAGTATCAATTCGAACGGTACCGGNATATCGGTCGCAAAATCAATAGAATTTGAAACATCAAAAGCGCACTACACCAAGATAGCAGACATTGATGGAAATACGTTCGCGGTTGTATCTGAGGGTAACGGTTATGATGGCTTTATCCGAACCTTTAACGTGCGCGCATCGGACCAAAGCCCGCCAACGATCACCTCTCGCACGCTAGCTGCGGACAATCTGACCATCAACATTACGTTCAACGAGGACGTCTATGCGATCTCAAATGGAACCGGTGAGNTGGAAGCGTCGGATTTTGTACTTTCTATATCAGGNGGAACTGCCGGTTTAAGNTCTGCTACCCCATCAAGCATCACCAGGGAAAGCAACGTCTATACGCTAGGGATAAGCTTGGATTCACCTGCGAGCGGCACAGAGACCATANCCGTAAACCCTGCTGCAAATTCGATCTTTGACCTTGCAGGAAATATTGCAATTACCAACCAAAGCAACAATTCGGCTACGCTCAACGATAAATTAGGTCCCACGATCACGAGCATTGCTATTGCTGGTAACAACGCAACGGTGGATGTGACCTTAGCGGAGACGGCCTATCCAGGCGTACCCAATAGCGGAGCACTCACGGTTGATGATTGGGTCCTTTCGATCCCGGATACCAACAGCACCGCGAAGCTCGGCAGCGCAACGCCAACCAGTATTTCCAAAAGCAACAATACGTATACCTTGGGATTGAACATTCAAGGAACGCCTGATGGAAACGAGGTCCTTGTTGTAAACCCAGCAGACAGTTCTATCTACGACGCGCTTGACAATATCTCTAGCACGAACCAGACGAATAATTCAGCCAAATTGAAAGACAAGACGCCNGCAACGGTTCAAAGCATCTCGGTTGCAGCCAACAACGCTACGATCGCGGTGACCATGTCTGAGCCCGTATTTAACGCCTCCAACGGAANTGGAGCGCTTGAAAAAAGCGATTTTGCATTCACGTTGAGCGGGGGAAGCGCCGTACTTGTGAACGCGGCACCAACCTCCATTGCAGCGAGCGGCAATGTCTACACGCTTGGCATCAATCTCAGCGGAACTCCAAATGGAGCTGAGGTGGTAGGCGTGACTCCGGTCGCTACCTCNATTTACGATGCGGTGGGCAACNTTAGTGTTTCTGANCAATCCGGCAACACNGCAAACCTCAAAGATAAAGCATCNCCAATATTTAGCGCGTTNNATCTTGCCAATAACAATGGTACGATCGCGGTCACGTTCAGCGAACCCGTGTTCAGNAAGAACGATGGGACTGGAGCGCTTGATTCGCTCGATTTCACTTTCAGTCTTGCGGGCGCGGGTGCAACCCTATCGCAAGCAAACCCAACTACANTANCNAANAATGGTAACGTGTACACGCTTGGTATTGGNCTCGATGGAACNCCTAGTGGCGCGGAAGTCTTGACCATATCCCCTGCTGCGGATGCTATTTACGATGCATCAGGGAACGTTGCGCAAACCAACCAAGCACTCAAGACCAAGACCNTGATCGATAAACTTGCACCTACGATCTCCAGCGTTGTGCTAGCCAACGATAATAGTACGGCAGCGGTCACATTCTCAGAGATCGTTTTCAAGGCCAGTAACGGCAATGGCGATCTCGAACCTGAAGATTTTGAACTCTCGTTCTCAGGAGGACGTGCAAAGCTTAAAAGCGCTACCCCTACCAGCGTGACCAAAAATGGTACTACGTTTACGCTAGGCTTAGATGTTCAAGGTACCGGCACTGGAAAAGAGGTCCTCGCGGTAGTTCCCAAGGAAAGTTCGATCTACGATAACGCGGGTAACGTGGCCCTATCTACCCAAACAACCAACACCGGAAAAACAAAAGATCTCGCAGGCCCGATCATACTTTCAATAACACCTAAGAGCGATAACACTGCGCTGATCGTTGAGTTTGACGAAGAAACGTTTACCGAGCCAAACAACAGGGCCATTCTAGACACATCCGATATCACCTTATCGCTTGAGGGCGGAAATGCTATCCTCACCAATCCAAAACCCACCAGCTTCACGCGCGACGGCGCCAAGTATACCCTTGGACTGGCACTAAGTGGCAAGGTCAATGGCTTTGAGAACGTCACGGTGCAGGTGCAGTTTAACGCGATCTACGATACCCTTGGTAACGTTGCAAGTCCAATTCAGGCGGTCAATTCCACCTTTTTAATTGACCAGACCGCTCCAACCTTTGCTTCGCTCAAGATCGAAGAAGACAACAGCTCCGTGAACGTATCGTTCAGTAATCCGGTATACAACGCTACAGGAGGTAGCGGCTTGCTAGAGAAAGAAGATTTTATATTAGCCATGACAGGTGGAACGGCAAAGCTATTGAATACGACGCCGTCATCGATTACCTACGTTGACAGCAGCAACACCTACAAGCTTGGTCTCACATTAGAAGGTGTTCCGGATGGATACGAACGGGTTACGGTGTCTCCAGTTGAGAATTCCATCTATGACGCTGCCAACAACGTAGCAAGCACCGTTCAGGCACGCCGAAACATCAATTTAGTGGATAAAGCGGTGCCGGTCATTACGGCAATTGATATCGTTCCCAGCAACGCAACGGTNACCGTCTACATGAGCGAACCGGTCTACAGTACAGCTCTAGGAAGCGGTGAGCTTACGTTCGCTGANTTCCTNTTGTCGATCACGGGAGGTACGGCCAGTCTCCCACTACCCTTCCCGGATGGCATTGTCAAGGTAAACGACAGTACGTTTGCACTAGGCATAAAAACAGAAGGTATTCAAAGCGGGCGAGAGATCATGACTGTACGTCCTTCACCGGGATCCGTGTACGACCGTACGGGTAACGAATCGGACTTTTTCACTCAAATAAACAACAGCAGGAACTTGAACGATAAGCAGCGTCCTGTGCGTCCTACGGGCCTTGTTGCGATACCAGGAGACAGAAAGGTAACCCTTGGCTGGAACCTGAGTCCTGATGAGGATATTGAAAAGTATTACATTTATTACGGAACCGATCCGAATCCTGCGACCGTTATGGATTCTACGATCAACGCTGAACAGTCGAGCAAGTTGATCACACCGCTTATCAATGGTACCACCTATTACTTTAGGGTTGGCGCGGTGGACACATCAAAGAACGTCAGTCCGCTTACGTTAGAAGCAAATGCTTCTCCGATCAAGGGTGCGGTGTATACCGTTAAGACCGACACCTCAGGTGATTATTCTGACATTCAAAGCGCGATCAACGCGACCCAGGATATCGATACGGTGCTGATCTACCCAGGTACCTATCAAGGCGGGATCAACTATACCGGTAAGAAGATCGTAGTTGGCTCGCTATTCCTTACCACTGGGGATACCGCCTATATCGACTCAACCATCATTGATGGCGATGCGTCCAGTAGTGTTGCAACGTTCATTTCAGGCGAGGATTCAACAGCGGTACTCACGGGGCTTACTTTAACCAATGGATACACGACCATCACGGGTGGCGGTGGAATTCGTATAGAGAACTCGAGCCCAAGACTTAGGAATTTGAAGATCTTAAACAGCGTGGCCAACGTTGGTGGGGGAGGCATTAGTTGTGAGGCGTGTGACTCGCGCATCACGGACGTGGTCATTGCTAATAATTCAGTAACGGGTATCGGTGGTGGAATGCGAATGTTCAACGGTTCGAACCCCGAACTGTTAGGCGTGACGGTCTCCAACAACACTTCAACCCTTAATGGAGGTGGTATCGCCTATGAGGGACTACCGGCGTCTACTATCGAGCAGAGACTGCACAGGGTTACCGTTTCTGGTAACCGTTCTTCTGAGGGTGTTGGTGGAGGCATCTACCTTTATTCCTCCATCGCGACGGTTACGCGCTCTTTCATTCAAGACAACGCAGCCAGTCTTAAAGGTGGGGGTCTATCGATCGAGTGGGCATCAGAGCTTACGCTTGAGAATAGTTTTGTGTCAGGAAATACGCTCACCAATGGTGTCCAAGGGTCGAACGTGTACATTGGAAAGTCGGATCAGCTGATCGGCTCGAATGAAAAATTAATTGCTATGAATTCCAACTTGATCGATACCGTTGCGCTTTCTGATGAGAACCTTTTCAGCATGTACACCAATGGTCTTGTCAAACCGCTTCTGATCAATTCGATCGCGATTGGTCGTTTGGATGCAGCGATACCGACCAGTAATTTTGACCTTAACTACAGCTATTGCAACGACTGCTCTAACCTGCTCACCTTTGCAGCGAATACCGGCAACATCACTGGCTCTGCAGGATTTGTGGATTTTGATAAGGGTAAGTTTGACCTCGCGGACAATTCCCTTCTTTTGAGCGCAGCTACCGAATCCTTTACGACCGTAGCGAACGAGACCTATCGTGCACCTGAAGTGGATATTCGTGGTACCCAGCGCCCTATACCTTTTGGATCGAAACTTGATATTGGAGCCTATGAAAGTGAATTCTCAGGAAAGTCGCTGGCTGCGACCGGTATCACGGATGGTCTTTCCATCAACAACGAAATTGATTACAGCAACATTACGTCCACCCTCTCAGCGCGATGGAACCCGTACTTGGACGACTCTACCAATACCTACACCTACGATTATGCGGTGGGTGACAGCGGCAGGGCCAACAATATTGTGGATTGGACCAGCAACGGTTTCAATACGCAGGTNACTGTGACCGGNTTAGAGCTTTCCAACAGCGTTACCTATTACATCAGTGTNCGCATCAAGAACGCTGCTGGAGAAGTGTTAGGTACTTTGATCACGGATGGTATCTTTATCGATACTGAAGATCCCATTATTTCAGGTATCTCCGATGGAAACGATGCCGATATCGANTGGTACGGCTCCTTGAGCACGGGTCGCATCATTGTGAACGTTACCGATAATTCAGGTATTGGTACTTACGAGTATTCCATTGGAACGGNTCCTGGNGANAGAGATGTCATGAACTGGAAACTGGGTCAGGATAGTGTGGGTACGTTCAGCNTNGAAGGTTATCAAGAGGACGTTGTNTATTACGCCAANGCGCGAGCGACNGATAGGGTTGGTTTTGTTTCTGAGACCGTGTCCAGCGATGGATTNAAAATGGANTANACCCTCCCATCGGCTGGAANCGTAACCACCAACAATGATTTTCAGTCCGANACGACATCCATGACNTTCAATTGGAGTGGATTTACNGATGANCACAGCGGAATGGACAAGTACGATGTGATGATCGGACTTTCTGAAGGCGCGGATGATATTGCCCCTAGGCAGGCGACNGGATCGCTTGAGACCGTCACGGTCACGGGCTTAACCCTAAAAAACAACGTGGTCTATTTCGGAACGATCATTGGTATTGATTCGGTAGGAAACGAAATATCCGCAGGAGCCCCTTCCATTACGATCGATCTTGTCCCTCCAACGGTTGGAACGGTCGCTGATGGTGATGGCAATGACCTCGATTGGCTCAACGATAGCGCGAGCGTTGAGGTCAATTGGAACGGGTTCTACGATCTGAATGGAATTGGCAGTTACGACGTTGCTCTCGGCACATCACCAGGCGGAACTACGATCAAGAATTGGGAAGATTCCGGAGCAGACTCTTCGCATACCTTTACTGGACTGTCGCTCAGCGCGAACGTCAACTATTACTTTAGCGTACGCGCCTACGATCAATTGGGCAACGTTTCTGAATCGGTCTCCTCTGATGGGTTCAAGGTGGACATCGTTGGACCTGAGGTCGCCTCAAGTTCCGTACCAGAAGCTACACCTGTTTCACTTTTTGATCCGCTGGTCATCGATTACGCGCTAACGGAACCTATCGATAGCTACACCGCAACAATTACCTCAGCGCAAGGCGATATGGTCAACATCGCTCCAACGGACGAACTTTTAGGCAGCACGGTCCGCATTAGCTTTACTCCACCGTTCACGAGCGCAGATCAGATCACGATAGACCTTACGATCACCGATGTTGCGGGCAACAACAACACCACGCAATACGTGTATACGGTAGGCTTTCTTGCGGATTACAACAAAGATGA
>PBOO01000018.1 GCA_002724475.1 Fidelibacterota bacterium | reverse complement strand
CTAGGCATAATATCACAAGAATCAATATCAAGAATCTTATCCCAGCGTCTAGGTATGTGCATTCCCAATGCAAAATCAGACTCAACCCCTAAGGGCTCTTCTTCAAGAATCCATCTATTTTTTGAAAAGGTAAATTCCATTTTGTTCCTATAATTAAATATTGGATCTGCTTCTATAATCTGATAAACTTTAAATTTGTCAAGCCCTACCTGCTTTTCAAAGATTTTCTCGACCTGTTTCTTTTTTTGATTAAGCTGTTCCTTATACAGGAGTTGTTGAGTTTTACAGCCTCCACATGTAGGAAAATGAGAGCACTTTGGATCTGTGAAAAAGGGGGACTCAGAAATTATCTCTTTAATTTTTGCCTCGGCAAAACCTTTTTTCTTTTTAGTGATATAAGCGAGGACTTTTTGACCGGGAATCGCTTTTTCAACAAAGATTACAAAATTATTGAGTCTAGAAAGACCTTTTCCGCCGTAAGCCAAGTCATCTATTTGCAGCTCAATTTCTTGACCTTTTTTTAAATCCAACATTATTTACTGGAGAACAATTAAATTATTCTTTGAGGAGTGAAATTAATTTCTTTGCTTCTTCCTCCGAAGAAGCTTCAGCGTAAATACGTATTATTGGTTCGGTGTTGGATTTTCTTAAATGCACCCATTTATCATCCCAGCAAAATTTTGTTCCGTCAGTAGTATCGATTGCTGCATCTGAGTATAAAGCCTGAGCTTTTGAAATCAAACTTTTCTCATCAGTATCATTGATATCTATCTTATCTTTAACAATAGTAAAAAAAGGTAAAGACTTAAAAAGCTTTTCTACGGAACTATTTTCATCTTGAGCTAAACGATTTAATATCATAGCGGCTGCCACCAATGAATCTCTTCCAAGATGCGCTTCTTTTAAAATAACGCCTCCATTGCCTTCGCCACCAAGGTTTGCATTTTCTTCTTTCATTCTTTTGACAACATTTATCTCTCCAACGGCAGTTCGTATCACTGTTGAGTCGAATTTAGCTGCCATATGCTCCAGGGCCATAGTTGTAGAGAGATTTGTGACTATTTTTTCTGGCTTTTTTGAATTAATTAAATAACTCTCAGCTGCAATGACTAGCGTATATTCCTCGCCCAAAGGTTTACCCATTTCATTTACCACTGCAAGCCTATCAGCGTCTGGATCAATAGCAAAACCAATATCAGCTTTAGATTCAATGACCTTATTTGAAAGATCGCTTAAGTTCTCCGGTAAAGGCTCTGTTCCTCTTTTGAATTTTCCATCTTTATTACAATATATAGTAAACACTTCACAACCAAGATACTCAAGAAGCAATGGTAGCGCGTCTGACCCTGCACCATTAACCGCATCAATGACCACTTTAAAGTTTCTTTTTTTGATTGATTTTAAATCAATGCATGACAACTCTATAGTGCTTATGACATGTTTAAGAACGCAGTTTTGGTCTGGCAATACCATGCCCATTTTTTCGGATAAAGGATAGCGGGTCTTTTTTGCGACGCTCTTATAAAGCTGTTCACATTCGTTGGGATAAAAAAAAGTGCCATCCTCCCTAACAAACTTAATGCCGTTCCATTCATCTGGATTATGACTAGCGGTTACTATCAAACCTCCAGAAGCTTCGGATCGTTCAACCATAAATTGAACCGTTGGTGTAGGCGCTATACCGCAATCAACAACATCGCGCCCTAGCTTTGTTAACTCTTCTGAGATGATTTCAATTAAGTTTTCTCCTGAGGGGCGTGAATCTCTTCCAATATAAATTAGTCCAGCTGGAATCAAATTATGAAAGGCGTGAACGTAAGATTTTATAGCTTCGACAGGAAAAGCTGTTTCAGTAATACCTCTTACGCCTGAAATACTTTGAATGATCATGAAAAANGGTCAGATATAAAAAAGGTTCAACATTTTTGTTGAACCTTTTTNATAATTAGTAAGAATTATACCTAGCTAATCGCAACCTGCGCCGGACGGCTTTCTTTTTAGCCGCACGCTGCTCATCACTAGGTTTAATGTAAAAAGATTTGCGCTTGATTTCTCTTAAAACACCTGCACGCTCCCATTTCTTCTTAAAACGACGCAGGGCTCGTTCAAGCTGTTCACCGTTTCTAACTGTTACTTCAACCATTGGTTGTCCTCCAAAAAAATTTTAACCTAAATAAGTTCTCAAAGATTTACTTCTTGATCTGTGTCTCAATCTACGAATTGCTTTCTCTTTGATCTGCCTTACTCTCTCACGCGTAAGGCTAAATTCTTCACCTATTTCATTCAATGTTAGGGCGTAGTCTCTATCTATTCCAAAATACATCTTTATAACTTGACGCTCTCTTTCTTTCAATGTGTCGAGTGATTGGCGAATTTCATCTTTAAGAGATTCTGCCATTAATGGCTCATCGGGCTCGATCTGTCCGTCATCCTCAATAACATCTATCAAAGAGTTCTTATCACCATCTCTAAATGGTGCATTTAATGAGTGATGTCTGCGAGAAATTCTCATTGCATCGGTAACCTCATCAGTGGTCATTTCAAGATTTCTTCCAATTTCTTCTTCATTGGGCGATCTTTCAACTTCAGCCTCAAGCTTTTCAGCGGTTTTTGTAATTTTTGAAATCGTTCCTACTCTGTTCAGCGGCAGACGAACAATACGTGAATGTTCAGCTAAAGCTTGCAAAATAGATTGCCTAATCCACCAAACCGCATAAGAGATAAATTTAAATCCGCGGGTTTCATCAAATCGACCTGCCGCCTTCATTAATCCCATATTACCTTCATTAATTAAGTCAGTAAGGGGCAATCCTTGACCTTGATAATCCTTTGCAACAGAGACAACAAATCGCAAGTTAGCCTCTACAAGCTCCTTCATAGCCATTCTGTCTCCCTTTTTTATCGCTTGAGCTAACTCAACCTCGCGAGAAGGGTGAAGGGGTTCAAATTGACCGATCTCTTCTAAATATTGACTGAGACTACGGTTAGATTCGTTAATCGGTCTAGCTGCTTTGGCCATAAGTATAACCTTTGATTTTGGTTAGAAAAAAGTCTGGAAATATACACTAAAATAGGTTATTTGCCTAAATAATCATAAAACTATAGTATTGATTTTGTTANTAGAGCGAACTCCTCAGGACTGATCGTTTCAGGTCTTCTAGTAAAGTCTATACTATTTTTTACTTCGCTTGAAAAATCATACCCCGCCAGAGTGTTTTTGATCATTTTTCTGCGCATTGAAAATGCTGTTCTTACTAAATTATTAAACTTAACAAACTCATCATCTCTTACAATAGNTTTGGTGCGCTTAGTAAATTTTACAAGGGATGAGCGAACCTTGGGTTTAGGNTAGAAGACTTCAGGNGGTATATTNAAACAAATTTTCTTTTTTAGGTATACGCTTGTGACAACAGAAATTCTACCATACTGTTTAGTTCCAACATCTGCTATTAGTCTCTCTGCCACCTCTCTTTGCATCATTATATAAGCGTCACTCCAAAAATCAAGCTGCTCAATGAGCCAAAAAATGATGGAAGAAGTTATGTTATAAGGTATGTTCCCTAAGATTCTTACAGGTTTTCTCATGGACAGATCTTCAATNTCAATATTTAAAATATCATCTTGAATGATGGATAAATCTTTGAGTTGAGAATTNTTAGATAGGCTTTTAACTAAAAGCGGGTCTATTTCGACGGATGTCATCGAATGAACNTTTGGCAATATCTTTTCCGTTAAAGCACCATCGCCTGNGCCAATTTCAAGAAANAAATCTTCTGCTTGAGGCTTCACAACCTCAACTATTTTATTCAAAAGATTTATATCGTTTAGAAAATTTTGACCCCATTTTTTTCTGAAAGGGTGCGGTCTTTTTTTCAAGAAATTTTTATGATTGAAATGTGAAGATTGAATTTAATGACTAGGACTACGGAAGCCTAAAAAGCTCGGTGGTATTATCGTAGGTGTGCTTTGCCATTTCTTCATATGATAGTCCGCANGCTTCAGCAAGCTTACTGACCGTATGGATAATTCTGCTTGGTTCGTTTGGNTTTCCTCGCTCTGGCTCCGGGCTTAAATATGGTGAATCAGTCTCCACCATGATCCTNTCAAGAGGAATTGATTTAGCAACCTCNGGAAGATGGCTATTGTTAAAAGTTATGTTACCTGAAAAGGAGATATAATATCCATGCTCAAGAAAGGCTTGAGCTGTTTCAAGAGTACTTGAAAAACAATGAGCGACGCCTTGCACATTAGGATAGTTTGAAATTATCTCAATGATGTCCGCATCCGCGTCGCGACTATGGAGAATAACAGGTTTATCAAGATCTTGAGCAACTTCCATCAGCTCATTAAAAACTTTTTTTTGTGTTTCTGGATCAGAATGATTCTTAAAATAATCTAGTCCAATCTCACCAATCGCAATCATACTTTCATATTCCATCAGCTCGTAGATCTCATCGGAATACCCATCTACTACATCTTTTGAGTCGTGCGGGTGAACTCCAGAAGCAGCAAAAATATCATCGTTATTTTCAGTAATTGATAAGCATTTTTTTGAATCTTCCACATTTGTACCGACACAAATAAACCTTGAAACGCCTGCCTCATTGGCTCGTTGGATTACGTTTTCAATATCGTTTGCTATCTCTTCATAAAATAAATGGCAATGGGAATCGATGATCATATATAAACTTAATTTTTGATTATTATTTTAGATAAGTTCTCATTTCAATTTATAAAATAATTTCGACTACTATGGGGAAAATTTGAAAAAAATTTTTATTGAGTGCTGCGTTGAAAGCCTTAGTGAGGCATTAATCGCAGAAAAAAGAGGCGCAGACCAACTTGAGCTTTGCAGCGATCTAGCTAANGANGGCCTAACGCCTGACACCGTTCTTACAGAAAAAATTCTGGAAACAGTATCAATTCCATTAAAAGTAATGATTCGACACAGAAAAGGTGATTTTTTCTATAACAAGAGTGATATATCAATTATAAAGAATCAAATAAATAGCATGAAATTGATTGGCATAAAGCATATCGTTTTTGGAAGCTTAACTCATCTCAATCGAATCAATTTAGAACAGATCAAGATGGTCTCTGAATGGGCTTACCCAATGAATATTACCTATCATAAAGCAATCGATTTAAGTGAAAATTTTTTTGAAGATGCCGAGCTCTTGTTGCAATTCAAAAACGTTAAATCTCTTCTGACTTCTGGTCAGTCCCCTACAGCTGAAAAAGGTTATTTAACACTAAAAAGGCTTCTTGCGGACTTTGGAAAAAATATAAAAATTATTTCAGCAGGTAGAATCACTGACAAAAATTTGAACAAAATACATAATATGATTAGAGGTAGATACTATCATGGAAGAAAAATTCTTGGTGAATTAAAATAAAGCTACATTAGCTTTCAATTCTTGGGAAAAGGGGCTTTTGCTGAAGGATCTTTTTTTCAAATACCAGCTTGCCCCATTCTAGCTCTCTATTCTTTGCTCCCAGTGCGCTTAAGACCGCTTCAGTTCGATTCGGCATCACAGGATTTAAAAGTAGTGCAATTATTCTCAAGGATTCTGCTGCTGTAAACAAAANCTTTCCAGCGCTTTTCTTGTCGGTCTTTACAANTTTCCAAGGTGCGGTTATTTCCAGGTATTTGTTTACTCTACGAATGAAAATAAATACAGAGTTAATAGCGTCGTTGATCTTCAAATCGNTCATAAGCTCTTTTGATGTATTTATTGAAACCAATGCGGCCTTTTTTACCTCATCTCCATCANTAGAATCATCTAAGTCAGGCTCTAATGCACCATCATAAAATTTAAAGATCAAGTTAGTAACNCTGCTTAAAAGNTTTCCTAAATCATTTGCCAAATCGCTGTTATAGCATTTGATAAAAGAGTCCATACTGAANTTTGCGTCTTGCCCAAGGACCATTTCTTTCATAAGATAAAATCTAATTGGGTCTACTCCATAAGTATCGATTAAATCTAATGGATCTACAACATTTCCAAGAGACTTGCTCATTTTAGTTTGATCNCTTAACCACCATCCGTGTGCAAAGATTGCCTTTGGAAGCGGTAGCTCTGCAGACATAAGCATTGTTGGCCAATAAACAGAGTGAGTAGTTAAAATGTCCTTTCCAATAAGGTGAAAATCTACAGGCCAATACGTTTTGTATTTCTCTTGATTGCTTTCATATCCAATAGCGCTTATATAGTTGATTAGTGCATCGAACCAAACGTAGGTAACATAGTCTTTATCAAAAGGAATCTCTATACCCCAGCTTAAGCGCGATTTGGGTCGGGATATGCATAAATCTTCTAAGGGTGAACGAAGAAAACCCAAAACCTCGTTTTTTCTATGCTCTGGTTGAATGAAGCTTGGATTATTGTGAATATGCTCTACGAGTTTTTCTTGATAGTTTGACATTTTAAAAAAGTAATTTTTTTCTTTTAACTCTCTTACATCTCTAAAATCTCCAGAGTCAGCCTCTTTCTGGGTTATAAACCTTTCTTCAGATACAGAATACAATCCTTCGTAGCTATCTTCATAAATATCTCCCTTATCGTAGACTTTTTGGAGAATTGATTGAACAATGGTCGAGTGCCTTTTTTCAGTAGTGCGAATGAAGTCAGTATATTGAATATGAAGTTTTGACCACAAACTCATGAATCTTGGAGCCATCTCATTGCAATGTTCAATTGGGGAGACGCCCTTATTTTCAGCTGCTTGCTGAACTTTTTGTCCATGCTCATCCAGTCCGGTCAGAAAAAAAACATCTCTGCCCATATCTCGAAAATGGCGAGAAATAACATCGGCAAGAATGGTTGTATATGCATGGCCAATATGTGGTTTATCGTTTACATAATAAATGGGCGTCGTTATATAAAAGGGCTTCATATAACGACTTCTGGCTCTTTGCCCTTAAGAAGAGTTTGAAGTGAAATTAGCAGATTTATCATAACAAGTGGCATGTATAGGTTACGAGATATGGCCTGAATTACCTCTTCAAACAATTGATTTACTCCATAAAAATTTATCCTGGGGTATTGATCATTAAACATTTTAAATGCTTCAAGCAAAGCAGGATTATCCGTGAAGAGGCTCTCTCCATTTTTTTCCCTAGATGCTAGATTAATCCACATTTGTGCAAGATTGATTCTAAAAACGAATTCTTTTTGATTTCTAAAAGCCAGCATAGAAAAAGAATTAATAGTGTTATTCCAAGCCATTTTATCAAGAGCTGTCATCTCGTTAATGATTTTTTGACCCTCTAAAATTGGGTCCTCAATTTCTTTTTCTATGAGTTCTTTTGCTAGACCCATATTTCCATTTGAAAATATTGCAAGCTGCATTGATTTTAAATTATCTATCCCTTCGCTTTCTAAAAATTCTCTAGCTTTTTCTAATGAAATATTTGGAAAGACAATTTGCTGACACCTGCTCGAAATAGTTAGGGGCAACTTCGATTTTTGATCGGTTACTAAAATGATTGAGGTATTTTTTGGAGGTTCCTCAAGTATTTTAAGGAGTGCGTTAGCTGATTCTCCAGCTCCTTCAGACAAAAGGTGGGCATCAAAGATTATAACAACTTTTCTGCCGGTCGTCTGAGATTTCAAATAAATTGATTTTTTTAAGTAGCGAATTGAGTCAATAGTAATCCTTCTCGCGTTGGGGAGTTCAACCTTATAAAATGGATTTTTACTTTTTAGCTCCAATGAAGAAATATATAAATCAAATTCATCGGCGCTTAAATTCTTTAATGGATCAGTGCCCTTATTTGATTTTGACGGGTAANTCTGGCATTGGAAAAATAGAATGCAAGTTTTCATGCTGAAGTTTTGAAAACTTCACGCATGAAGAGCAAGTGTCGCAAGGGTTATTAGTGCTAGATGCGCAATTAATCAACTTTGAGAATTCAATCGCCATCCACTCTTTTCCNGATCCAGAATTACCCGTAAAAAGATACGATGTTCCAACTTTATNGTTTGATTTTATTCTTGTCAAACGACTCCATACCTCTGGCTGAATGNTAAATGCTTTCATCTTTTCCTCAACCAGTTTTCAGGGTTTAGTTTTTTACCTTCGCCCCATATTTCAAAATGAAGTTGTGATCCGTTTATTGATCCTGAGTCACCCATATAAGCAATAACATCTCCACTATTAACTTGACTGTCAACATTTGTTTCTACGTTAGTAACGTGACTGTAAACGGTGTAAAATCCACTTCCATGGTCAATGATGATTGTTGTACCGTATCCCCTAATGAAGGTAATAGTTGTTACCACGCCACCCAAAACAGTCTTTATCTCNGATCCGGGCTTCCCCTTGATATCAATTCCAGGATTTTCGGTCGTGGTTTTTAGCTTTGGATTCCATTGTCTGCCAAATTTTGAAGCCACCCTTCCTTCTGCGGGCCAGGCCAATTGACCTTTAAGCTTAGGAAATTCTTTAGACTGTAAAGCCATTTGCTGCTTTCGAATCCTCTCTTCTCTTTCAAGCCTTGCAATATCTTCACGAATTTTCCTTATGATAACCTCAAGTTGATTCATCCCAGCTTGTTTTTCCGAAAGATAATTTTTTAGCTCTTTCTGGCTTTTTCTTATGCGCGATAATTCTCGCTGCTCTTTTTTCTTCTTGTTTCTAACCTGGGATAGGGTTTGCTCCCTTTCTCTTTTAAGATATCTCTTTTTTCTTAAAGCAGACTCAAGACTTAGTTTTTGTTTTCCAACCTCAATCAAGAGTGAACGTATAGTGTCGTGAGTTTCTCTGTCGATCTTCGAGATTATTTGAAGGTATTTTGATCTGTAGATTGCCTGCCTCCATGAGGTAGAGCTTAATACTCTTTCTAAATTGGAAAGCTGTCCTTTCTTGTACATAGATGAAAGTCTTTTTGCATAAAGTATTCGAAGTTGTTCTAGCTCATCTTCGCTTTCTCCAATCTTTCTTTCCATCCTTGAAATGTCTGCTACAAGGAGTTTTTCTTCCCTGCCAAGTTCTTTTAATAATTTTTGCAATAAGGAGATTTCCTCTGAAAGATTGCTCATCTTTCTTACAGATGATTTTTCCTTTTTGTTTTCAGAGGAAATGCGTTTTTTTGTTGTTTCTATTTCATCTTTTAGGGATTGAATGGCGCTGTTTTGTGCTTTTAGCTCCCTTTCAAAATCTCTTTGTGATCTTTGGGAAAACGCTGATCCTAATATTAGTGTTAAAATGAAAATTATTTTAAACATCATATGCAATAAAGTACCCATTTGCTAAAGGTAAGGTCAATTTGATTGTTAAACTTACTTTGCTTGTAGTTTTTGGCGTCCTATGTCTATAATCTAACTTCTAAATTAAGGAGTATAAATTGAAAAGCGCAAAATGGGAAAATATCTTCAAAGGCTGGAATAATAAAGAGAGCGAAACAGTGCATACCCTTAAAAAGGTTCCAGTTTTCAAGAATCTTAGTGAAAAAGACTTTTCTGAACTTGAGAAAATGATGCATCAGAGAAGCTATGCNTCAGGAGAATTTATCTTTAAAAATAAGGCTCCTGGCGAGGGTATGTATATTATCATGCGTGGTTCAATTAAGATCACCATTGGAACCAATGAGGGTAACGAAAACACTCTTGCAGAGTTGAATAAGGGTGAATTTTTTGGAGAGTTGGCACTTTTTGATGATGAACCGCGATCAGCTAATGCTATAGCATTAGATGACTGCATTCTTTTAGGTCTATTCACTCCTGACCTTATGATCCTTCAAGAGCGAAATCCTGTTCTCGGTCATAAAATAATGTTTAATCTTGGTGGATTATTGGGTGAGAGACTACGAAAGACCAATCACCTTCTAATCAAGGAACAAGCTAAATGATTCCTAAAGAGTCAAATTACATTCAACAGATATACAGGATAATTGTATTTCTAATTGGTTTATGGTTTCTGAATTTAGTATGGCCGTATATATCAGATGTAATTCTAATGCTTGTATTTGCTTTCTTATTTACAACGATTCTTTTATCAAGCGTTGATGCATTTGAAAGAAGGATAGGAAATCGAAATTTATCGGTCTTAGGTGTAGTGGTTGTTTTGCTTGGTGCTATTACCACGTTCCTTGGAAGTTTTATATCTCAAATATCNTACCAGGCNCAAGAGTTTTCACAAAGAGTNGANCAGGAAACAATGACAAATGANTTTAAAATTCTTGGTGAAAAANTGACATCAGCNCTACCCTCTTTCATGCAAAACGATCAATCTTCGTCTGATTATTTAGCTGCAAAGTTAACTGAAATCACCCAAGCTGTTCTTGGTTCTCTAGGGTCTTTGGTTGGAACGGTTGGCAACTTCATGTTTATAGCAGTGATGGTGTTTATATTTACCATCATTTTACTCTCAGAATATCATACTTTTAAGAAAAAGCTTGTAAACTCAATACCAAACAAATATTTCGAAGTTGGTCTTAAGCTTATTTACAACATTGAAAAATCTGTATCGAGCTATTTGAGAGGGCAATTTCTTTCCGCTGCAAGCGTTGCAGGGATGTCAATAGCTGGGCTTCTTACTTTAAATTTTTTTGGNGCAAACATCACACTAGTAATCTTCATTGGAATCATCGCCGGCTTAGCAAATCTTATACCCTTGGTTGGTCCATTTGTAGGAATGGTACCCGCTCTCATTATTGCTTTAATGAATAACATAGGAAATGATGCTGCTACTGCTCATATGTTTTTTGGGGCTATTCCATCGCCTTTCTTTGCTATTGATATCATTTTCATGTTTTTAGTTGTTCAGCAAATTGAAGGCAATCTTATTACTCCTGCTCTCGTTGGTAAAAGCGTTGGTTTACATCCTATGCTTGTTATGATTGTTCTTTTGATTGGGGGCACTNTGCTTGGTCCGCTAGGAATGTTGTTTGCAGTACCAGCAACTGGGGTGATCAAGGTGATATTAATAGAGATAGCGTTTTTACGAAAAAANGCTCATCTACTTTAATTTTTTTCTATTCTGTACAGCCTGTATTCAATAAACGTAAGCGATATTTCTTCTCTGTTTGGTGTCTCGTAAATCCAGAGTTGATTTTGCTTCTGTGGTCCACTTAAAATGATATCTTTGGGTAGCCCCATTATATTTTCTACTTCTGATGTAGTCATACCAACAACGATAGGGGTTTTCTCTTCCTCCTCTGCTCTGCTATCGCTTAGTTTTTGATCTATTCTTTGTCGAAGATCGTACTCNTCTTTTGCATTCAGCTTTTTCTTGAGCTGATCTAGGATCTTAAGATTAGACGGGCTCAACCCTTGGGTGAGTTCTTGTGACTCTTCAAGAGCGTATACTACAAATTTTAGGGAATTGACGTCTTTTAGTGAATCCGCCATTGATAAGAGATCGGAGGCAATTCTATGCTTGTGTGTTCCAATTTCAAATGCGAGAGCAGGGTCGATTTTTTGTGCTGCTTGAAAATAATCAAGGGCTCGATCGTAAAGTCCAATCTTATANAGNTGCTCTCCTTTGGACATGAAATTATAAATTTTAAATCGATCTATATGATGTTTAATGTCTGGGTACCATCCGGAAACCATTGTGGCGTGNGCAATTGCTGTATCTGACTCACCCTCATAAAGCCATTTTTCTGCACGCTCAATCTCTCGATAGCTAATTTCTCTTAATCTTTCATTAATTACATCAGCTAAAAGGGTGTCTGCTAGCGATTTTGCTCTAATATATTTTTCAACCGCTCGCACAACAAGCCCTCTTTCATCAAAGCTCATTCCTTGCCTCATTAATTGGTANGGAATTTTTCTATCACTCTCTNTCGCTAACTTCAAAGCGCTTTGAATATTTGCATGNTTGGGATTTTCATCGACAAATTCATTCAAATAACGTTTTGCAGAAATGTAATCCTTAGAATAATAATATGACTTTCCGATGTCACCTTTGGTTTGTTGACCACCAAAAAAAACTGATGCCGTTGCATAAANTCCAGCGGTTTGAATATTGAAGCTTTTAATCGGTGTGATATCGTTGGGGTCTCTTATTCGGTTTATGTTTGTTGATGTAAATTTTAAATCCAATCCAATCGAAAATCGATTAGCAAGCCCTCTATCAAGAATGTACCGCGCTCCAACAGTCAAAGATTGAGATGGCCCGTAGCCNAGCGCAGATGACTCATTTTTATANAACTCTGAAATAGCCATTCCATAAGTATATCTGTACGTTGAGAACCAACTTTCAAACCACTGAAGAATAAGCGATTGACTCCAACTTAGCTCCATTAAACTGGCATTAAATTTTGAATCTTTTTTCCAGGACTGGTTTGATGAGCTCCAATCATCAGGAATTTTTGAAGGCATTAAAAGAGAGCTATATCTAATATTGATGCCGGTATGCATGTCAAGCCAGCTGTTTTCAAACAGATAGTAGGCAAGATTTGTTTTGACTAGATCAAGATCAATCTGGTGACCTATTCTTGATCTAAGATCTCCNCCATTAAATGACGTCAACCCTTCAGTCTCGTAAGACATCCATTTATTCCTTAGNCCTCCTAAACCTAAAAACCCACCTCCGCTGTTATAACTAAAACCGTAACGAAGCTCAATTGGAATAAAATTCACAGGACGATGAAATTCTCTTCTTTTAAAAATCCGATCAAAAATATATCCTTTTTCGTAGTCATTTGGATCAATTCGATCTAACGAAAAAANGCGAAAAATAATTGAGCGTATTCTGCTTGAATCTTGCTCAGCNTATTGAGCGCTCACTGAAGAAAAACTCAATATTAGTAAAGTAGTTAAAATTATTTTTTTCAGCATCGTTAATAGTATAATAGGTGTATTTTATTGGACAGCGAAATATACGATTATTGTGAATGTTGTTTAGCAAGAATAAAATGTTATGAAACTTATGTTTCTAATCTTTCTACAATACAGTAATTACATATCAATTTATTTCGCATATATTACATTTATGTTAATGAAAATTAAAAAATATTTACTGATACTCTCATTGTCTTTGCTATTCAATGATAGTTTAATTGGTCAAAATTTCAGCATCGCTCGAATACATTATTCAGGTGGAGGAGATTGGTACGCTGACCCAAGCAGTCTACCCAACCTCATAAACTTCATTTCTGAAAACACTACCATCAAAATCGAACCTAATGAATTTAAGATCAAACTTACGGATCAAGAGCTGTATAACCACACATACCTATACTTAACTGGTCATGGAAATATTAGATTGAACGATGAAGAAATTGGTGCNCTTCGGAGCCATCTACTTCAGGGCGCGTTCTTGCATGCAGATGATAANTATGGGATGAACGATTCGTTNAGAAGAGAGATGAGAAGAGTGTTTCCAGATAAAGAGTGGATAGAGCTGCCTTCTGACCATCCCATCTATAATTGCTACTATAAATTTCCAAACGGACTTCCGAAAATTCATGAGCATGATAATAAACCTCCCCAGGGTTATGGGTTGTTCCATGAAGATAGACTGATAGCATACTACTCCTACGAATCCGACCTTGGAGATGGCTGGGAGGACAGTGAAGTTCATAACAACCCTGAAAATGTAAGAAACGCAGCCCTCAGAATGGGCGCTAATATTGTTTGGTACTCTTTAACACAGTAAAGCTATGGATACTATAACCCACTACCTTCAAACACTCAGAAGAAAGGTTTTTTTCAATGACATAAGGTTGTTTTTTTGGAAGATGTACTTTGTTTTCATTGTATTTCTCTTCGTTATAATAATTCTTGAAAGCCTGGTTTATTTATCGATTTTACAACGCAAGGCGATCGTTTTTGGATTTTGTGGATTTAGCATCGCTGTAATTTTTTCAACCATGATTTATGGAATCCTTGTATTCAGTGACCGTATAAAAAAATACCAACTTTCAACGCTTGCTTTGGAGGCGGGTGAAGCAGGTATGGAAAAAAAGGATATGCTACTTAATGCATACCAGCTTGAAAATCAAAAGGAATCCTCTTATTCCTTGGACCTTGAACAGTCCTTCATTGAGGCTGTAAGATCAAAACTGATCGACCCCAAAAGCTCTTCTTTGATCCGAAGCGATCTAATCAATAAATGGAAGACCATCCTTTTTTATGCATTTATGTTCATATCGGTTTTTATTTACTCATCTTGGAAGCACAGTGTTTCTTCTGTGTATCGATTGGCGCATATCAATACAACATTTTCTCCTCCTGTTCCATTTGAATTAAAAAGTGAATCAAAATACATCGCTATTTTAGGAGGAGAGAACGCAACCGTTAATTTTAGCGCGAGTGGAAACGCGCCTGATTCTTTATTTATCGAATTCAAACCCCTGGCTTATCAAAAAGATAAAGATAGCTTAATAGTAAAAACCGCATACAATGAAAATGGTATCTATGAGACTGATCTGTCTGAAGTATTTCAAAACTACAGATACCGTGCTTATCTCCCCTCAACTAAATTTTGGCAACCTTGGAATGAGATCAGCTCGAAGAGTTATTCAATTTCAGTGACCGATAGGCCTTCAATTAGTGACCTAGTCATTAAAATAAATTATCCAAACTATACGGGGCTTGCCCCAAAAACTCAAAAAGCAAACCAATCTGAAATTCTTGCTCTTCCGGGCTCTGAAATTGATGTAAGTCTTCGATCAAATATTAATTTGGAAGAGGCAAAGCTGATTTTAAATGGAAATGATTTAGATATGTTGGTGCGCAATCGAACTGCAAAACTTACCATTCCAATGACTGATAGCAGTACATTTTTTATCAGCTTAAAAGATGAAAGAGGCATCACAAATCGCAACCCAATTCCTTTTCATTTAAAATTTGTAGATGATCTATACCCGCGTATTAGCGTTATCAAACCAGCTCCCATTATTGAACTGGGAGGAGATCAAGCCATTCCAATACTCATGAATATCGATGATGACTTTGGCTTTACAAAACTTCAACTCTCGTATGAGATACATCGACCTAACTACATTGAGGCAGAGCCAAAAATATCAATGTTCTCAATTAGCAGTTTAGACACAAGTAAAAGCCAGCAACAAGTTGCCAATAATTGGGAAGTTCAAGGTTTAGGACTCATGCCTGAGGATGAGCTTCATTTCCGATTTGAACTCTATGACAATGATATTGTATCTGGNCCAAAAAAACAAATTTCTGATATTTTNATNGCAAAAGTACCATCGCTAAATGATCTATTCATGTCTTACGAAAACAAAGAAGAGGATATAATTAGTGAAGCGCAAAAAGAATTCGAGCTGGTAAGAAAACTTAAAGATCGTATNGAAAAGACAAGGCTTGAACTTTTGAAGACTGACAAACCAGATTGGGAACAACAACAAGCAATAAAGAACTCGCTTGATGAAGCAAAAGATCAAATCGAAAATTTTCAGAAGCTAAACGAAAAGCTTGATCAGTTAAACAGTCAAGCAAATAAGCACGATCTTTTTTCAAAGGAAATGTTAGCAAAATTCAATGATCTACAAAAACTCATTGAAGAAATATTGCCTCCTGATCTGTTAAGCGATTTAGACAGGATGCAAGAAGCCTTAGATGCATTAGATATTGATGACATGATAAGCGCTCTTGAAAATATGTCCAATAACATGAATCATATGGAAAAAGAGCTTGATAGATTTTTAGATATTTTCGAGAGGGTGAAAGCTGAACAAAAAATTGATGAAGTAAGAAAAAGGCTAAAGGAGCTGGTCAACAATCAGGATAACGTTGATAGGCAAATTCGCTCCACTAACAACACTACAGATCTTTCACAATTTAAAAGGCTTTCGCAAGAAGAAAAATTGATACAGAAAGAAATGAATGACATTTTAAACGAAATTGATTCATCTATAGACCCAATTAAAAGATTTAGCAGGAAAACAGCTCAAGGACTAGAAAGCCTTAGTGAAAGCTCAGAGGTTAAAATGGCAAAAGGTCACATTCGCGATGCAATAAAAAAACTCAATGAACAAAAACCATTTGAAGCTATGGATGCNAGTTTTTCAGGATTACAATCAATGCAATCAATTCAAAATTCTATGGATCAAATTTCTCAAGATTTTCAAAAACAGACGACTCGAGAAATGGCAAAGAAATTCCGNGGTATCCTAAAAGATCTTCTCTCAATTTCGAAGTCTCAGGAATCTTTGCAGAAAGAAACCAGTGAAATACCTGCAAATTCTCCAAGGCAGAATGATTTAGCAAATAAGCAGCAGGTACTTCAAGATCAGCTTATTCAAACAATGAGCAAGGCTATGGATCTTTCAAAAGAAACATTTCTTGTGACTCCTGAGATGGGTCAAAAACTTGGAAAAGCAAATGCTCAAATGGCTGCGTCAAAAACAAAACTAGCTGAAAGAAACAGTAGAGGTTCTCTAGGCAATCAAGGATCGGCAATGATGAATTTGAATGAAAGCGCAAGGTCAATCATTCAAACCATTAACAAAATGCAGGCAGACGGATCTGCAAGTGGATACGAAGAATTTTTAAGCCAAATGGAAAAGATGTCTAATCAGCAAAGAAATGTAAATGAACAAGGTATGCAATTGGCATTGGGCCAAATGGCATCTTCGGCGCAGCAAAATCTTTTAAGCAAGATGTTAGGACAGCAGCGAGACATTCAAAATTCTTTAAAGCAACTTATGAGAGAGCTTGAGGAAAATGGTAATGGGAGTCTTGGAGATTTGGGTGGTGTTGCCAGAGATATTGAAGAGGTTATCAACCAGTTAGGTCAAAATAATTTTGATAGATCTGTCATGGACAGGCAACAACAAATTTTAACCCGAATGCTTAACGCTCAAAATTCAATGACTGAGCGTGGACTGAATGACGAACGAAAATCAAAGACTTCATTTGGTCTTGTCAGCAAAGCACCGTCTGGCCTTCCGGACGATTTAGGACAAAGACAGTTACTAGTTTCGAAGGCAATGGACGACGCCTTAAGCGCAGGTTTTTCCCGCGATTATCAAACAATGATTAGGCGCTATTTTAATTCGTTGAATGATACAGGTTTATTATATCGAATGGATTCTACAGTAGTACGTTAAATGCAGAGAATTTACATATCCACTTTATTAGTATTGTCTTGTTTTAAGATCAACGCTCAGGTTCAGATCTTTGAAGACAGCGAGCCCCGTTTCATTCAGGCAATGAAATTAGAAAGAATGGGAAACGTTGAACGCGCGAAAGAGCTATACCAAAATATTCTCAATAAAGATCCCAGTCATCAGCCTTCGTACTTTCAGCTAAAGAATATTTATAATAAAAATGGTGAATTTGACCTTGGAATTAAGCTTATTAAAAGCTGGCTTAATTCGCATCCAAGTGATCATCAATCAGAATTATCGCTGGGTGAGTTTTATTTTAGGGATCAGCAACAGAAAAATGCTTTAGAAATTTGGAAAAATTTTGAAGAAGAAAGGCTTACGAATAAGACGATGTTTCGCTTATTGTTTCACTCCTATGTTAAGTTCGGTCAAACCGATGCAATGGAGTCTCTTTCTTTAAAGGGTCGTGAGCAGTTCGATGAGCCTTATTTCTTAGCAATTGATTTAGCAAATTATTACCAATCTAGGCAGGCATATGATCGCGCTCTTAGAGAGCTTATAATTCTCATACAAAATCAGAAACAGTATCTGCGCTATGCTACAGATAGGATTTTAATCATGAGCGATGACACATCTTCCCATGCTATAATTGACTCTATATTGATCAGAAATCAAAAAGATGAATCTGAACTTGGAGAGATCTTAGCAGCTTTCTATTACAAAATAGGAGATTTTCAAAAATCCTTTGATCAGTATAAACTCATTGATATGAACTTGAATAAAGATAAATGGATCAGATTTTCAGAGGATTTAAGAAAAGAAAAAGAGTATGCACTTTCTATAGAAGCGTATCATTTAATGCTCGAAGGAATTAAGACATCAGAGCCATCTCTTATAGGAAAGATTCTTTTGGGGTTAGGGAAAGCCTATGAAGATCAAATCATTCAAAAGCGATCTCAATTACAGTTTGTGAGATGGTATCCTGAAAATAGTTTTTTTAACAATCAGTTAATCGATCAATCTCTTTTAATAAACAATGAATCTCTTGCAAACAGCTTGGAGCATTATCAATCTATTCTTGCGTTGATGCCAAACACCCGATCCTCGGCAGAGGTGCATTATCGCCTGGCTCAAATTCAATCTAGGATCATGCGAGATTTTTTTGCTGCAAGGTCCTCATTTGAAATTGCATTAAAATTAAACCCTTCAACTGATCTTAGAAAAAAAATTCAAAATGAAATTGGCAATCTTTTGATTTTTTCGGGCAAATACGATGAGGCGATACAATATTTCAAACCTGAAGCAAATGAAGAGTTTAGCTACAGAACAGTTGGGTATATCAACAGTCTGCTCTATAGCTCTCAAATCGACTCAGCTGTAGCTTTCTTAGATTCAAATATTTTAAAGGCAAATCCTAACGANGCGCACTTCAATGATATTTTTGAAATTCATGATATGATTATTGACTACTATACNGATGGAACACGCGAAGATAAATTAGCTTTTGAACTTTTTTTTAAAGCGGAAAAACTAATAAATGAATTTGATGTCAAAGGAGCAGTAAAGGTACTTCAAACAATAGAAATGGATTATAATGACTCACTGGTGTCACCCCTGGCGAGTCTTCGCCTTGCATTTATATTTATTGATTTGAAGCAGTATGACAAATCTCTTGAATACGCCCTTACAGTAAGTGCAACCTCTTTAAAGGATAAGGGGTTAGCGTTGGCAGCTGAAATAGAAGAACATTTTCTCAAGAGCAAAGATAATGCGCTACAGTATTATTATAGACTTCTATCTGAGAGCCCAAATTCAATACTTTCGGAACCCGTTAGATTACATATAAGGAAGATTTCTCAANCTAATGAAAGTTAATCTTAAAGCACTGATTGCAATNTATCTGTTTCTGCAACTCTGNTTTGCACAAAAGATCATAATACCAATGGATGACTCACAAAAGAATCACCTCAAGGCTTATGGTGTAGCCTTTTGGATCATCCAAGAGCAAATCAATGTAGAGTGGATTTTAAATTACAAAGGTGGATCTTTTATGACTGATAATCTTGAAAAGATACAGCAAGAGTGTCGCGTTCGTGGAGTGACGTATAAGATTCTTACAACAGAACAGACTCTTTCTGTTTATAACGAAATTTCAGTAAATAATATGGATATTGTCTTGCTTGAAAAAACTCCTAAAATCGCCATTTATACTCCACCAAATAAACAACCATGGGACGATGCAGTTACCCTAGCATTAACCTATGCAGAAGTTCCTTATACTACTTTATGGGATGAAGAGGTCTTCAGTGGCGAACTGTCTAAATATGATTGGCTACATTTACACCATGAGGATTTTACAGGTCAATATGGAAAATTTTATAGGAATTACCACACTGCATCATGGTATATAGAACAAAAGAATCAGTTTGAATCCCTTGCGCTTAAATTAGGGTTTTCTTCAGTGCCAGAACAAAAAAAGGCTCTCGCGCAAATAATTAAAGATTATGTATCGTCCGGAGGTTTTCTTTTTGCAATGTGTTCTGCTACAGATTCATTTGATATAGCACTTGCAACCTATGGAACTGATGCTGCTCATTCCGTTTATGATGGAACTCCAGTTGATAATCAATTACCAAAAAAAATAAACTACAATCTGACATTCGCTTTTAATGATTTTAAGTTAATTACCGATCCAATGGTTTATGAATATTCTGATATTGATTATCCACCGAGNAACAATGTNATTGTTAGAGGAGCAGAAGCAGATTATTTTTCCCTTTTTGAATTCTCAGCTAAATACGATCCTGTTCCAACAATGCTCACACAAAATCATGTTGCAGTAATTAAAGGTTTTATGGGGCAAACGACAGGATTTCANCGCGAAAGNATCAAAAAACACGTTTTAATTATGGGAGAAGATAAAACTACGCCCCAGGTTAAATATCTCCANGGTAATCACGGNCAGGGGACNTTTACTTTTTTAGGTGGTCATGACCCTGAAGATTATCAGCATTTTGTTGGCGACCCCCAAACAGATCTTTCATTACACAGAAATTCTCCAGGTTATAGNCTTATNTTAAACAACATTCTTTTTCCCGCAGCAAAGAAAAAAGACCGTAAGACATNATCTAGCTATCTTTNCTCTTTTCTTGCTTGATATTGTTTAGCTGTAGCAATGATTGCATCTTCAACATTGCTTGGATTCCAATTCAATACTTTCTTGGCATTTGAAGCNTCTGTTGTTTGGCTTTTGCTCAGCCTGTCTTTAAAGAGAGCAATNTCTTTTAAAAAGATAGCTAAAAACCACAGAAAAAAGTTGGGCATAACTNTAGTNGGAACCTTCTTAAAGCCGGATTTNTTAAGAATTTTTNCNATGTCTACCATCCATAACGCTTTTTCGGAAACAATAAATCTATTTCCTGGAGCTTTCGGGGATTTCATTGCTAATACATGGGCTCTTGCAACATCTTGGACANTCACAACATTGAACTGTATATTTGCTAGAGCAGGNAGCTTNCCCACCAAAAGACCTCTAATTAGCAAATTACTAGCCCCCATGTCATCAGATAAAGATGGACCAAAAACAAATGATGGGTTAATCGTACANACTTCAATCTTTTCTTCATCTTTAAGATTGTTAATGTAATTCCAAAGCGCTTTCTCAGCGAGTGTTTTGCTTTTTATGTACGGCATAGTTGAATCTTCNATTTTAGACCAAAATTTCTCATCGATTTTTTCTTCTTCATGGCCNTGTGTAATTGCAGCAATCGATGAAGTCATTACAAAGCGTTTTACTTTTTGCTCCACAGATGGGCGAAGTGCTCTGAGAAGACCCTGTTCTGCTGGTTCAATAAATGCGCTTTCATCGCTGTTATCCTTTTCATAAACCGGAGAAGCGAGATGCAAAACATATTCGCAACCATTTACCGCATTATCCCAACCATCGTCACTGAGTAAATCAAGCTTACAAAATTCTAAGCTATTATTTTCATTTAAGTATTTTGAAACAGATTTTTGTACTTCTTCTTTTCTTTCCATATTTCTTAAGGAAGTTCTTACATGATAATTTTCCTTAAGAAGCTCTGCTATGCAATGCAGTGCAATATATCCAGACCCTCCNGTAACTAAAACTTTTTCCATATTTTATTTCCTTTGTGCGTATAACCAATTCCAAAGTTGCGCAGAATTCCAAACATCTAACCATGAATCGTGCCCTCTTCCTTCGATCTCTGTATAAGTTATCTTTCCCTTATTATTTTCTAAAGCTTTGACCATATTTTGGGATTTTTTCACATCAATAACATTGTCATCTTTTCCATGCCAGGCCCAAATATTAACATTCTTTAAATTTAATGCCTGCTTGGGATCTCCCCCGCCACAGATAGGAGCAGCTGCAGCAAAATAATTTGGTCTTCGTGAAATGGCATCCCACACTCCCCATCCTCCCATTGAAAATCCTAGTAAATAGATTCTACTCGTATCAATGTTTTGATTTGTTTCAGTGATAGAATCAAGAGCTTCAAACATCAATCTCATTGTTGATGAGATTGAGATAAGACTATAATTATTAGTGTTCCAATTTGTAGATACCCATCTTTCATTTTCAGGAACCTGCGGAGCAAAAATAAACGATTCATGCTGAGAGAATATTTTTTGCTTTGCAAATGCGCCAATGCTATTGGCGTCCCATAATTGCTGTTCATTATCATTGCCCCTACCGCCTGATCCGTGTAAAAAAACAAGTAGTGGATATTTTTTTCTGCGGTCTAGGTTTTCAGGAGTTCTAATCCGATAGTTTAGTTTTTCTCCTTTTGAGTTATTCCATACTCTGGGAAAATATTTATCGATTTCATTTTTTTTAATCGGTGATAGAGCTAATTCAATGGCCTCTTCCAAAAACTTCGACATAACAATATATCCCTTTTTATTTGGATGAACAGAGTCTATGCCATATTGCTTTATTAATCCATTATTCCCATCATGCATTTTGGAAAAATAGTCTAAATAGACCAGATTATTTTTTAAAGCGTAGGACTGCAGGATGCTGTTCGCCTTTAAAATCTTGTATCTAGGATCTATTTCGGGTCTCCATGGAAAATCTCTTGCAGGTATAATGGATGAAATGATGACCTTAATGTTGTTTACGATAGCAAGCTCAGACATTGAAATAATATTATCGGTGATTGTCTTTACGCTAGATGGGCCCGTATTCTCAGCTATATCGTTAATTCCAGCCAGAATAACTACCACATCGGGTTTTAAGTCGATTACATCGGATCTAAACCTAACAAGCATTTGTGGAGTTGTTTGTCCGCTTATGCCTCTATTGATATAACCTTTTTTCTTAAAATACTCTGGGTAATGCCAATCCCAACCTTCTGTAATAGAATTTCCAATAAAGACAACTCTGCTATCTTTTTTTGGTGTGTTCCTTATTCGCTTATTGTCATTTTTGTATTTATTTAAATTAGGCCAGTCAAGATTATCAACCTGACAAATGGTTATTGATAAAAAGANTANTAGACTNAAAACATATTTAGTTGTTTTCATTCTTTTGTTTTTGCTTCTTTCCAAATACTATCTAGTTCTTCAAGTGAACATTTTTCTATATCTTTACNAGATTTTTCTAGAGTCTTTTCAATAAATCGGAATCTATTTTTAAATTTATNATTGGTTGATCGCAAAGCACTGTCTGCTGAAATATCCAAAAATCGAGCAAGGTTTATTATTGAAAACAACAGATCGCCAAGCTCATTTTCAATTTGTTCTTTATTTCCCCCTTTTTCTGCATTCTTTAACTCTTCNAACTCTTCATTGATTTTTTTCCATACATCCTCGGAATGTTTCCAATCAAATCCGGCGTAGCTNGCTTTTTGCTGAAGTCTTTGTGCCTGCAAAGTTGAGGGCAGTGATAAAGGAACCCCATCNAGTCTAGATTCACGTTGTTTCTCTTGATACTTAGCTTTCTCCCAGTTTTGCTTTGCATGAAAGGATCCATTGGCTTTTTCATCACCAAAAACATGCGGATGTCTTTTCTCCAATTTCTTGCTAACAAGATCAATTACATCGGAAATAACAAATTTTTTGTTTTCTTCAGCAATCAACGCTTGAAAGATTATATGCAAAAGTACGTCTCCGAGCTCTTCTTTTAATGCATCACTATCCTTGCTATCAACGGCCTCCACTACCTCATACACCTCTTCGATAAAGTATGGAATAAGCGATTCGGAAGTTTGTTCCATATCCCAAGGACAACCATCGGGAGACCTAAGTTTATCGATAATCTTTACCAGGGTCTCAAATTTATTTCCGGCTGAGTTCATATTTTGCCTTTCCAATTAAAGTTATCAAGATAATGGTCTTCTTTTTCTGTCATCAATTCTTTTTCTTTTTGCGTAGCATCTTTATAATCT
>PBOO01000017.1 GCA_002724475.1 Fidelibacterota bacterium | reverse complement strand
TAATTAATTAATCTAATTTAAATTCTATACCCTGAGCTAAGGGTAAATCTAAACTCCAATTTATTGTATTTGTTTGTCTTCTCATGTATTGCTTCCAGGAATCTGAACCTGATTCCCTACCGCCACCGGTTTCTTTTTCACCTCCAAAAGCACCGCCGATCTCAGCCCCAGATGTGCCAATATTAACATTTGCTATACCGCAATCGCTTCCACGATGAGAAAGAAAATTTTCTGCGTTTTGAATACTCTGAGTAAATATTGAAGAAGANAAACCCTGAGGAACATTGTTATGCATTGAAATTGCCTCATCAAGAGTGGAAAATTTCATTAAATAGAGTATGGGGGCGAATGTTTCGTCTTGTACAATTTCCCATTCATTTTGAACCTCTGCAATGGTAGGCAGTACAAAATTACCNTCTTGTTCTAATGAAGAACCTCCACANACAATGCTCCCACCTGAAGATTTGACTTTTTNAATTGCATTTTCATAATCTGATACTGCATTCTCTGAAATCAATGGCCCCATTAAGGTCTCTGGATTTAGTGGGTCGCCAATTTTAACTTGCTGATATGCGTTTATTAATTTCTCTTTTAAATTTTCATAAATGTCATTGTGCGCAATAACTCTTCTGGTTGAAGTACATCTTTGTCCAGCTGTTCCAACAGCACCAAAAACAATGGCTGGGATGGCCAACGTTAAATCCGCGGTTTCATCAATAATCATAGCGTTATTTCCACCGAGCTCTAGGATTGATTTTCCAAAACGAGNTGAAACACACTTAGCTACATGTCGACCCATTGAAGTNGAGCCTGTGAATGAAATTAATGGTATATTTTTATCATTGATTAGCTTCTCGCCAACNGANGATCCAGGTCCAATTAGTAGTGAAAAAATGCCATCATATCCATTCTTACTCATAACCTCATTACAAATTTTTTGAACGGCTACTGCAGTAAGAGGCGTANTTGAGGAGGGTTTCCAAATAGTCGTATTTCCACAAATAGCNGCTATGAAAGCATTCCACGCCCAAACTGCAACCGGAAAATTGAACGCAGAAATTACACCAATAGGTCCAAGGGGATGCCATTGCTCGTACATTCGATGATCAGGTCGCTCTGAGTGCATGGTTTTTCCATAAAGCATTCTTGATTGACCTACAGCAAANTCGGCAATATCAATCATTTCTTGAACTTCACCATCACCTTCTTGTTTTATCTTGCCCATTTCTAAAGAAACCAAACTTCCCAGAGGGTCTTTCATTTCTCTTAAAGCCTCACCCATTTGCCTAACAAGCTCACCTCTGATTGGCGCAGGAACTTTTCTAAAATNTGAAAAAGCTTTTTTTGATGTTTTTACAACTTTATCATAATCAGACTCATCAGCCATTGAAACCGTTGCNATTAACTCTCCATTTGATGGATTGTAAGACTTTAACTGTTTAGCGTTTGTATTGGAGAACCAGTTGTTTTTTCCAGTGCAGGCACCATGATTAATATCATTAATACCAAGCTCTTTAAGAATTGAATTCATTACATTGTCCTCTCAATAAAATTATTTATGCATGCAGTACTAGTATAAAAATTAACATCAAAGGTGAGGTTAAAATTAAAGAATCACACCTATCAAGAAATCCACCATGACCAAACAGAAGNGAACTTGAATCTTTNGTGTTCGCTTCACGTTTAAACATTGATTCAGAAATATCACCCCATTGACCAAAACAACCAATAATTACAGCAAAAATAACCATTGACGAAATTGATAATTCTACCTTAGTGAAATCTAAATAATTTAATATATATATCGTCAAAAATGAACCAGCATTACCAGCTAAAAAACCTACAACAGTTTTTTTTGGACTCAATCTTTCAATCAATTTTTTCTTTCCAAAAGCTTTGCCAAATGAATAGGCAAATGAATCACAAACCCAAACTGAAATCAACATACAAAGCGTAAGTTGGGTCCCNTAGAAAGTATCAAAATTTCGCAATGCAATCATTGATCCAAAAAGAACACCTATGTATAGGATCGAAAGAAATGTTACCGCAATGTTCATTGTTGAATTTGAGAGACCGCGTATTGTTTCAGTGAAGACCGTTAAAATTATTATACTAAAAGCAATAATTAAAAAATGAGTTATTTCAATATTGGGAATTAAATAATATAATGCGGCAATTAGGGTAATTGAAATCATTGCCATAGGAGAATTTGGACTGGCACCAATCTTTTTAGTAAGAGCTAAAAACTCGTAGGAGCAAAGAAGNAATACAATTGTAACTATAATTGAAAAAGGAGCACCGCCTATCTGTACTAAATACAGTACAGATGGAATACCAAGAATGATTACGGGTAGTCTTTTAATTAGATTATTCATTGATTATACTAATATCTCAATTTCAGATGGTAAAACTTTAACCAATGCAGGGGTACTTCCAACAACTTCACCATCTATATTCAACTGTTTGTTTTCTTCAGGAATTATTGAAAATTCCTTTACCTGTCTGTAGTCGACAGCTGGATCTCCAATATGCCTTCCTGAGAAAATCTTAGGAAAAAGCTTTAGTAGTTTAATTCTAGGGACTTTTCTAACAATGATTAAGTCGATTAAACCATCGCTTAATCTAGCTAATGGAGCCATTTGCATCCCTTTTCCAGTATGGATGGTATTACAACCTATGATAAAAGCGAAATCAGCAGCAATTGAGCTTCCATCTATGGTTACTCTTGCAAATCGTTTTTTGTGACGAATAACTTCAACTATTGAAGCGAAATTATATCTTTGCGATCCCATCCATCTTAACTTATCTGCTAAAACGTTTGCTTCTGTTGGGATTCCCCAGCCCATTATATTAAAACCATAAAATATTTGACCATTAGCATCGCATGAGAATATGTCTATTTTTCTTGATTTACCCTCAATAATTCTTCGGGAAGCAACAATGGGGTCCAAACAATTGACATCATGCATGAAGGAATTGCCAGTACCACCAGTAATAAGACCAATCGGAAATTTTCTACTATCATTTCTAGTCATCATACCGTTAACGACCTCATTTAAAGTGCCATCCCCTCCNATGCAGCAAAAACCATCATATCCNTTCATATCAACGTCTTTAGCTAAATCTTTATTATGACCGGCGTATTCCGTTTCAATAATTTTTAACTCAATTTTGTTTTCTTCAAAGAGAGGTAGAACTTTTTTAAGAATCTTTGGACCTTTTTTACCACCACCAAAAGGGTTTACGGTTAGATAATACTTCTTCAAATTAATTTCTATGTTTCATATACTTGTTATCTCCCCACTCAATTACCTCAACTTTTACATCTGTAGTACCATTCTTTACAAAATCTAATTTTTTTGCAGCTCCATATGAACAGTCAAGAATACGACCTTTAACGTAGGGACCTCTATCATTAATTCGCAATATTAAAGATTTATTGTTGAGAAGATTGGTAACTCTAACAATTGTATTTAAGGGTAGTGTTTTATGCGCAGCGGTTAATCCATACATATCATAAACCTCTCCGTTGGCCGTTAATTTGCCATGGAAATCTTCTGCATAGAACGAACTTACTCCTTTCATAACTCGCCGGTGTTTAATATTTTTATTTTTTGCACTCAATGAGGGAGTTTTGATTTTTGACTTTATAGGACTTTTACTTTCATCAGTTGTATACCTGGGAGCTGGTGAACAAGCGTTAATTATTAGACAAAGAAAAGTGGTGAATAAAAACTTAAAGACAATAGAGTTCTTCATAAAGATTCAGTATAATTAATTATACCTCTCAACTTCCACGGTTTAAAGCAAATAGTACCCAAAGAAATATGATCAGAGCCTAGATTTAGATAATTTTCAATATCAACCTGACTTGAAACTCCGCCTCCTGCAATGATCTCTACTTTATCGCCCCAAGTTTCTCTAATCATATTTAT
The DNA here is from genome assembly GCA_002724475.1 of Fidelibacterota bacterium. GTDB lineage: Bacteria > Fidelibacterota > Marinisomatia > Marinisomatales > TCS55 > TMED108. Next base: position 42,560 of record PBOO01000017.1, on the reverse strand, counting down.
TAATTTTTCTACATAAGGCGTAAGTGATTTTCCAGATAAGCCCCCACCCTTCACAGGAAGAGTATTTGAGCAATGTATCTGTTTAAAACCCAAATCATCTATCAAGAACTTTAATTGATCCAATGAAGTCTCAGGAGAGATTTTAGCAATACAAAATTTTCGTTGTGATTCTTGGGATATGAATANACGAGCATCGNTCCAAGATAATGGAGTTTTTTCATCAAGATTTGGACAGCTTAAGTTTATCTCGATTGATTGATCTTTAGGTATAATATCAAATAATTTTTTAAAATCGGTATCATTAATTGCTGCGATAGATAGTATATCGTTCTTCTTTGTTTTTCGTAATCCTATCTTTATGCCTGGATTTGGGAGGCCTAATTTGTTGACCCAGCCTTTTTGAGAGCGATNGTAACGCATTGTCGTAAGTATCTTCCAAATTCTAAATAAAAACCCGCCTCTATATTCTAGAGTCCAAGTTCCAGTAACCGGAATGACATTTGAATTTTTTCTAAATTTTATATAATTACCAAATGGGGCAGCAATAAAGAATTTCATGAAATTATTAGTTTTTTGATAGCTCAGCTTTTGTCAATACTGTAATAGCTGCTAACCTCTTTTTTGATAATTTGGCTTGTTCTGATTCAAGGTGATATTTCATAATCCATGCGTAAAATTTTTTTGCGCTGTCTGGATAAACAAAGGTGTAATCGTAGTTATACGCAAGAAAATAAGCCGCCTTCAAACCGCTTTGCGAGACTGTGTCATTGTTTACGATTTCTTTGTAAATATTCAAGGCTAGAAACCTATCTGAAGACCAGGTTTTTTCAGCGTTTAACAGTAGATCTTGTGATGTTTTTTGGTTTGATATAAGCGTTGAATCATTGCTAATTATAGCAAAAGCGTAATCTGACTGNGGAAATTCATCAACAATACGTTTTTTGTAAAAATTAGCCTTTTCACCCTTTGATATGTTTTCAAGGAGGGTGGCTTTAGTATACAAAGCNTTTGAAAGAAGTTTTGACCTTCTATTTAAACCAATTAGTTGATCTAAGTAAANCATTGCAGAATCAATTTGTGAAAAATGGAGCGCGTTCAATTCTGCCAATTCGTATAACATTTTAGAAATTTTTTCAGTATTGTCACTACCATGAGACTCCAAAGTGTCGCTTAAAATTGTGACATTCCAAGCATTGTAATCTTTTTTTAGTTTAAGATAGGCGTTTATCTCNCGGATTTTAACATCGGATGATTTAATAAATAATGANGACCTGTTTTCGCTTTTAACTGAAGCATAATATTTTAATGCAGATTCAAAATCGCTCTTAATTTTTAAATTATATTCAGCAATTATATATGAGGCTTCAGCAGCTTCTAGGGTTTTTGGATAATCCTTCAAGATATTATTTAGCCTTGATAAGGCTTCATCCTCCATTCCCTGAAGGCTGTATAACTTTGATAGCTCTAACTCTAATGCAGGATAAATTGCTTGAAAACTTTCATCAATAAGCATGTTTTTTATTGTGCTTGATGCGAGCTCCAGAAGATTTTGCANTCTATAGATTTGGACTATCTTTAAATGACTAGCTTGAACCCTTTTTTTAATTTGAGAATTTTTAATGGTTTGCTTGTATGCTTCAACAGATCTTTGATAATCTTTTTGATCAAATGACAGTTCTGCGATTCTAAAATACAGTTGACCCTTTTCGCTTCTATCTTTGATTTTTTGAGCTGCAAGCTCAAGATAATCCATGGATTTATCATTTATTTTTTGTTCAAAATATATTTNTGCTATGGAAAGGTATATTTTTGACTCTAGATTGGTATTAATATCAAAATCAAACAACGCAAGCATACCATTAATCGCGGGTTGAGCCTTNCCTTCTTTCCATTTAACCATTGATGACCAATAATTATATTCAATTAAAGAATTATCACCAAATTCATCAATGAGCTTGGATAGTATATTTTTTGTTTCTAAATATTCTTGCCTGTGAAAGTGGGACTGTAAAATTAGCAGTAGAGCATCTTTTCTATATTTAACATCAGGATACTGGTCTAATATGTAATTAGATTTATCGATAACTTTTTGGTAATTGTCTAAGGCTGTTTTTGGAGGTTTATCATCTTCTGATTTTTGTCTAATTTCTTCAGCGTTACGAAACAATTCTTGAGCGTTGTAAAAGGTATTGAAGTATGCAGAAAAATTTGTGCAAGACAATAATATCAGGAAACTAAAAGGGTAAATTTTGAAAAATGATTTTTGAAAAAACATTATTAATAATTATCGCTTTTAAATACGTATTAAATTAAGATGAATAAGTTAAGATTTATAATCCTATTGCCACTGGTGTCAATTTTTTCTTTATTAAGNGGACAAGTCTCACCATTTGAGGATAACGTGGGGTATATTGTCATTACCTCTGATACTTCAAATATTCCAATATTCATTGATGGAACCCTTATCGGTCACACACCTTTAGAAAAACCAATACCAGTNCTACCAGGAAATCATAAGGTTGGAATTCACCCCATTTCCGTAACAGATCCGTTTACTCAGTATGGACCTGACAAAACAAAAAAAAATATTTATGTGATTCAAGGCGATACAAACAGAGTTCATCTTAATTCTTTTCTTTTACACCAACAATTGATTCACCAGAAAAAAGAGTCCTTATATTCAAAATATATAAACATAACACTGAGCATGTTATTAATTTGNCAAATGTTGATCTTAAGTAGTTAAAAGACCTATTTAATGTGTGCAAAAAGATAGTTAAATTCCACTATGCAAAAACGAAATGATCTAGATAATCCTGTAAAATTCAAGCCTGATTATAAATGGCCTAANAAAGACGCAACTAGAAATTGCCCTAAATGCGGCGACCCNATGCAGCTACAACCTAATGTTGATGAGTATTACGGTAAGCCTTGGTGGTGTCATGGCTGTCAATGGCAATTTTCAGAAGAAGATTTCGCATAAATTAGATTTTCATCTATGTCGCATGATGTACTAACTATTGATTATAATGATCCTAGTGCATCATCAAAACTTGAAAAATCATTAAAGTCATCCGGCTTTGCTGTCCTTAAAAATCATCCAATAAATGTCGACCTAATCAATAAGACTTATGACGACTGGGAATCTTTTTTTAAAGGCGAGGATAAATTCAATTATCTTTACAATAAAAAAAGTCAAGATGGTTATTTTCCATTTCTCACTGAGAACGCGAAAGATTCATCGATTAAAGACCTTAAAGAATTCTACCACTATTATCCCTGGGGTAAAGTTCCAAATCAGCTTGAAGAGACTACGGTAGCGCTGTATAATGAACTAGTGAGCTTATCAAGCGAGCTGCTTCAATGGATAGAGGAGTCATGCCCCAGTAAGGTAAAGGAGAATTTTTCGTCATCACTCAATTCGATGATATCTGGAAGCTCATCAAACCTTTTTCGGATCATCCATTATCCTCCTATTGAAAAGAATGCAGATAAACGAGCTATGAGAGCTGCAGCGCACGAGGATATTAATCTAATTACAGTCCTTTTAGCTGGTAGTGAACCTGGACTTCAAGCTAAAGATGTTCATGAAAAATGGCACGATATTAGCTGCGATAAAAATATGCTAATCGTTAACTCGGGGGATATGCTAAATCTAGCTTCCAATGGTTACTACCCATCAACAACTCACAGAGTTATTAACCCCAAAAAAACTAAGAATGTNAGTCGGTATTCAATGCCATTATTTCTTCACCCCAGAGATGAGGTGGTTCTAAATAATGTTCATACTGCAAGGACCTACCTTGATGAAAGACTAAAAGAAATTGGCCTAAAGTAGAATCTTAGTCGCCTAACATTTCCATTCTAGTAGATTTAAATTCCGCATTGTCATTCCAAGTNGGCCATTCATTATGCTGAGATATGGCATACCCTACTCGTAGCAGGATACCATTATCTTCAATAATACCATCGTAAACCCAATCTGAATGAATCTCGTCGCTTAGAGAGTGGTAGTGATTTTTGGTGTAAATATCTTTCATACTTCTTCCGAAATCTTTCCCTTTACCCCTTACGTCAAAACCCCCATCAACGTAAAGCGAGGGAACTCCCATTTTAGCAAAAGCAAAATGATCCGACCTGTAATAAAATCCTTTTTCAGGCTCAGCNTCAGGAATAACATATTTCTTATCTTGTTTTGCTGCGCTTTCAACNATNTTGTCAAGATTTGAATTTCCCTTACCTATAATGATCAAATCTTTTGTTTTGCCAAACGTGTTGCCCATGGCATCAATGTTTATTACAGCGAGGGTTTTTTCTAATGGATACAGGGGGTTCATGCTATAGTATTTAGCCCCTAGCAGACCATCCTCTTCTGCAGTAACCGCTAGGAAAAGAATGCTCCTCTTAGTTCCAATTTTTAATTGTGAAAATGATTTTGCGGCTGCGAGAACCATAGCTGTACCCAATGCATTATCGTTTGCGCCATTATAAACTTTATCATCTTTTAAGTTTTTATCCATACCAAGATGGTCCCAATGAGCTGTGTATATAATGTACTCGTCCTTAAGAAGCGAATCTACACCTTCATACTTAGCAATTACATTTTTTGAGTTCACATATCGATAAGTATTTGCGATTCGGCTAGTGAATTTTATATCCATATTTTTTGGTTGAAAATCAGGACTTAAGGCCTCTTTTTTCATTGAAGAGAAGTCAAGTCCGGACATTGAAAAAAGTTTTTGTGCCGAGCTTAATGGTAGCCAGCCTTGAAATTTTAAAGATTTTGATGCTTCAATGGTTAAACTTTCTAAGTCATGGCCAGCTTGAAGAACACTAAATGGATACCCTGCAGGACCGGATTCATGTATCACTATTGCTCCAGCAGCACCCCTTCTTAATGCTTCTTCGTATTTGTATGACCATCTACCATAATATGTCATGGCTTTCCCCTTAAACATATCATTATCATATTCATCATTATTCATGATTGGCGGATCGTTCACTAAAATTATAACAACCTTACCTTTGACATCTACCCCCTTATAATCATCCCATTTATACTCAGGGGCTGTTACGCCATAACCGCAAAAAATAACACCAACTCTCTCTAGATTAACATTTTGTTTTTTGATATAAGAATTTCCAATTATATCATCACCTGTTCTCAGAACCCATCTCTCATCATCGGTAATAAACTGAGAGCGTAAATTTGATTTGACGCCCAACATCTTCACGTCTTGTGTCCAAGATCCGTTGGGGTTGCCAGGTTTTAAACCTATCCCTTGAAATGAATCAATTAAATATTTTACCGTTTTTTTACCTCCCGGTGTTGCAGGTTTTCTACCTTGAAATTCATCAGAGGATAGCTTTGTAATATGTGTTGATAGTAAATCTTGATCAATAAATTCTTCAGCGCTCAAAATATCATCAGAAAATAAATACTTATCCCATCCAGATTTGGGTTCACTCGAACAACTAAATAATATCATTAAGAATATTAGATATTTAATTTTGTACATCATTTTTTGCTTTCTTAAACTATATTTAAAAACTAAAGTTTATTATTATCAATCAATGTTGCATTTCCCAGCGACTGCAAAAGCACAGATAGTATAAATACAAACACAATAATTTTTTGAGAAATGACATTAAACACTAATGCAAAATCGCTCTCGCGGGGCGAAGGGCCAAACTCTAAAACTATGATATAAAAAAATATTAAAATTGCAAATATTAAGTATCCATAAGCATATCTAGAATCAAATCTACTGTCTCTAAAAATTGAGAATGTTAGGAATGATGATGCTAGAAAAAAACATCTAAATGCCCAATGAACAGACAATACATGAGAATCATGAACATAGTTATGTGGCGTAAATCCAACAATGATAAAAAAGATAGCTCCCAAAATTCCAAAAAGAGTTCCAATTTTACCAAGTTTGCTATTTGTCGTATTCTGGTTAAATAGTTTCATAAAATAAAAAAAATAAATCATAAAGGTTAAGCCACAAACTAAAAGGGCCATTCCAAAAAGCACGACAGAAACAATATTTTGCGAGGAAAGTATGCCTAAATCGCTAAAAAAGTTTCTAGTGAAAGAATATCCTTTTGACCCTGGATCATGAAGGGTTCCACCTGCATAAAAAAACACAGCTACAAGAAGTAAAAAGATAAAAACACTAATGCTATATCGAGGCATAACAACGAGTGCAAATTTTATGCGATTCATTATTTTTTTTACTTCCACCCTTTTGAAATGAGTATTTGAATAAGGCCAATGGAAATCACAAAAACAAGAAACCAATCTCCTCTATCAATAGTTATCGCCAAACCTACAACAGTAACAGCAAGACTAAATAGGGTGATATATTTTTTCATAATGCTCCTTTTCGATGAATTGTTATAAAGAAAGTGTTAGGAATTAATAAGTTTTTTTGCTGATAAGAAACAAAAGAATATAACCAGTATATTTCCAATCGTAAAACCAGTGTAAAGGGGAACTAAAGTCGAACCATCGTAAGGATCAACATTGAAAATTGTATAGATTATCAATAAAAAATTGAAGATACTTGCAATCGATAGGGCCAATAAGAAGTTATTATTTAAAAATTCGTTCTCTTTTAAGCAATATGCAATACCAGCAATACCAAGCCAATAAAATAGTCCAAAAGAAAATATCAGTGCAAATTCAACCATCATGTTATTTGAAAATTCACTTGGAGAACCCCAAATAATAAGCAAGTCATGTGCGCGAGAGATGACAAAACCAATAGATGATATTACAAAGAGAAAAACAGATAGATTCATCAATGGATTTATAGATTTTTTTTGAATAAACTGATTTAATGAGAATATACCAAAAGCGATCGCAATTGAACCGAAAAATGAAAACAAAGCACTTAACATACTTACATTAGAATTCAGGAGTATTTGATTAGCGTAATAGGTAAAAATATGCTCTCCTTTATTAGGGGGGCTTGACAATAATAATTGTATCAAAAAGGATATACCGCTCAGTATCGAACCCACATAAAGACTAAAAGCGCTTAATTGATTTTCAGATAAACTACTTTTTTTCATTGCTCTATCTTTCACTCATATTCTTTTTAATGTCCATGAGCCTGTCATAAGCATCTTCAGAAATAAATGAACCACGAAAGCTCTCATCCATTCTAGATATCAAATCAAACCATTCCTGTAATTGATTTTCAGATGGAGTATTAACGGTCAAGCCATAATCTTTCATAGTTTCTACAGCTTTATCAGAGCTAAATCTATTTTTATTTTGAAAGCTATCCCCAAGATTTTCAGCAATTGAAAGCATTGATTTTTGATGATCAGGCTTAATTCGATTCCAAATTTTCATATCAACTATAATTGCAGCGGTTAGATTACCCCATTTCATATCCAGCATATTGTCTGCTATTCCAAAAATTTGCTGTGATAAGGCAAACATTGGGTTGAGACCCATTGAATTAATTAGGCCAGTTTGAAGACCTGATAAAATATCCATTGAGGTAAGAGGTATAGGTTGAAAACCGTTCTTTTCATAAAGCTGTACTGACTTATAATCGCCAGCCCATGTCCATATTTTTGTTTCCTTAAGGTCCGATGGTGTATAGATAGGATCAGTTGAAAACCAGTAGACCCATCCTACGTCCACCATTGTAAGAAGCTTAAAGCCATTTTCTTCAGTACCTGAGTATAGCTCATTAGACAGTTCGCTTCTTACGTAATCAACATCTTCATATGATTGATATAATGTAGGATAATTAAATGATGTAAAGTAATGATTGACTTCTGTCATGCCCTCAGTAGTTACGGCAGCTCCATGTATTTGACCGATTCGAATCTTACGTATCATATCCCTTTCATCACCTACAACGCCTCCTGGATAAATTCTCAATCTTACATCACCGTTTGTTGCCTTGCGCCATTCTTGACCCATTTCAACTAAAAGACCATGCCATTCGGTACCTTCAGGTGCAAGAGTCGCCATTTTAATAATAATTTTTTTAGCAAAAATTGGCTGAACTAATAAAATAATTAAAAATACTTTGATGGATAATTTTTGAATCATAATCTAATAAAAAAACTCATCTATATTATCTAAGAGCCAATTGGCTCTACTTCTGTTGATATAATTTACTAAAGATAGGTCAGGATTGGCATTTATATCTATACGAAGTGCACTATAAAGCATATTTGTGAATTCATTCTTATTTTGTTGATATAACGCTATGTTCTCAGCGTATGCTATATAGGGTGACAAATCTTGTAGACCTGAGGCTTCTAGAGCTTTATTAAAATAATATTTAGCTGTATCTATCTTATTGGGACTAGCATCATGTCTAATCATTGAATATGGTATCATTGCAGTATAAAAAGCACCATAGTTCCACTCAGGATACAGCTCTAAACCTGTCTCAAGTAATTTACCAATCTTAGGGAGCTGAACAACCCAATTGGGATCTCCATTGCTAGATTGAATAGCGCCAGCATAAGATGCTGCCGCCCAATAAAGTTTTGAAGAGCTCTCCTTTTTAAAATCTATTGATGATGGCTGGGAATTATTTATCCATGCAAAATAATCTTTATAATCTAGTTGAATGGATTTTTCGATGTATAAAATCGATCTTTTAAAGATTGAATTTGCTTCATTGTAAATTTTCAAACCCTCCTTGTAATCTTCCATAGATATTTTTTTAGCCTCATCCATTAGAAATCCATATGTATACATTGTTAAGTTTTTGGATGCGTTATATAAAGCCTTTGAGTCATTCGGACTGTTAATGGCTTTTTTTTCTAGCCTAATCGAATTTCTATGAAAGGTTTTTTGCGCAAGTTCTGGCGTGAAATTAAGAGCAACAATGCTAAAAGAAGAGGTACTACAAGAAAGACTAAAAAAGGTGAAGAAAAAGAGAGGTAAAAAGTTGTTTCTATTCGTGAAGCTCATTGTATAATGGGAATGATTGACAAAGCTCCTTTACAGATTGATTAACGGAAGTTAATATTTCATTGTCATCAATGTTTAATATTACTTTATCAATCAAATCCACTATTTTTGTCATTTCATCATTACCCATTCCTCGAGTCGTTATAGCTGGGGTTCCGACGCGAATTCCACTCGTTACAAAGGGACTTTTTGTATCAAATGGAACCATATTTTTGTTTACCGTAATGCCAGCTCTTTCTAGAGCTTTTTCGGCAGCTTTTCCCGACACTTTTTTATTTGAAAGATCAATTAACACAACATGGGTATCTGTTCCACCAGATATTAAATCGTAACCTTTATCAAGGAATGCATTAGCCATGGATTTTGCATTATCTATTATATTTTGAGCATAAATTTTAAAAGATGGATCTAGGGCCTCCCCGAAAGCAATAGCTTTAGCAGCAATTATATGCATCAATGGCCCACCTTGAACACCTGGCATAACAGCAGAGTCCAACAGTTCAGAGACCATTTTAACTCTCCCAGATTTAGGAGCGACAACGTTCCAAATATTTTCTGTGTCTCTACCCATCATTATCATGCCACCTCTTGGGCCGCGTAAAGTTTTATGTGTTGTAGTTGTAACTACATCACAATAAGGCATTGGTGAGGGATGAAGGCCCGCTGCAACCAAGCCTGACGGATGAGCTATGTCTGCCATTAAAAAAGCACCAACATCATCTGCTATAGCTTTAAACTCTGCAAATTCAACGTGCCTTGGATAGGCGCTACCGCCACATATTATCATTTTAGGCTTGTGTTTCTTTGCAATAGACGCAACACTTTCCATGTCAAGTCTACCTGTATCCTTGTTAACTTGGTAAGATACGGCATTGTAAAGCTGACCAGAGAAATTAACTTTACTACCATGTGTAAGGTGTCCCCCATGCGCTAGATCTAAACCCATTATGGTGTCTCCTATATCAAGAAAAGTCATTAATACCGCCATATTTGCCTGAGAACCGGAATGTGGTTGAACATTTGCATATTCACAGTTAAAAAGTTTTTTTGCCCTTTCACGAGCAAGATTTTCAGCCTCATCCACATGCTGACAGCCGCCATAATATCTGGCACCTGGATACCCTTCAGCGTATTTATTGGTCATAATTCCGCCAGCCATTTCTAATATTGGATAGCTAACAAAATTTTCAGATGCAATTAGCTCAAGGGTNTCNCTNTCGCGTGTAAGCTCACGTTGAAGAATACCATAGACTTCGGAGTCAGAATTCTTTATTGTAGATATTTTTGAAGCTTGGTTCAAATAATTTACCAGTCGCTTTGCTTGTTTAAACGCTCACCCACCCATTCATAACAAGCGCTCGAGGTTTTGACAAATCCTCTATTCTTAACATTTGAGTCCATCATAAACCATTGTGCTTTACCAAATAAAACTTCATTATCGGAGAGCCAAGATTTTGAACGACTAAACTTAGAAAATCCCATTTTTTCAGCTTGCTCAAATCCATTATAAGCCAANGTGGCGACCACCCTATCATCGGTACTTATTTGACCAGATCGGCAAGCTTGAAAACCTTTATAATATACATTTGCCTTTGCTGCTAAGGACTCACCTTCTTTAGAAAGCATTACAGCACGATCAGCCCAATCAAAAGCAGATCCATAATCTTGATTTTCTAAATAAACTTCAGATATTTTAATCGCAGTTCTAAAGTTTCTTGGGTCAAGTCTAAATAATTTTTCATATGTTTTTGCTGCTGATTCAAGGTCATCATCCCTATCGTATGCTTGAGCAAGCTTTCTATAGGCAACTTTACTTGTTGGATCTTCATCTACAACTTGTTTTAATATATTTATGGCTTCAGNGGGTCTGTCAGCATCAAGAAGTTTATCGCTATAATCAAGACCATAGCTTATATTATCAGGATTGCTTTCAAATCTGCTTCTATAAACCTCTAGAGGGTCTCTTCCGCTTTTTTCATATGCTTGTGCAAGGTCGCTTTGAGCNCCTTCATTGTTNGGCTGAACCTTGAGTAAATCTTTGAGCACAACGATCTGATCCTCATATCTACCCTCTCCCGCATAGAGCTTTGAAAGCTCTAGTTTAATATCGACATCCTCTGGAGATAAAAATGTNAATCTATCCAATTCATTCATCTGGAGATCTTTCTTGCCCTGTTTTTGGTAAGAATANGCAAGTCTTTTTCTTAGCTCAATATTTTCTGGTAAAAACGTTAAACCTTTTAACAAAACATATTCTGAGCTATCGTAGCGACCCATGTATTCATATGCAATNGCATAATACAGATAAACTTCTTTTGGATCATCGCGGTCGCATCCTAAATCTGTTAATTCGCCATAGACCTTAACAGTGTTTTCCCAATCTCTATTCTTGTAAAATTCAGCGGCGCTACTGAAAACGCGAGGGCAACGAACTTTACGTATTGAATCTTGACGGGCTTCTTCTGCAGCTTCTGCATTAACATCAGGCGCGGGTGGTGCACACATTGTTATAAAAATTGCAATTGCAAAAAGTAAGATTTTATTATTTAAAAAAATGGGTTTCATTGTTTTGCTCTCCTTCTTAAAAACCATACATCTCCAATGCTGATTCCAAAAGTAATTTCATTAAANATTTCGTTAAAATAATCTTCAGAAGAACGAGTACCGCGCTTGTAAGAAACATCGAGCTGATTACCCGTTGAACTAAATTTAATGCCAAATCCCAATGACATACCATTCTCAATTAGCTTTTTTGAAGATAAATAACTATAATTTTTCCTGTAAACTCCCATTCTCATGGTAATTTTATCTTGCCAGTCCCTAGCTTCGCGATTGCCAAATTTTACCAACCCAAAACCNAGGTGACTCTTAGATTGGATCTGATCATTGTTGAGACTGAAAAAATCGCTGCTTTCAGCATTATCACTCCAAAGCTCAAATTCAGAAAATACATTTACAGAATTTTTTAAATCTATATTCAAACCGAGGCTAAAATCATTGGGGGCGTATGCAGATTCAAATCTTACAGTATCAACATCTGTATCTAAAGGAAAATCGTTTGAACTTGGGACATAATTATTATCCGTGTCTTCAAAAAAGTCAAAATTATAACTATAGCCTGAAATAGGGTCTAATGACTTACCAATTTTTGAATAAATATTAATTGATAGGTTGTTTGAATCAAACATTTTCCCGCTAAAATAAATATCGTATTTAGAGCCTTTGTAGGTATTGATATTTAAAGATCTGTAGTAGGTGCTATTAAGGATAACAGACTTCTCATTTCGTGAGGAACCAAAAAAGTAATAGTAGGATACGCCTACATTCATTTGAGAGTTGATAGGAGCAGAAAAAGCAAAATTTGAAGCCATAAGGCCTCCTCCTGAGCGAAACTCTTTAAATGTTTCAAGATATTCATCAAACATTTGAAAGCGTGATGTATCTGTTGATATATAAGAATTATGATTGTTAGTTGGCTTTACCGAAAAGGCAACTCCATACTTTTTTCTAATTGGTATTAAAAATTGAATACCAGAAAATTGTGAAGAAAAACTGCTATTACTTGCATCTTTAAACTTTACAGAATGAGCAAAATAAGATGTATTCACATATGAAAAGTTTAGATTGCTCCAAGTTGATGGGTTGTTAAGCGATACTTTAGGGGTAAAAGTAGGTACTAAACCAATAGAGCCAGCTCCATCACTTGATGAAAAAAATGACGATTTCATAATACCTAGGCCATGAGAGTTATAAACGGATTGTCCATTAGATATGACGACAATCAAAGTAAATGAAAGTATTAGTTTATGGATTGACATATAAGATTCTCAGTCTCGGATAAAATTCAACATTTTTGTCATCATAAAAAGATACAGTTTTAAATGGGTCATTTAAGCTGCTTGATTGGAGATTAAAAACATGAATCGATTCATTATCATTAAAGAAACCATTTATTCCCAAACGATGGTTGAATTTCACTTTTTCAGTTAAAATAGTAGAGGTNCCAAAATCTAAATTATAAATNAATGGATCACTGGTGTAGGAGGTAAACGATTTTGGAATAAAGTTAGTTTCAGTTGGATATGAATTAACTATAAAAGTATTAGTTGAATCAGAATTTAAAGGAAAAAGTAAAAGTTCAGCTTTTCGAATTACGCTGCTCTTTGGCANCTTCCAATCTTTCATATCAATTGTNAATAGAGATTTGAGTCCTTTTGATAAAGATACAGATAAGTGTGTGGAATCAGTATCAGATAGCGCAGGTGGTTTTAATATTGATAAATCCTCCGATGCACTATGTGTGTTAAACGTATCTATTAAAGTTGAGTCGTTAATTTGATAAGTAAAATAAATTGATAGTGATGGAAAATTTATACCGTCTTCATTCACACTTAAAAATTCATGAATTTTATTTTCATCGGATGATATAGATATTAAAAAGGTATTGTTAAAACTTACATTGGACGTATCCATGAATTCTGAAAAATACGATGAGTCGATTTTAAAATTTAAAGTTGATAAGGAAGAAGTGTCAGACTGAACAATTCCATACGAAATTACATTAGAGAAATTTGCATTATGATTGTAATAATTTGTTTGAGCCTGACTAAACACAGAATCAGCGCCATCTGGATAATAATGAAGTTTAAATGACGAATTAGTCTGAACTGAATCTGTCGAGAAAAAAAGCTTTAATCCTAAACTGTCAATGGTAAGTAAAGAGTCATTGTAATCAATGAAATTATCAATGATATTTCGATTGCCTTGAGGATCAAAGCGCCTCGAAGCAGTGNTATTAAACCTTATCATAGCATATTCAAAATCATAANTCTCACTTCTGCCAAGGTACAATCTTTTTGAACCACCCATTATTGGGGGTGTTTGNTAAGTAATGGATTCAGTAACAACAAAAGAGACAGTATCAATCTTTAGTGATAAATCTTTATCTTCAATATATAGAGGATTATCCTCACACGAAAAGACTGAAAAGCTAAATATGAGAAATAGAAAAAAAGGAAATTGAGATCTAATTAATAACATTTGCCTATTGGTTAAATAAACAAAAAACTAGGCGAAATGTTTCGCCAATTCATCATTTATTTTTAAAGCAGTATTGTCAAAACTAGGATCTTCACCATCTTCGATTTTAATAGAAATTAACTTCTTCTTATTTGATTTAACTAGGGGAAGGTCAAGTAATTTTTTTGTGATNTTATTCGATGGNGAGTCAAGAGAAATAATAAGATCAACATCATCAGCTGCCGCTTCATAGCAATTGACTTTATCACCTGNTATCTTCTTAGGTATACTAACACCGATTTTGTCATAAACAGAACGATTGTANGTACAATGTTCATCAAAATTGTGAACAATGAGAACAGTTTTAATATCTTCATAAAATTCTCTAGATCTATAAACTTGATTATAAATCATAGGAACCGTTGCATTCTGCCAATCATTGCAAATAATAACATCAGGCTTCCAGAATAAGTGTGGCAAAGTTGCTAGAGCAGCTATTGAAAAATAAGAATATCTTTCATCATTATCAGGCAATACCCTACCGTTTTTTGCTTTATAGAGTAAGTTAGACAAGGGCTTGAACCATATATTGTTTTCAAGAAAATAAACTTGAACTCTGGTTTTGGGTATGAATGCGCTTTTTGCTGATACTATCTCATCTTCCCCGTTAAATACAAATGGTATCTCTCTTAACCTGATAACCTCTCGAAGAATGTATTTTCTCTCACTTACAAATCCGTATTTAGGCAAGATAGTTCTTACCTCATTACCAGCGGTTTGAAGAGAAAGTGGTACGTCTACTGAAAATTTACTTAAATGTGAGGTGTTGGCAAAAGGCGCAATTTCAGTTGTGAAATAATATAATTTAAGTGACATATTTTATTAATTTATTGAACGGTTAGCTGTTTGATGGATTGACGTGCTTTTTCATAAAACTCAGATCCAGGGAAATAATCTATCAATCTCTGATATTCTTCTTTTGCTTTTTTAACATTACCCATGCTTCTGTGACAATGCCCGAGTTTAAGCTGTGCATCGTCATCTTTATCGGTACCTGAAAAAGAGAAGACTTTTTCAAATTCAATTACAGCTCGCTTATAGTTCTTAATGGTGTAATAACATTCTGCTAGCCAGTACTGGCTGTTATCGGCTAAGTCATTTGTTGGATCAGAAATAACCAAACCAGAAAAGCCATTTATGGCCTTGTTATAATCTCCATTTTGGTATGCCGTCAAAGCATCGATGTAAGTACGCTTATATTCAACGGGGCTTATGCGAGAACTAACTTTGTCAGAAGAGCTATTTGATTTGAGCTCATACATTTCTGTAAAACTATTAGCAAGAGTAACGATTTTATTTTCTACCATTACAAGCTGAGCAAGGATTTCAAAATTAACACTATCTACATAAGAAATTTTGTCTTCAATTAAACGCATTTTATTTTGAAAGGTATTGATTCTATTAATAAGAAGTATTGCAACAGAATCAGTCTGTTCTTTGGCTTTTAAATTAGCAGATAAAGCATTCTGAAGTTCAGGTAGAAGGAGGCGCATTTGAGCATCAAGAGAATCAATTCGCATATTCTGTAGATTTACAGAGCTAGACAATCTAGATAAATCCCTGGAGGAACTTGAACCCTGGGCAAGGATAAATGAAGAAAAAACAAAAGCAAATACGAAAATAAAGAGTTTCAGATTCTGTTTAAACATTTATGATAACCTCAGATTAAAAAATAACGGTAAGAATTTACCTAAAATCTAGGACAATCGTCATTATTTTTATTTTTTTATCAATAGGACTCATCTTTGCTAAAATTTATGACAATCCCTATCATTATGAATGATGAGAGTAAGAATGATCCACCATATGAAATAAAAGGCAAAGGAAGTCCTTTTACCGGTATCATTCCAGAAGCCATAGAACAGTTTACAAAAATATGGGAAAGAAAAATTGTTGAAATTCCAATCAATACTAAACTTGAAAATCTATCATTTGCGTTATACGCTAGATTTATAATTTTCAATATTAAATAAAGAAATAGCATTATCATTGCTAAAATAACTACAAAACCCATCTCTTCCCCAATAACACTAACGATAAAGTCAGATTCCTGAACCGGAAGAAATTTTAGCTGTGTTTGCGTTCCCTCTCCCCAACCTTTGCCAAAAAAACCACCTGAACCTAAAGCTGTTTTGCTTTGTATGACTTGATATCCTGATCCTAATGGGTCTAATTCAGGGTTAATTGCGGTTAAGATTCTGTTTCTATGATAAGGCCTAAGAAAGCTGTTCCAAAAAAGAGGGAAAATGAGTCCTAAAAAAATATTTGAAAAGAAAATTGCAATACTATTCCATAATTTTCCTTTTGATAAAAATATTATCAAAGCCATAATCATTGACCAGAAAGTAAAAATAGCGAAGTTAGAGGCTGACAATATACTCAAAACTGGTGCTATAACTAAAAACAAGTGAAATGGCCTTGCCCCGACCCAAAAAAGCATAGGAATAACCGGGCTCATCATCACCAATGCAGTGCCTAGATCTGGCTGATTAAGAACNATAATTGCTGGAATAAATGCTATGAAAAATGGAATGAGATTNGCAGTAAAATGATTTAATTCAATGTTCCTATCAGATAAATACCTTGCGAGAGTTAAAACTACAATTAATTTCGCAATTTCAGATGGCTGTAGATTGAAAGGTAAACCTATATTTATCCACCTGTGAGTGTCAGCTACCTTAGAACCAAAGAAAGGAATGAAAACTGCTACAATTATTAATGCATAAAATATATAAATATATTCATGAATGATCTTCTTTGGTATAAGAGAAAAAATAAGCATGAGAGTAAAAGCAGGTAATAAGAATAGCAACTGTCTTGCAAATGCACTAGAACCGCTACCTGATTTTGCCGCTGCTATACTGTAAAGAGAGAGCAAGCCAATAAATAAAAGGCCGGAAATTATTAAAAGAAGNCTATAGGGTGAAGATTTGATTGATCTAGAAAAAAAAGAGNTCATTTCGCTGCAGTAAGCTTTGAATTTATGTCATTAAAATATTCCTTGAATATTTTACCAGCTATTGGTGATGCAACAGATCCACCTCCACCTCCATTTTCAACAAGCACTACAACTGATATCATTTCATCNTTTTCATCTTTTGCAAAACCAATGTACCATGCATGAGTTTCTCCATGTGGGTTTTCCGCTGTTCCGGTNTTACCATAAACTTTAACCCCTGANATNTTNGGATTTGAAAGTTTTCCAGTTCCTTTTNNATCATTTGCAACCATGAACATTGAATCGTNAATNATATTCCANGTTTTTTTACTGATGGANGACACTACAATATCGTTGAGGTTGTTTTTTGAAACAATGTGAAGNTTTTTTGTTGATCCCATTGTTGCTAATANGTTCGTATAGGCCATCATTTGAATTGGGGTTACGAGTATTTCACCCTGACCGATGGAAATATTNAACATAGCTCCCGAAGACCATCCATACCTTCCGTACAATTTATTCATAAAGTTTCTAGTTGGAACTCTACCCTTCATCTCTGAAGGCAAATCAATATTTGTTGGTATTCCATGCAAAAACTGCTTAGATCGCTTTTCTAAATCATTTAGTCTCACTCGCTGTATAGCCTCATAGAAAAAAACATCNCACGATTGTGAGATAGCAGATTTTACATCAACTTTTCCATGACCGTTTTNATCCCAGCATTTGTGAANTCGATCATAAAANTCNTATTCACCTTTACAANAAACATTCCAGTCTTCATCAATATGCTTTTTCTCAAGNANCTCAATAGCTACTACCATTTTNTAAATTGAACCNGGAGGGTACATACCATTAGCAACGCGATTAAGCAACGGNCTATCNGGATCAGAAACTATCGATTGCCANTCATTNCTTGAGACCATGCCAGTAAAAAGATCTGGGCTATAGTCAGGTGAGCTCATATAGCTCAAAATCTCACCGGTTTTTGGCTTTGATACAATTACAGCACCTTTTTTATCTTTAAACATATTTTCAACAAGGAGCTGAACATTGATATCTAGGGTTGTTGTTAAATCTAAACCGGGTTGCGAAAGCACATCTTCGTATGTCTCAACCTTTCCAGCCTCCCTACCAAAAACATCTACTTGATAATAAGAGACCCCTTTTTGTCCACGCAAAACTTGTTCATATTGCTTCTCTACACCTGCCCAACCTACCAAATCCCCAAAAGCATAATTTCCGTTTTCCATGTTTTTAATCATTTTGCTATCAACTTCTTTAAGATATCCTAAAACGTGAGTGGCCTTTATCTTAGAATGATAGATTCTTTCAGGAAATTGTTTATATATAATTCCAGATAAGTGATTTTTGTTTTCTTCAAGTTTGCTTAACTGTTCAATAGTAAGATCCTTAACAATTCTTGCTGGAAGAAATCTGCTGCGAAAATAATTTTTATAATTCTTTTTTAATATTGCTGTATCAACTCCTGTAGATTGACTAATAATTGTAAAATTCTTTTCTTTATCTTTAATCTCAGCACCAATTCCATAAACGATGTAGGTGGGATAATTATCAACAATTATATTGCCATTCCTGTCCTTTATTAGACCCCGGGGAGCAGGCAAAGAAAGAGCGCGNACATAATTGCTTTTGGCTCGCTTTGAATACTTCTCATTATCAACGATTTGAATTTTGAAAAATCGACCTAAAATGATTAGGTGTACAAAAACTACAAAAAAATAAACGACCCAAACTCTAGTCTGGGATGTAGAATTAGGAGACCTCAGCATGAGAAGCCTCCTTTAATGGAAAAATAAATTGAATGGGAAAAATAAATAGCAAGGTATATAAGCTAGAAAGAAGCCATATCATTAAAAACTCAGAAAAATCAGATATGTAAAGATTCTGAAACCTAAAATAGCACAGAATGAAGAAATGAAGAAAAATAATTATGACCCAGGATGAATGAAAAATATAGGGTAATAATTTTTCATAGCTATTATTAAGAAATCCGCCTAAATAACCAACAATGCTTAAGCAAAGAGGCTCTAATCCAAAATAGGATCCTACACCAAAGAAATCTGAAAGAAGGCCTAAAGAAAAGCCTAGAATAGAGGCAAATAATCTTCCTTTATAAAGCGAAATATATAAAACGTATATGACTAAAAAGTTGGGTCTGATAAGATTTAGGGATAAAAAATCAACTAGCAATAATTGAAGAATAAAAATAATGACAGACAAAAAAATAATTTGAATATTATTCATTAAGCCCTCTATCAATAACAAAAACATTTAAAAGTGAGCCTATGTTTGATGTTATTTTTACTTTGACAATTTTCTGAAAACTTCCTCGCTCATCTTGAATCTCAATCACTTCACCTACAGGTAAGTTCTCTGGGTAAATGTTGCTGAAACCTGATGTTTTAACACTATTTCCAAGTTCAATCTGAGCATTTTTTTGAACTTCTCTTATTTCACAAATATCATCATACAAGTATCTTAGAACGCCAACCGATCCAGATGGTAAGACCCTTACAGAAATTCGAAAGTTAACATCTGTTATTAATTGGGCAATAGAATAGGTTTTTCCAACAATAATAGTTTTACCAATAACGCCTTCAGGTATTAGAATAGGCTGATCAACCTTAATACCATCTTCCTCTCCAACATTTAACGTGATAGAAGATAAATTTGAGGTTGAACCCATATTTGTAACCTTAGCTGATATAAGTTTAAAATTGCTGTCTTTTTTATAATCAAGTAATTGCCTCAATAAGATGTTTTCATTGTAAGCATCTATCATGGCATCAGATTGTAATGTTAATTGAAGGTTTTTTTCCCTGAGAAGTTGCGTTTCCTCTTCAAGCTGGGAAACACTCTTTATCCACATCGAAGGTTTCGTTATAAACGAGAAAGAATCTAAAAATTTAGCTCTAACAAGAAGAGTATTGGTAGAGTCATTATTTAAAAGAAATGAAAACGAAATGGAAATTAATATTACAAATACAAAATGATCTCTCTTTTTGAGAATAGATAGATATATTTTTTGCATTTATAAGATCAAATAAGTACCGACTCGTATTTTTTAACATCCTCAAGGACTTTGCCTGTACCTCTCACTACTGATAAAAGAGGATCTTCAGCTACATTTACAGGTACGCTAGTTTGTTCACGAATTAATTGGTCAATACCTTTTAGCATACTGCCACCGCCAGTCATAATAATACCCTGATCAAGAATATCGGATGATAATTCTGGGGGTGTGCGCTCAAGAGCGCGCTTAACAGCCTCGACAATTGCATTAATTGGATCTTTAAGAGCTTGGCGAATTTCATCAGAAGACACTTCAATTGTTTTTGGTATTCCTGATACAAGATCCCTCCCTTTTACTGCTATCATCTCACTTTTTACCCTCATAGCAGAACCAACGGATTTTTTTATAGATTCTGCTGTTGAGGGACCGACCTCAAGCTTGTGCTCATTTCTAAACCATTGAATAATTGCGGTATCCATCTCGTCACCTGCAACGCGAATCGCTTCTTTTGTAACAACGCCATTTAAAGCGATCACTGCAATTTCAGTAGTACCTCCCCCTATATCAATAATAATACTACCAACAGGTTTTGATATGTCTAATCCAATACCAATAGCAGCAGCTACAGGCTCTTCAATTAAATAGACTTGTCGAGCATTAGCGCGTTCACCCGAATCTCGAACTGCTCTTCTTTCAACCTCGGTTACACCAGATGGAACGCAGATAACCATTCTTGGACGTGCTAAACGATTCATATTTATTTTACTTATAAAGCCCTGAATTAGACCATCTGTCATGTTAAAGTCAGCAATAACTCCATCTCGCAAGGGTCTGACTGTTTCTATTTCACGATGTGTTCTGCCAACCATAGCCTTTGCATCATAGCCAACGGCTATTATCTTATCATCATGAACAGACTTGGCAACGATCGAAGGTTCATTAATCATTACTCCCTTGCCCTTAATATAGACTAAGGTATTAGCGGTGCCAAGATCAATAGCAATATCGCCTGAAACCCAATTCAATGGATTTTTGAAATTATTTAAAAAATTCATTTGTTATAATTTTACGCTCGGATACTAATTATAATTTATAAACAAAAGAGGTAGGATTACATTAAATAAACAAAATTTATTTTCCTTTTAATCGACCTTCGGTTGCTAACATATCAGCAACTTTATTCTTGTCACGCAAAACATGAGTAAAGGTCCAATTTTCAAATCCCGACAACAAGGATGTGGCTTTTTGATAAAGTTTCTTCATCCGGACATTTTTAACTTTATATTCTCCATTGATTTGTCGAACCACTAATTCGCTATCTGAAAATATATTGACATTTAGAATTGATAGATTTACAAGTAGCTTTAAGCCATGTATTAAGGATTCATACTCAGCTTCATTGTTTGTAGAATCGTCTAAATATTCAGAAAAGGTAATCAATTCTTCGCTTCCTTTGTAAATAACGCCACCAATTCCAGCGGTTTTTGAATGTAAATCAGCAGCACCATCAACGTACATGGTGTACGTATTTGTATTGGACTTAAGCTTATCCAAAACTGTTGATAGAGAATATTTGTTAATATTATCGCCCTCTGAAATCAAAGCTATTAAGGAACTAATTTCATCCTTTGAGAGCTTCATAGGTTACCAGGTATTTCCACCAAAGAACGGTGATGCGAGTCTAAAGTCACCGAACCCTGCTTCATCGACAAAGTCAAAATATTTATTTATTTTATAGTAATGCCAGCGCTGTTGATATATTCTTGTAAAGGGATCATTGTATTCCTCAATATCGTCAGGTCTTCCAAATTTTATATATATTTCACCCATATGGGTTCGCCAGCCATCAGTACTGCCCTTAAAGGCGCTATTTGCATATGCTACTCTAGAGAAATATTCATCTTGCAGTTCATTGCGNTCAGTATCTGGAGTTGGATCTCTTTTTTTCCAATATTCTAAAAATAACTCCTCCTGCCTTTCAGGCTTTGATCTTCTCATATTCTTATACTCATCATCAACAAGAATATAACGCATTGAAAGTATTGCCTGATTAAGGTTAGATATTGATTTTGAAAAACCTTCACGAGTAACACCAAACACCATTGTTTCTTTCTTTTTTGCACTTCCTTGTTCAAGCGTAATATAAATCTTTTTTCTCAGCCCCTTACTTATGACCTCTTCAGGAATAGCTATACGCTGATAAAAATAATTTTCATCTGAAAAAATATCAAACGACTGATTCCATAGCTCNTTTTTGTTAGTACTGTTAATAATTACATTTATTTTATATTTACCAGTATCTATCCTTCCTGATAAGAAAAGCGTTGGTTTGACTGAAGTTTTGCCAATTAAGTTTGATACGATTGGAATTTCATCATTACCAAGACCCCAATTCCCATCAAAACTATCTATTAAAAAAGGTTCGTGCAAGTAGGGGCTACTTTTAGCTTTTTTAAGTTTAATTTCGCGATTAATTATTCCACTTTCATTTGAATCCATATCAAATAACTCAGAGGAAATTATATAGTCATCTGGAGCAACTTTAAATTCATAAAAATGAATCGTAGAAATTTTATTAGAACTAGATTCTGTGTATGATTTTGTTTTCAGTGTATTTGACCAACTTTTTCTACCAATTTGAACCCCTCTCTTCTTTTTTATTGTAACCTTTGCCTGGTAAGATGATTCAAATAAATCGTTATTTTTAACGAATTTTAGTACATTATTAGGCACGACTAAATACGTTAAAATTCTTATAGAATCAGATTTTGAATCAGCAATTGAAAAGGACTTAAAAGTATATTGACGAATGAGTTCATTCTTACTTGATTTCATGCGCTGTTGGGCAAAAATATCTTGTGATATTAAAAAGGCAAAACAAATAGTTAAATAAAATCTCATTATTTATAAGAATACGATACTATACCTTCAGAAGTTCCTATCAAAAGACGAGTTCGGTCAATCTTGAGGGTATTTATATTTCCCAAAAATTTATAATTAAACACTTCTATGATTTTATCTTTAATATCAAATTGAATCAAGTCATTATCCGTAGCCATAAATAGGTACCTTCGGTCGGCCGCCATAGCATTGATACGATCACCACTAAAGACTTCAGAGCCAAAAACTTTTGACCACTTTCTCGAAGATATATTTAATTTAATTACCGATTCTCTGTTGGCAAAATATATTTCATTTCTGTAGGTTGTCATGGCGGTGAAATTTGTTCGAAATGCGGAGAATTGAAATTCCTCATCTTCATAGCCGAAAGAATCATNCTCATATAGTGATTCGTTCTTTATATCGTAAATGTAAAGGTCAACATCTGTTCCAATAAAAATAAATTTATTTGACTTCAACATATCAAAAATAAAATAATTTTTAAAATGATCTGTTATTCTATTCTCAACAAATTNATTCGTGGTTACATCGAATATTNTTAAACCGTTGTTTGTTCCGAGCCACAGACTNTNATCATTTTCAATAATATCTATTACTATATTATTGNTGATTGCAGTGGGAAGATAATATTCTGACCAAAATGAGTTTTTTGTGTTAAAGTGTATAAATTTATTCTCACCACCAAAAAAAATATCTNTCTTGATTTTTAATGAAGAAAANATAGGAGTAGCATCAACATTNATNATATTTGAAAAGCTGTANTGATCGTAGATATTTCTACTGATGTCTAAAACGGTGAGTCCGCCATTANNTGGAGAATTNCTTCCTCCAATCCAAAAGGTTTGATTGCCCGCTATAGTATTTACGTCCAATGAATTTATTCCAAATTTGAATGATGAAAGTAGCTTCATTGTGCGATCTCCAAAAAATAAAGATCCATCCTCACATCCAATCATAATTTCACCAAAATTATTTTCAGCAATGGTTGTTATAGAAATAGTTTGACCATTTGGATCTATCATTTCATTTAGATTCTGCATCCAACCATCTAAAAAAGTATATTTAAAGAGAAACTCTGCAGGGTCCTGCCAAAAGGTATTTGGACCAGAACTCCAAAATATTTTTTTATTTTGCCTTATCATTGATTCAAGCTTTATACCCGTAACTCCATCAATACGCATGAGTTGACCAGAAGCTTCAACCCATATATCTTTACCATCATCACCAATTCTAATAATAGGGTTTCTTGTCGACAGGCCAAGTGATTCCAAGCTGACAGATCTCCAGTCACCTTCAGCGTCAAAACTATAATTTAATGCGTTGATGGTGGCTACCCAGAGTATCCCACTAGATGCATAATGAACAGCAGTTACAAAATCAGATTTTAATCCTTGAGATCTTGTTATAGGCTCTTCAAAGCGTTGCGATCTTGTATTGAATCGAACGACTCCGCCATTCTGAGTACCAATAAATGCGTAGCGATCACCAAATGAAATGGAATTTATTGAACCAGTATGCTTGTAGAGTACCCAATCAAATGGATTAAATCTTAACTCTGGCTGAGCAAGTGAAATATTTGAGTTTAAGATTAAAAATAAGGGTAATATTTTTTTTAAAAGCATTTAAGCGTAAAGCTTAATTTAAAATATCATCAAGGAGTGATAAAGTAATGGGAACAACTCCAACTTTTTCGCAGACCCTGCCTGCAGCATGATTAGCAATTAGCGCAGACTCTAGAGGATTGGCGCCACTGATTTCACTAAGGCAATAAACTGCAATAACTGTATCTCCAGCGCCAGATACATCATGTATCGATCGAGCTTTTGTTGGTATATGATGATGCTCTGAGTTATAGAAGAGGGAAATACCATCAGCGCTTCTAGTAACCATCAAAATATCGCACTTAATTTCATCAATAAATGAGAATCCTGCAGATTCAATATCTTGATTTTGCGGCATGTAACTATAAAATTCAGATAAATTCGGTTTAAACATCCTTACATTTTGATATGATGAAAAATTTCTATGTTTTGGATCCACATAGACTGGAATATCCTTTTCATCTGCCAATGATAATATATTTTTTATTGTAATTTCATTTAAAAGTCCTTTATTGTAATCTTGCAGTATAATAGCATCTATATTGCTTAAAGAATTAGATACAGTATCTAAAACGCTTGAATTTATTTCTGGTGTTGTGTCTTCAGAATTTTCCAAATCCATTCTAAGGACTTGATGGTCTTTTGAAATTATTCTAGACTTTACAGTGGTTGGTCTACTTGGATCTTTAATTAATCCCTCGATCGAAATATTATGACTCTTTAGGCTATTGATTAACATCTCACCATCAACATCATCTCCAATTAAACCACACAGCACAGAATGCGCACCTAAAGAGGATAGATTTAGTGCTACGTTTGAAGCGCCACCGGGACTTTCTTTAATTTTTTGAATATCAACGACAGGAACTGGCGCTTCAGGTGACATTCTGGAAGATTGTCCATAATAATACCTATCGAGCATAAGATCTCCTAAGATAAAAATTCGCTTTCCCTTAAACTCATTTGATATTGATTCATATCTTTCGCTAGATATCATTTTTTGTCTCGCCCCCTATAACCTCGTCTTTTTGAATTTTGATATCTTCTTGGTTTTCTTTTTTCGTTATTTGGGTTTTTATGAGAACCAGTTCTAATTTTAGATATATGACCATTATCCAAATAAATTAAAACTGAACAAAAGTTTTTTAAGATCTTTTCATTAGGTGATGATAAAACTACGGTTGTACCATGGTCTTTATTGATTGAAACTATTTTTTTTCTAAACTTCTGCTCCATAGCATTATCAAAATATATTCCATAATCATCAACAAGCATAACCCGGGGATCCGCATCTATGCCAAGCGTCAATAAAACCGCATTTTTCTCACCCTTAGATAAATTAGAGAAATTTGTATTTACAACTTTCTCAGCTGAAGAGCTTGTAAAATAATTAGATAATAATTGGTTGGCATTTGATTTTTTAAACAGCTTTGTGACTAAAGACCTTTTAACCTTCAAGTTATTCACAAGGAATAAGTCTTCAGGGCTAACTGGTTTCCCTAAAAAACTTTTAGAAAATGG
Source organism: Fidelibacterota bacterium (assembly GCA_002724475.1). Classification (GTDB taxonomy): domain Bacteria; phylum Fidelibacterota; class Marinisomatia; order Marinisomatales; family TCS55; genus TMED108. The sequence continues at coordinate 16,530 of PBOO01000017.1, read as the reverse complement.
AGCATTATCATAGAGGACTTCACCTTTGCTCGGAGTTTCATAACCAGATAGGATTTTCATAAGGGATGATTTACCGCACCCGGCAGGGCCAACAATTCCATAAATGGTACCCTTGTGAAACTTTAAGTGTCGTATATCAAGGACAACATTGCCTCTAAACGATTTTTGAACTTTCTTTAATTCTAAGATTAAAGTTGTACTATTACTCATTTCGCCTCCATTTATTTTAAGAGGAAGAAAGGAAAGATTATCTACTCAGAAGAGCTTTCTAAATAACGTTCTGCGTCTATAGCTGACATACATCCAGATCCAGCAGCGGTTATTGCTTGTCGATAAACATGATCTTGAACATCACCACAGGCAAAAATACCATCAATATTTGTTAAGGTTGAGTCATTTTTCGTAACCAAATATCCATTTTCATCCATATCTAGGAGATCATTAAATAAGTCAGTATTTGGTTTATGCCCTATTGCCATAAAAATTCCATCGCAGTCTTCTTCAAAGCTTTCATCAGAGTCTGTTTTCTTAATCTTTACAGCATGAACTCCTTTTTCTTGAGACCCAAAAATATCCTGAACGGATGAATTCCAAAGTACTCTTATCTTTGGATTGTTCATTGCTCTATCAATCATAATCTTTGAAGCTCGAAATTCATCCCTACGATGAACAATAACAACCTCAGATGCAAATTTAGTTAAATAATTTGCTTCTTCCATGGCGGAGTCACCGCCACCAACAACAAGGACTTTTTTATCCTTAAAGAAAAATCCATCGCAAGTTGCACATGCTGAAACTCCAAATCCCATTAGCTCTTTTTCGCTTTCAAGGCCTAACATCTTAGCTGTAGCTCCAGTAGCGATAATAATTGACTCAGCTTTGTAGTTCTTGTCTCCTACCCAAACACTATAAGGTTTTTTTGAGAAATCTACTTTTGTAACGTGTTCAAAATAACATTCTGCTCCAAACCTTTTTGCTTGATCTCTGAATAATTCCATTAATTCCGGTCCCATAATACCATTAGGAAATCCTGGAAAATTCTCAACATCAGTGGTTATGGTCAATTGACCACCAGGCTGACTTCCCTCGAACACTAAAGGATTAAGGTTGGCTCGCGCTGTATACAAAGCTGCTGTTAAACCAGCTGGACCAGAACCAATTATGATAACCTTTCGATTCATTATTAATATTAATTATCTAAATAACCGTATCTAAAATTTCGGTTATTCTTTCTTTGGGAACAGCACCAACAATTTGATTTACAACTGCTCCGTTTTTAAAAACCAGCAAGGTTGGTATACTTCTTACACCATATTCACTAGCCACTTGATTGTGATCATCAACATTTACCTTTCCGATTTTTACTTTTCCCTCATAATCACCAGCCAGCTCCTCTACAACAGGAGCAATGACCTTGCAGGGCCCACACCATTCAGCCCAAAAATCAACCAAAACAGGTGTGTCTGCCTCTACAACCTCAGTTTTAAAATCATGAGTCGTAAATTCTTTTACATTTTCTGACATAAAATCTCCAAAAATTATATAATTTTGATTAAAAGTAAAATTGAACTTAGTTCTTGAGAGGTATGTCAGGAAATATCAAAAAAAAATAAAAATTTATTTTTCAATGAATTTTAATGGTATTGGTTTACCGTCAAGCTCATTGGGGTAGTCAAGTTTCAAATATTTAGCAATTGTAACAGGGATATCAACTGTAAATAGATTTTTATTTTCAACCCGAGGAATATTATTAAATCTAGATACGATAAAAGGGACATGTGAATCATAGTCGTAATGCGATCCATGGCTTGATCCATAATCATCCTTCCAAAGCCAATTTTCTTTGATTAGAACAAATACATTAGGACTTTTAATAGGATGAATCATATTCTTTAAGCGAATATTAATTTTTGATTTTGGAAGCTCAATAATTTCTTCGGCAGTCAATGCCCTTTCTACACCATCAATTTGCAAAACNAAATCTTTAATTATGGATANAGCAATATTATTTTCATCTTCAGTCANGTCCTTATCAAAATAGAAGGCATCGCCGTATTGCTTAACTTTTCTAGATCCTATTTTTGAATCTATTTGACTTATAATTTTTGCGTANATCTTTTTTCTTTGNTCGCCCGATATACGCCCTGAGCTTATATTTTTGGATAGTAAATATTCGGGTAAATCCATTACTCCATGATCACCAGTAAGAACATAAATCGTGTTTCCGGCACCAACTTTTCTTTCAATATAATTGATTAAACGTATCAAATTTTTATCAGAGCGCAAATAATTATCGAGCTGCTCAACCGAGTTTGGTCCAAAATGATGACCAACGCCATCGGTTGCAGAAAGACCTAGAAAAAGTATATCTGGTGAACTGTCTTCACCCAGTTTGAATCTATCAATTGTTTCAAGAGCAAGATCTATAAGAGACCTGTCACCCTGAGGGTATTCATAAAATCCTGATAGAAGTGAGGATTGGGACATTTCTCCAAAAGCTAGAGGCAGAGTGGGTTTAGCGCCCTTTTTGTTAGAAACTATCTTTTCACCGGCAAAATCATCAGGTCTAGAATATTTTAAGTATATATCTGGATCTTTCAAGCGTGACCATGTACTGTCTTTATAGGAGCGAACGTTTAGTTTTCGATTAAAATCTTTTACCCACAAGGGCAATGCTGGAAGATAAAAGGTTGAAGACGTGTATCCACCATCTTTATCGTACCATAGTGCAAGATCAGGGTCACTGCCAGCCATTAGTATCGATCCGCGATCTTTTCCTGATACCGAAACGACTTTTGAATTGGGGTATGTGCCCTTGAGCCAATCAGCTAAACTCGAAGATTGTATATTATTAAAAGATCTTCCAATATCATTACCAGAAAAATTTATTGAAGTTGTATCCTCAACAATATTCACAGCTTTTTTTAAATCTCTATCGTACCAATCGTTGCTTATAATTCCACCTTTCCCTGGATAAACTCCAGTGGAAAGAGAAAAATAACCAGGACCTGTATTAGTTTTGGCGTGGTTATGAAAAGTATTGAGATAATCTATTCCATTATCTTTAAGCCAACGAAAGCCACCAGTAAACAATGAGTCATATTTGATCATTAGGTTAGGTGTCAGTTGATCCGAAACAATATAAACAACCAATTTGGTTTTATTATTTTTGGAGCAGGAATAGCTTAACAGCAATATAGCTATTAAAACAAAATGGAGTTTTTTCATTTGATCTTTAAAAATCGTCTCTTGCCGATCTTAATTACTTGGCCAGAGACTAGTGAGAGACTAGCATCATCAATTTTTTTACCATCAACACTTACTGCGCCTTGCTTAACAAGTCTTCTTACCTCGCTCTTGCTTGCAACGACCTTAGAAAGAAAGGCTGCATCCACCAAAGAAGTTTCACGTTCTATTTGAAATTCTGGGATGTCATCTGGAATACTTTTATTGACAATAACTTCATCAAAGTGATCTTCAGCTTTTAATGCGCTATCGCTGTCATAATACAACTCTACTAAAGATCTTGCTAACAAACGCTTTGCATCCCTTGGGTTGTAGCTTGAATCGTTTAGATTGGATTCAATCTTAACTAGAGCCTCATCGCTAGCATCAGCTGCAAGTCTGAAATATTTTACAATCATTTCATCAGTAATTGACATAGTTTTTCCATACATCTCTTGAGGAGAATCAGTCAATCCAATATCATTACCATAAGATTTAGACATTTTATCCTGACCATCTGTTCCCTCAAGAAGCGGCAATGTTAAAACGCACTGAGGTTCTTGGTCGTACTCTTTTTGAAGGTCTCTGCCTACAAGCAAATTAAATTTCTGATCGGTACCTCCTAACTCAATATCTGCGTTTAAATGAACTGAATCCATACCTTGCGCAAGAGGATACATAAATTCATGAATCGAAATAGGTGTTTCTGATTGGTAGCGTTTTGTGAAGTCGTCCCTTTCGAGCATTCTTGCAACCGTGTAATGGCTCGAAAGCTTTATAACATCACTAAAATCCATCTTGTTTAACCAATCAGAATTGTAAACAATTTCCAATTTTTCAAGGTCAAGAATTTGACCAGCTTGATTAATATAGGATTCAGCGTTAACCTTAGTTTCTTCTAGTGTTAATTGTGGACGGGTTTTATTTCTACCTGAGGGATCTCCAATCATGGCGGTGAAATCTCCAATAACAAGAATTGATTGGTGTCCCAAATCTTGAAAATGTCGAAGCTTTCGCAGTACAACACCATGTCCAACATGGAGATCTGGCCTGCTGGGATCACAACCTAATTTCACTCTGAGCGGAGTATTTGAATCATAAGAGCGCTTTAGTTTATCTAAAAGCTGATTTTCAGGAATGATCTCCTCGCATCCTCTTTTAATTTGATCGAACTGCTTGTCTATAGGTAAAAAACTCATCTCGATCTATCTCTCAGTTCTCTTTGCGTATCACGCTGAATATCTCTTTCTTTTATAGACTTCTTTTTGTCGTAGATCTTTTTACCTTTTGCTATACCTATTTCTAGTTTAGCCCAACCATGTTTATTGAAATAAAGCTTTAGAGGAACAGCCGTTAAACCTTTTTGGTCTAGACTGTTGCGTATTTTTATTATTTCCTTTTTATTTAAAAGCAATTTTCGATTTCTAAGTGGTTCATGGCCTGTATGACCAGTATTTGAGTAAGGGTTAATATGCATTCCGCTTACCCATGCTTGGTTTTTTCGAATAATAACATAAGACTCTTTTAAATTTGCTTTGGCTTCTCGGAGACTTTTAACCTCGCTACCAACTAGCTCTATTCCAGCCTCATAAGTGTCAAGTATATGATATTCGTGATACGCCTTACGATTTGAAGCTGCAACTTGTTGTTTCATGATTAAATCTTCGATAGAATATTACATATTTTGCATCAGCCCTCACAAGTCTAATCATTTTTGATTATTCTATTGACATAATATAATAAGTATGCCATTATTACAGTATCAACTGTCAGTATGACAAAATAATATGATAAAATGTCTAATTATACATTATGGCACGAGGATTGCTTCATAATAAGTGAATTTTAAATAAATAAGAAAGGAGTCAATGATGACTTTAATAAAATGGAAACCAAATAACATGCTTATGAATGATTTTGATCATATGATTGATAGAATGTTTAACGATGGATGGAATTACAAATCAAACAATTCCTATATGCCATCGGTAGATATTGAAGAAAATAATGATGAATTCATTCTCAAAGCTGATTTTCCAGGATTTGACAAAAAGAACATTGAACTTAGTATTGATAATGGGGTATTAAATTTGAGCGCAAAGCAAAATACTGAATATTCCGAAAGCAATAAGTTCACAATCAAAGAAAGGAATGATTCATCTTTTCAAAGATCATTTACCTTACCAGATTATATTAATGTAGATAAGATTACTGCAAAATATAAGAATGGAACCTTAGAGGTGAATATACCAAAAAAGGATGAGGTCAAACCCTCAACACAAAAAATCAAAATCAGCTAAATCTAATTAGCGTATGACGTCAACAAGCCCTTGGAGAATTTTTTTAACGGAATCTTCCTTCAGGGGCTTGTCTGGGTTTGAAGATATCGTTCTCGCCAAAACATTTACTCCTAGATGCTCAAGTTGAGATCGAAATGCAGTAAGAAATCTATTACCGTCTCCCCCGCTTGATGTTGCGATAATTGCAAACTTTCCACTGAAAGCGTCTCGCCAATCTTTTGATTTAACGGTGACCCATGTAATGGCATTCGATAAAACTGGTGGAACTCCACCATTATACTCAGGACCACAAAAAATTAATCCCTCAGCATTTTTTATCATACCGATCAATTCAGTAATTTTTACCTCATCGGCATTATCTCCGCTTCCAAATAAAGGAAAAAGGTAATCCTCTAAACTTATAACATTTGAGACATGACCAATATCGGCCAGCAAAGAAGAAAGCTTATTGGATAAATCCAAATTGTTGTCATTGGTTGCAGATATGATGAGTAAATTGTTCATTAATATTCTAGATTTGTTACATAAAATTTACAGTCATAGTTCATTTTTAAAAAGAATATCGTATGCTGCTTAACAATATACTTGAGTCTATCGGAAACACTCCCACCGTAAAATTAAATACGATCGGAAGGGATCTTGATTGCGACCTTTATGCTAAATGTGAATTTTTGAATGCAGGTGGATCTGTAAAAGATAGAATAGCAATCAGAATGATAGAGAACGCTGAAAAATCTGGCAGAATCAAACCTGGTGACACCCTTATCGAACCAACATCAGGCAATACTGGTATCGGCTTAGCTTTAGCTGCTGCTGTTAAGGGTTATAAAATGATAATTGTGATGCCTGAAAAAATGAGCATGGAGAAAGAAGTCGCATTAAAAGCGTTAGGTGCTCAAATTGTTAGAACACCCACTGAGGCTGGCCACGATGACCCAGAGGGTTTATTTCATGTATCTCAAAAGATCATGAAATCAACTCCCAATGCACATATACTTGATCAATATGGAAACGCTGACAATCCCGATGCACATGAAGAAGGTACTGCAAAAGAGATTTGGAACGATTTTGCGGGTGAGATTGATATGATTGTTGTTGGGGTTGGAACCGGTGGAACCATTACAGGAATCGCAAAATACTTTAAGAAAAAAAATCCGAATATTCAAATTATTGGCGCTGATCCTTATGGATCTGTACTTGGTGGGGGCGATGANGTNTATCCTTATAAGGTTGAGGGAATTGGATACGATTTTTTTCCTGATGTTCTAGACAATACTCTTGTTGATGAATATGTTAAAGTTGGCGATAAAGATTCATTTAAAATTGCTCGTAAACTCATAAAAAACGAAGGGTTGCTTTGCGGAGGCTCAAGTGGAACGGTTGTTTGGGCAGCGTTGCAAAAGGCACAAAAATTGTCCAAAGGTCAAAAGTGTTTATGTATTTTGGCGGATGGCGTCAGAAACTATATGAGCAAATTCGTATCAGATGAATGGATGNAAAAGAATAAGCTTAATTAGTTATTATTTTTGCTTTATCAATAATTTCCTTAGCTGTTAAATCGGAAACATTAAGTTTATTCTGAACCTCTTCTATTGAGAGCGAAGCAATATTTTTAGTGCTCTTGTACTCTACTAGCAGTTTTTGCGCTTTTTTTGCACCAATTCCCTTAATATCTTTAAAAACTGAGTGGGAAATCGACTTCGATCTTTTTTGCCTATGAAACTCAATTGCAAATCGATGAGCTTCATCTCGCAGCTGTCTTAGAAGTATTAATCCTGAAGATTGCTTATGAATCGTTTGAGCATCGGAATATCCGGGTACAAATACCTCCTCAAGTTTCTTAGCTAAACTGATAATTGGAACGTAATCCAAGCCAAGCTCTCTTAGGGCTGAAACTGCCATAGAAAGCTGTCCCTTGCCTCCATCAACAACGATTAGATCTGGCAAGCCCGTACCCTCTTCTTTAACGCGTTTATATCTTCTAAATATTACTTCACGTATTGATGCAAAATCATCAATTCCTTCAACAGTTTTAATATTGTATTTCCTGTACAGAGATTTACGGGGCTTGGCATCAACAAAACAAACCATTGAGGCAACGGTATTGGTTCCGCCTAAGTGAGAAATATCAAAACATTCGATCTTTCTTGGCGGGGCTTTAAGCTGTAGGTCATCTTGCAACTGTTGAATCATTTTAGGAACCAGGTCTTTTCTTTTTTTCTTGTTTAGTATCCATTCTCCCAATAAGAGCTTGGCATTTTGATAGGCCAGCCTTACCTGCTTTGCCTTCTCCCCCTTTACGGGAACAGATATATTGACTTTTTTACGCCTTTTTTCCTGAAGCCATAGCTTTAAGTCATCGATGGATTCAGGCAATACTTGAACGCAAATATCAGATGGGATAAAATCTGTATTTAAATAAAATTGGGTGATGACTGTTTTAATAGTGGCACCATCGTTTTCATCTAAATTGCTCATTGATAGTTTTTCCCTGCTCGTGATTCGACCGTTCCTTATTCTAANAATGACAACAATTCCAAAGTCATTTTCTTTAGACAGAGCAATCACATCTCTATCGTCAAAGTCCGCATTCACCCTAAGTTGTTTTTTCTTAAACTCCTTAATTGCTTCAAGCTGATCTCTGAAAATACCTGCGTCCTCATAACGCATCTGACTAGATGCAAGCTNCATTTGATCTCTGATATAAAGCTCAGANCNTTTAGTCTTGCCATGCAGAAATGATATAATATTAGCAATCATTTCATTNTAATGTTTTTGAGTAACCAATCCCTCGCAGGGTCCCTCGCATTTTTTTATATGATAATCAAGACANAGATCGATCTTTTTTGCTTTTATCACAGATTGATCAATGAAATAATCGCAACTTCTTACAGGAAAAATCTTTCGAATAGCTTTTAAAGTGCGCCTTAAGTAAATCACATCAGTATAGGGTCCAAAATATTTTGAACCATCTTGAACGATTTGTCTAGTTATAAAAACCCTTGGAAAGGGTTCATTGGTAATGCGTATATAAGGAAACGATTTATCATCTTTTAAATTGACGTTGTAAAAAGGTTGATGTTTCCGAATAAGGTTTGCTTCGGTTAAAAGTGCTTCAACCTCACTGCGAACAACAATCCATTCGACATCAGCTATTCGCTTTGTCATTGAAATTGTTTTTGCAGATTGATGTTTTTTACTTTGAAAGTAGGATCGAACTCTATTTCTAAGCTGTTTTGCTTTACCGATATAAATTATTTCGTCGTTTTTGTCCTTAAAAAAATATACGCCAGGCTCTGTCGGTACAATTTTTATTTTATCAGGATAGAGCTTCATAGGCGTTGTTTATTCNAGCTCATCGACTTTACGGTAGTTTTTTGGAACGGTGAACATCAAAGGNTTGAAATCAACTTCTTTTGCTGNTGATATCTCCATTTGCATNCTGAANGAGGGCTTCCCTTTTTCATTAANGCTTGTCATGCTGCTTTTGATAATTTTACCATTTACAACTTCATGCTTTTTTTTAGGCTCAATTCGANTTACCCANCTGCTGGATGACGGTTGNGNAGAAAGCGNCCCTCCATAGGATTCAACNANNTCTCTTTGAACNNTATNAGCANAATNTAGAATCAACGTATCNTCCGTAATCCANTCGACNATAGTAAAAACACCACTAGAGCTAGATATTTTAGTGANTACCTTTTTACATGTNAATTGGTTTACTTGCTCCAAATCTTTTGAAATTATTCTTTCNACAGTCGGCNTTGNNCTTTCATTTGAATTCTGATCAGCGTTGTNTTCAGNATTTGATTTATCATTTTCTCTNTCTCTNTCATTATTTCCGCCAGGNTTCATNCTNGTNACATCTTTAAGGGATGGTGTNCCATCGTTATTTTTTATTGTTTGAAAATCCTCTGNNGCAAANTGTTTTTTTGATTCGCTGTACATAATGAGACTTTGATCATCGTAATTTATAATTTTACCAGCAGTTCGATTGCCCCCCATAGCCATTCGNGTATAAAATCTATCAAATGACGACTCAACNTCTTCCTTGAATTTTCCATTTGCNGCATGNATTGTATTGGAAAAAGTCATTGTTCCTGCAAATGGAACATCAATTTTTGTTATGGTTTTAATTTCAACTTGATCGACATCAGATTGTGCAAAAAGAAATGGAATAAATAAGAAAGCTAAGTAGACTATTTTTGGTTTCATCTAAAAGGGAAGCTTGTTTAAATCTACATTACCACCGGACATTATCAATCCAACATTCTGTCCTTTAAAAAGGTGTTTTTTCTTTAAAACTAACGCCAATGCGATCGAACAGGATGGCTCTACAATNATTTTAAGACGNTCCCAAATCATTCTCAATGAATCTATGACCTCGTTTTCTTCAATGGTNATTATTTCATCAACNAGATCTTGAATCACAGGAAANGTTTTAGTTCCAATCTGAGCACGCAATCCATCGCAAATAGTATCAATAGTCTTGTTAGAAACAATTNTTCCTTTTTTTAAAGACCGATAAGCATCATCAGCCTCTTTAGGTTCTGCTCCAAAAACTTTAATATGTGAATTCATACCTTTAGCGGCTATCAACGACCCGCTCAATAGCCCTCCTCCACTAACTGGAGATACAATGACATCTAAANTTGGAACATCTTCCAATAATTCCTTAACGCACGTACCCTGACCAGCCATGATGCGTTCATCGTTATAGGGATGAACAACGGTGGACCCATTTTCTTTGACAACATCTTTTAAAACACTTTCCCTATACTTTTGATCTGGATCGCACCAAACAACTTCACCCCCATTACGTAGAACATTGTTTACTTTTATCTTTGGAGTATTGTGAGGCATTACTACCTTAGTTGAACCTCCTCTTCTTGAAACCGCCATGGAAAGAGCCGCACCGTGATTTCCAGATGATGTTGTAGCNACGCCCTTATTAAAATCCTTATCNGATAGCATTTCTACCGCATTGGTAGCTCCACGAATTTTAAACGATCCTGCTTTTTGAAAATTTTCACATTTAAAATAAAGATTGGCGGCAGTCTCCTTATTTAAACTGGCATTAGTTAAAACGGGAGTACGATGAATAAAGGGACGAATTCTTTCGTGAGCGGATTCTATATCTTTTAGACTAACCATTATCAATCATAAATTAGAACATAAATTAATTAATATAATTTAGGGAAAGAATGAATAAGACATCAAAATTACATATGACAACTGATGAGTTTCGAAAAGAAGGCTATAAAGTCATTGATTGGATAGCTGACTACTATGAAAACATTGAATCCTACCCCGTTTTATCTAAGGTAAAGCCTGGAGAAATTCGCAACTCGCTTCCAAAGGATCCTCCGCTAAAGGGGCGCAATTATAGTGAAATAATCGATGATATGGATCTTATGATGCCGGGAATGACGCATTGGCAGTCCCCTAATTTCCATGCTTTTTTTACCTGCGCATCNAGTGGGCCCGCTATTTTAGCTGATCTTATTTCAACGGGTCTTGGAACNGTCGGAATGCTTTGGGAAACAAGCCCATCTTGCACTGAGGTAGAAACGCACGTACTTGACTGGCTGGTTGACATGCTAGGTCTGCCTCAAAAGTTTAAATCCACTAGCTCNGGTGGAGGTGTTATTCAAGATACTGCCTCNAGCTCAACGCTGATCTCTCTGATAGGTGCCCGNGAACANGCCACAAATGGAGATTTTAATACTGACCGAGATTCAAAGCGCCTAACAGCATACGTTTCATCNCAATCTCATTCTTCCATAGAAAAGGCAATTAAGATAGCNGGTCTTGGGAAAAATGCCATTCGTCTAATTGATGTAGACGATGAGTTTGCAATGATTCCAGAAAAACTTTCAGATCAAATTAAAGCAGACATTGACAAAGGATTAACTCCTGGCTTTGTATGCGCAACGGTTGGAACTACAAATACTACAGCTATAGATCCGATTAAAGAAATTGGCCAGATCAGCAAAGAACATAATATATGGTTACATGTTGATGCTGCTATGGCAGGATCAGCCGCTCTTTGCCCTGAATATAGATTTATTCATGATGGCTTAGAGCTTGCCAACAGCTATACATTTAATCCACATAAGTGGATGCTTACAAATTTTGACTGCAGTGTTTTATATGTTCAGGATCGAGAAAAAATAATAAATGCCATGTCTGTTGTGCCAGAATATTTAAAAACTAAGGATGGCGACGCTGGAGCGGTTATAAACTATATGGATTGGAGCATTCCGCTAGGTAGAAAGTTTCGGGCATTAAAACTCTGGCACGTAATTAATTATTATGGTGTTGAGGGAATGCAGAAATACATAAAAGAGAATGTTGAAGACACACAAACTTTACGAAAATGGATTGAGGAAGACGGAAATTATGAGATNGTAGCACCCACACCNTTAAATCTAGTTTGCTTTCGACATAAGAATGGTAATGAATTCAACCTGAAACTGCACGAAAAGATAAATCAAAGTGGAAAAACGTATCTGACGCGAACAAAAATTAATGGAAATTATATCCTTCGTTTCAGTATTGGTCAACCAACNACGACAATCGATCATGTCAGAAAAACGTGGGATTTTATAAAGGAAACAGCAAATAGCTTAGACTAGGATTTTTCAGCAAGCTCAACAAGAATACCGCCGGTGCTTTTTGGATGTATAAAGACAATCTTATACCCTTCAGCGCCTCGCTTANCTTCTTCACTTAATACAGAAATATTATTTTCTTTAAGTTCTTTTATTGCTGAATTTATATTATCTACCTCAAAACATACATGATGTATTCCAGGNCCTCTTTTCTTGAGAAAATTATTTATGGGAGAATNNTCACCTAAGGACTCTANNAGCTCTACTTTTCCACGACCTGTATCGTAAATATCTGTGGTNACNCCTTCGNTCTCNACCNCTTCAGTCTTTCGATGGGGAATCTTTAAGATATGCGACCAAAATGGCGCTGATTCATCGATNCTTTTTACAGCTATCGCCAAATGCTCAATTCCTAATATCTTCATNGCGCTTATTTTAAGAGGATCATCTTCTTTGTTTTGACAAATTCATTTGTTCTGAGCTGATAAAAATACATACCCGCACTCACCTGCGATCCAAAGTCGTTTGTTGCGTTCCAAATAATCGAATGATACCCGGGGTTCATTTGAGCTCTTTCAATCGTTTTAATTTTCTGACCAAGGACATTAAACACAACTATTGAAACATCGGTTGCACTAGGAAGATCAAANCGAATTGTGGTGCTTGGATTAAAGGGATTTGGAAAATTATCATGCAAAGCGAATTCTTTTGGTAGTATGTCTGATTTTTCATTAACCGCTAAAGATGCATCGCTCGTGTAGGATATGCTTGGCCATACGGAATGCAACGTAGCGAATCCAGAGTTATGAAANTCAATGCTTTTTTCAAAATGACCATCCAACACNAGTTTATCACGGCTATAAAAATAAACACTATCTTTATCTGATGCTGCAGCNAGCGCAAAGGAGTGTTCTCCAACAGAATCAATATATGCAGATACATCNATAGATATTTTCTCATTTTCAGCAANAGTGCGAATGGTATCAAGAGCTGTNAGATTGCTTTTATCTACAATTCCGATATTGCTGTTAGCCAATCTTTCATCCCATCCCTTATAATTATATTTATAAAGCACAATTCCATCGTTCAATGAATATATTTTACCTGGCGTAAGATTGAGCTCGACCTTATAGGAGCTATCAACTTTAGCGGGCGCATCAAACCTTAGGAATGCATGGTTATTCTTGGAGACTAATAATTTTTGAATATGCTGAGGAAGATATGTACTATCTTGGATTGAGATGTCCAAAGACCTATCATTAATTGGGTAAACCTTATCTGTTGCAGTAAATGACCAAGAATCGCTAACAGCATCATCAACCGTCACCCTCCAATTGTAAGTACCACCTGGCTTTAGTTTTACAAACATAACATTATTGGGATATTGAAAGGTTTGAGTTTCATTAAGACCCGGACCNCTAATGGCTACGGTGGCTGAGGTACCACTGTAATCCTCTTTCCATGGATANTTCCAAGCTAAACCATATTCTAAAGATACATTTTTAGCGCCATTTTTAGGTATTGGGATTGAAGGATAAGCTGTTCTAAATCCTGGTATCCAATAGACAGAATCCCCGTACTCATAAGGGCCAATATCAGGCGCATTTCCTACGTATTTTCTATTTTGATTGGAATACGTTGAAGCGTGATAGAAATTTTCGTCCTGACCATCGTTTATACCTTCAATTACTTTACCAGCATCAATAAAGATTGAGCCTTTTCTCGGTCTAAAATCATAGGATTGAATACGATCTTGCTCAAAGGGATCAACACCAAATATTGTGGTCAATTGCTCAGGGTCTCTAGTTCTATTATCAAGCCATGGATCCTCTAATTCAAGCTGCGGATAAGATTGAGACCAATTGCCCTCTCTATTATCTATTGGAAAATTGCGACCATACCAGATACCAGATTCATTCAACAAAAATTTTGGATCTACCTTTTCATTGCTCGCACCGTTATTCATAACAGCCTGATCGCCGCAATCCGGTGATGCACAGTTTAGCAGTCTCCCAGCGATCGAATTATGGATATCGGTATTATGATTNCCCTTCATATTTTCGACACCTTGATTTTCGCTTGAACCATANTCACCACAATATTTATGAGCAGCAAGATTAATATCCACATCCCAATTATCATAAGCCATAACATGGTATACGTTNTGCTTATCGCCTTTCAATCGATACCCTCTTTTATTTCCAACCGAGACTACATGATGAACAAGACCATATTGTCCGGCACAACTTCCATCAAAACGTATTCCGTTGCGATTGGAGTTTAGCATCCAGCTGTATCTGGTAGTGGATTTATTAGCCGCTCCTGAAGCCCTGCCAATACCTGAGCCATCCGAATTTTGATAGTGATCTTCTACCCAAGCATATTCAACCAACGATCTTTTTCCAGGACCAATATTGCCAGATCGATTTTGCCTCATAGTCACATAACGAAAGGTATCAGAAAAATAGTTATTATCATTGGTAATGTCTTGCTTGCAGGTTACACAATTATCGTCAACTTTTAAATTCCAATACATGTTTCCAAACCAACCATTATACTCAGCAAGAATATTTTCATAAACTGGATACTTAACTTGTCTAAAACTAAAAATATACGCGTCAACGACATAACGAAAGATCACATTTCGAACAACATTATGGTCTCCATATAGCATCATATTGCCTCTATATCGATGATCAACTTTATAATTTGTATCAGTTCCATCTGCCATTTCACGGTTGCGCAAATCTGCTTCCCAGCTATGCGAAAAGTTGGAATTCTTTATCGTAATATAACTGCCATGAGCGCTGTAAAATGCATTGGCGTAAAAATGAAGATTATCAAAAACAATATTGTCCGAGTGTTGAAGATTTAAAGTATGCGTTCGGATTCGTACACGAACATTTGATTCNCTAGGTATTTTCTGTCCTGGATAAATGTATAACGTGTTAGTATTTTTTTCAAAAGCCCATTCCTCGAGAGTATCCAGGTTTGCGATCTGACCAACTTTATACTTATAGTCAACCGCAGGATACATGATACCACCATTCTTATATGGCGCACCATCATTTTTTTCCCAAACGGTATTGGGCTCAGGGTTNTCCTTGTTGCCAGTGGTGGGATCNGTCGGGTTTTTGAAATTTGTTGGCACGGCTGGTATCATATAGCGATCATCTACAAAAACACCGTAAATGCTGTCTATACTGGTTTTGGCTTTTTGAGAAATTGATCCCATATCAAGAACAGCTTTATAAACTTGCTTACCGTTCAAGCTAGTGAGCTGCCAATCCGCTTTTACAGAAATAGTTCCATCGATCTTGGTATTCTTATTTTCGCCCAAAACCGTAATTTTTGCACCTTCTTTGTATGGTGAGTGGTTAATGTAATCAGCAAAAACAAGATCTGAGTATCGACCCTCCTTAATCAAAATTGTCTGTCCTCCCTCAGCTNCTTCTAGNGCGCTTAANAGGTCNGGGTAGGGACAATCAACTGTTCCGTTAGGCTCCTGACAATTNTCNCTGTANAGATCTTGCATGATTTCTGCGTGGTCAATCGTAGCGTGATGNTTGTTGGCAGACCGATCNATAATGTTAAAATTTTCATCGGTATCCATTGAATAATATGCTACTAGCCCAGCNGGGTTGCTATCCTGCAAACTGTCCATATTGGCTTTTATTTCAGCTTCATTTCTAACAACATTCCAAACTCTAACTTCGTCCAAATTTCCACGAAAACGAGCACCTATGAAGCCGATTGGGGTAGCATCAGGAACTTTTCCAGACCATTTAGTTGGATTATTAGTGCTATCTACTTGAACACCGTCAACGTATAACCTTCCTTTATCACCGTCATAGGTGAATGCGACATGATGCCATGTGTTGGGTTTTCTAACATTTTTTATTTGTCGCATTACATCACCACCGTTCGAACTAAAACCATAATATATCTCATTTTTATTTATAAATGTGATGTTGGGAGATGTATAGGAATAATTCCCTTTCCAATGTTCGCTGCCAATGACCTTTTGATGTAATCCAATGCTCGTATCAGCAGTAAATGTCATAGCCTCAAGGGTAAATGTTGAACCCAAAGTCGGAAAATCACTAGGAAGTGTGATTCGGTCTCTATTTTTATAATCGTAATGTCCATGACCGCCATGCTTAGTATATCTATCAAATTTTGCATATTGATTGGAAGAGCTGTATGTTTTACTGTTATCAACTATAATATCCTGAGAAAACGCGTTGGCAAATACAATAAGGAAAAGAAAATTGTTTAATTGTTTCATATGATTACTAATTCATGTCATTGTGTTCTGACATAATACCTTTTTTTATTGATAAAATATGATTAAAAACTTAAAGATTTGAACTTTAAAAATCAGCGTGATT
>PBOO01000075.1 GCA_002724475.1 Fidelibacterota bacterium | reverse complement strand
GCGATGCAGTATTTCATGCTGCTGCGCAAATTGCAATTGAAAATGTTGACATAGAGTTGATGCATAAGATCAATGTTGAGGGTACGCGGTCCGTAACGCGTGCTGCACTAAAAGCAGGTGTAAATCGATTCATTCATTTTTCAAGTATACACGCCTATGAACAAACACCAATTGATGCTGAATTGAACGAATCAAGGCCGTTGGTTTCAAGATCGAATGCTGCACCATATGATACATCAAAAGCTGAAGCTGAGCGTGTCGTATTAGAGGCATTTAGCAAAGGTCTAAAGACGGTAATTATCAATCCCACCGGGATTTTAGGACCCCACGACTACAAACCGAGCAGGATGGGTAAAGTGATCAGCGATATTTCCAAAAAAAAGATGANATTTACTATCAACGCGGGGTTTGATTGGGTNGATGTCAGAGACGTTTGTGAGGCAGCAATTAAAAGCGTTGATCANGGNACACCTGGGGAAAGCTATATTGTTTCAGGTAAGTGGACATCGTTTAGGGATCTCTCTCAAATAATAGGCAAAAANATAGAAAAAATTACGCATTGGGTATCACTTCCATTTTGGACAGCGTACATGTTTCTGCCATTTGCATTCGTTTTGTCAAGGCTTACGGGTAGAAGACCATCATATAGCTTGGGAAGCTTGCATGCTCTAGCGGTACAACCAAAAACGGTTTCGAGCGGTAAGGCAAGAAAAGAGCTTAACCATCAACCAAGGTCCATTGATGCTACGATTGAGGATACAATCAACTGGAACAACGCTCATGCTGGATAATCTCTTGTCTTTTGATAGTTTGGTAAGGGGTTGGATTGTTTTGGCAATATTTACGCTCATACTTCTTCTTTTCGTCCGGGCTCCCTATGGGAGACACCAGAGACCAGGATGGGGACCTGCTATTCCGGCTCGAATAGGGTGGTTTGTTATGGAACTTCCTTCGCTAATAATTTTTCCTATTTTTTGGCTTAGGNTATCAAACAGCGACAGCCAGCCAAACCAAGCTGTAATCATTCTTTCAACGCTATGGTTAGCACACTATTTTCACAGAACGGTAATTTGGCCAATGAGAGCAGAAATTCATCACAAGACTATGCCAATAAGTATAGCTGTTTTTGCATTCATTTTTAATTGCATCAATGCATCCATTAATGGATTTGCTCTTTTCGTCCTTAATTTTTACCCCTCAGATTGGGTTTTAAGCTTTCCATTCTTAATCGGATCATTTCTCTTTGTTTTTGGATTTTTAGTGAATGTTAGTTCTGATAACAAATTGTTTAAACTTCGCAAGAACGATGATAGAGAATATGGTATTCCAAATGGAGGTCTATATCGCTGGGTAACGTGTCCTAATTACCTTGGAGAAATTTTGGAATGGATTGGATGGGCAATCGCATGCTGGTCTTTGGCCGGAGTTTCTTTCGCAATTTGGGTAATTGCAAATCTTGCGCCGAGAGCACGCTCAAATCATCAATGGTATCATGAAAAATTTCGTGACTATCCTAAGGATAGGAAGATTTTAGTGCCTTTCATTTGGTAGCAAATTTGAGTGTTTGCTAAGTCAAAAGTTATTGACTCACGTTCGTTATAAAGCGTAGTATTTATTACACGCGATATAACTAAAAAATTAGGAGAAGATTAGATGCAAAAAGGTAGCGTAAATAAAGTGGTGCTTGTTGGGCACCTGGGTGGCGACCCTGAAACAAGATTTACTCCATCAGGAGCAGCGGTTGCAAATTTTAANTTAGCAACAAATGAGTCTTGGAGAGATGCCAACGGGGATATTCAAGACAAAACCGAGTGGCANCGTTGTGTCATGTTTGGTAAGTCTGCTGAAATGGCGGGCGATTTATTAAAAAAAGGGCAACTGATATTTACTGAAGGCAAGCTTCAAACGCGCAACTGGGAAGACAAAGATGGTGTCAAGCGTTACACAACGGAAGTAGTGTGCGAAATGTTTACTATGCTTGGAAGGAAAATGGATAACGAAAGCAATCAAGCTGCAAATAATTTCAGCAAACCTGACCAAGCNAGCGACACTAAAAGCGATGAGGAAGATCTACCCTTCTAAATCTGCTTTTTATCTTAATCATACCTCATTAAACATTTTTAAGCGCCATGGATTACACAAAACTTCAAAACGATATAAACAAGTTTTGGGATAACGAAATTGTCCCCACTCTGACAGATTACATTAAAATTCCAAATAAGTCCCCTGCTTTTGATCCACAATGGAAAGAAAACGGGCACATGGACAAAGTCTTGCATCTTGCAAAGGAATGGGTTGAAAAATTTAGACCTGAAAACAGTACTCTTCACATAAAAGAGGTTGAAAACAGAACCCCTATAATGCTTCTTGAAATACCAGGTGATCGGGATGGAAATATTTTGATGTATGGACATTTGGACAAACAACCCGAGATGGAAGGCTGGAATGATGAATTGGGTCCCTGGAAACCTGTTATGAAAGATGAAAAATTGTATGGGCGTGGAGGAGCAGATGACGGCTATGCGCTGTTTGCCTCTGTAGGATCGATACTGGCTTTGAAAGATCAGGGAGTCTCCCTTCCAAGAATCGTGGTTCTGATCGAATTTTGCGAGGAAAGTGGATCACCTGACCTACCTTTTTACATGAGCGAATGTAGCTCAATCATTGGAGAGGTTGACCTTGTGATTTGCTTGGATTCTGGGGCTGGGAATTATGATCAATTCTGGACAACAGTCTCATTAAGAGGGATGATCTCGTGCAATCTAAAAGTGCAAGTATTAAATGAGGGGGTACACTCTGGTAGCTCAAGCGGAGTTGTTCCTTCTTCTTTTAGGTTAATTCGCCAGCTGATTTCACGTATTGAAAATGAAGAGACGGGAGAAATACTCTTGCCGGAGCTGAGTTGCGAGGTTCCTGAGTTTAGATTAATAGAAGCTCAAAAAATGGCAGAGAACCTTAACGGCAATGCAGAGTCTTTCCCCTGGCACAAAACGACTTCTTCTATGGCACAAACCACTGTTGATGGACTCCTTGGGCGCACATGGAAACCAACTCTATCCATCGTAGGTGCTGGCGGTCTTCCTTCTATTGAAAATGGTGGCAACGTGTTGCGTCCGTACACTGAGCTAAAGCTTTCCTTTCGCCTTCCACCGACTGTAGATAGCAAGCGTGCGATGAATGCAGTGTCCAAGATCCTCACAGATGATCCACCAAATAACGCCTCGGTAACCGTTGATTGGGATGAACCAGCAAACGGATGGAGTGCGCCAAAACTTTCTGATTGGCTCGAGGGAACAATCAATGATGCGTCTCAATTATTTTACGATAGACCNGCAATGGCTATGGGTGAAGGGGGTACAATTCCATTTATGGCAATGCTTGGCGAGCAATTTCCCTCAGCTCAGTTTGTCATTACTGGCGTTTTAGGTCCTGANTCAAATGCACATGGCCCCAACGANTTTTTGCACATTCCTTTCGCCAAAANNCTGAGNGCCTGCGTTGCTTACATTTTAGACCGATATCCNTCTTGAACCAATCCNCTAGGCTTGAGAGCTTCAAACCAAGACCCTATTGGGTNCGTTANGGNGTTCATTACTTAGCTCTTTTTCTTGGTNCAATTTTTACAAAAACAACGATAATTGGAAAACGTAATCTTCCAAAAAATGGACCCTACATAATCGCAGCAAATCATTTTAATGTTTTCGATCCCCCATTTGTAATCTATGGTATTCAAAAGCCGATAAGCTTTTTAGCGGCCAGCGATACGCAATTTACTTTTGTTGAATTCTGCGCTTTGTGGATGTATGGATTCATCCCAACAAATAGGACGAACCTTAACCCCTCAACAATAAAGATGTCAAAAAAGGTTCTGTTAAAGGGGGACATTCTTGGCATTTTCCCAGAAGGAGATACGGAGAATGATGAATTAAGGGAGCCTAAGGCTGGGGTTGTATACCTTTCGGCATCCTCAAAGGCTCCTATAGTTCCAGTCGGTATCTATGGCTTAGAGAAAAGCCTTTGGTCTTATTTATGGAAAGGTATAAGGCCTAAAATTACTGTAAGGATCGGGAAACCCTTTGGTCCGTACCAGCTTTCAAAAAATAAGGTTGAAAAAGAAAAGGAGCTTTTTGATATTGGAGCTGAGGTGATGTGTAGAATTGCTGCTCTTTTACCTTCAAAGACTCATGGGGTCTATTCAGGAAATCCGCTTGTAGAAAAATATAAAAAAGAAAATGAATAAAGGATATAGTTCCTACTAACTTAACTATTGAATAAGCCCATGATTTTATTTTTTACATTCATCATAACATTCTTTGGTTTTAATGAGGACCCTGTGCTGAAGGATATCTATGATCAAGCCATAAAAAAAGGCATTCCTGAAACCTTTCTTAAGCGTGCATTTGAAGAACAAAAAATAGTTGTTCACAAAAAAATACCAGGGTTTTTTGCGCGACCCTATGAGAAGAAGTCTTGGGATCAATACAAAAAGATTTTTGTTACAAAAAAACGCATAGATGGCGGCTTGGATTTTTACAAAAAAAATAGGGATAAGCTTAATAGTTTGACCGTACGAGACGGAATTAATGTAGACCCATTTATCGTGCTTAGTATCATTGGAATTGAGAGCAATTATGGTCTCAATAAAGGAAAGTATACAGTTTTTGGAGCTCTCTATACACAAGTATTGTTGATGCCCAAAAGGTCTAAATGGGCAAAAAGACAGTTGGTAGACTTTTTGCTATTGTGCTACCAAGATAACCTTTCGCCCCATTCTATTCAGGGGTCTTACGCTGGTGCTTTTGGCTATGGACAATTCATTCCCTCAAGCTTCATCTCGTACTCTGTTGACGGTAATAGTGACGGCAAAAGAAAGCCATACGATTGGGATGATGTTATAGCGAGTATAACAAATTATTTGATTAAAAATGGCTACCCATCAGAGGGTGATGATGATAAATCAATCTACAAATCAGTCTTTGCCTATAATCATGCAGATAATTACGTAAAGGCCGTATTGGCTTTGAGTCAAGAAATCAAAAAAAATATTAATTAGTTTTAAATATCAACTGCTTATGATTTATAATGAATCGTAATTTCACTATATCATGATTAAAACAAATACAAGATTAGTCGATATTCAAGTCTCGTCAAATTATCTTCCTGCTCGCTCGGACCTTTCAAAGCCCCTTTACTTCTTTTCTTACTTGGTGACTATTTCCAATACAACCGATGAAACCATACAGCTTTTGTCAAGATATTGGAATATTACTGATGGCAATGGCAACGTTGAAGAGATTAGGGGTCCCGGAGTTTTAGGTAAACAACCCTTTATAAAGAGTGGGGATAAATATGAATATACAAGCTATTGTCCTCTGCCAACCGACTTCGGTGTAATGCATGGATATTTTGAAATGATTGCTGAAAACGGTAGGAAGTTTAATGCTAAAATATCCCCCTTTAGACTCTCTACCCCTCATTCAATTAATTAATTTTTAAAATGGCCACCAACACTAAAATAATAGCTACGATAGGACCTGCCTGCGATAACAAAGAAACGTTGCAGCAAATGGTTGATGCTGGAGTTGGAACCTTTCGAGTCAATATGTCTCACGGTGATTCAAGCGCCAAGAAAAGACTGTTTGATTTAGTAAAATCCATTGAGTTAAGTGATGGTAATTGCCCTGCTATAATTGCAGACCTATGTGGACCCAAGATAAGAGTAACGCGAGTTCCTGAGGGCTTTAGCATAAATGATGGTGATACTTTAAGCATCTCAAATGATGAAGGCTCAGGAGATATTACAGTTACAAGTGGAATTTCCTTTTCCAATTTAAAATTAGACACGAAGATCTTGATTAACGATGGAAGGATACAATTAAGCGTAAGCAACATAAGCTCCGCCAACTTGATCGATTGTGAGGTTTTAGTGGGTGGAGAGATTGAGCTTGGAAAAGGTGTAAATTTTCCTGGCGTGACTCTAGATGTTCCAGCCATGACAGAGCAAGATGACTTAGATCTTAGGCTTGCGCTAGATAAGGGCGCCGACTGGATTGCATTATCTTTTGTTCGAAGTGCGGATGATATTATTAATGTGCACAATATCATGGATGAGTGCAACAAACGTCTTCCTGTAATGGCAAAGATTGAAAAATGGGAGGCTCTTGACGATTTACAAAATATTACTGAGGCGTTTGATGGCATTATGGTAGCTCGTGGAGATCTAGGTGTTGAAATACCATCAGGAAAAGTTCCAGCTGCTCAAAAAGAGATTATTGAACTTGCAGGGGTAAATGGTAAACCTGTTGTAATAGCAACGCAGCTTTTGGAATCAATGGTTGAAAATCATACTCCAACTAGAGCAGAAGTAAGCGATATCGCAAATGCTATTTTTGATGGGGTTGATTGCCTAATGGTAACAGGTGAAACCGCAATGGGTAATTACCCGGTAGAAGTAATAAAAACCTTACAGCAAGTCATACTTGAAACAGAGGGCTCATCTGATATTTCCAAAAACCCGCTACCTGAAGTAATTACCAAAACTGCTGATGCAATTAGTCATGCGGTTTGTCAGATTGCTGAAGATCTCGAAGTAAAAGTTATCATGTCAATGACACATAGCGGAAGCACAGCAAGGATGATTTCACGTTACCGCCCAAATTCATCAATCTATGCATTGACACCATTCAATCACATTATTAGACAATTGCAATTAGTTTGGGGAGTTCGTCCAATAAGAGTAGATAATTACGATAATGTTGAAAAGATACCAGCCCTTTGCAATGATATTATAAAAGAGATTAATGTCCTACAGCCTGGAGAGCAGTTTGTGATAACTGGCGGAGTTCCAATGGGAATAGCAGGTACCACAAACTATCTTTCAATCCAAGTTCATAACTAATTAAAAGTGGAGAAATATTATGAATAAATTCAAGATCACGGCATTGTTTGCAATTAGTATTTTCGCTACTACTTGCTCAAACGATCAAATGCTTCGCACTAGAGCTAATGAACTAGCACAAAAATTTATAATTACCGATGGTCATATTGAT
>PBOO01000074.1 GCA_002724475.1 Fidelibacterota bacterium | reverse complement strand
TGTGGGGCAGATTATTCCTTCAAGCATTTAATTTTTCCTATTAAATCGGAAACGAATATAATTGGAGTATAACAGTTCGTCAATCACTTTCAATTAAGAACTTGTAATTTTTTGTACAAGTTCTTTTCCGCTTTAGTTAATGATCTATTCCTTCTTTTTTTAACTTGTTCAGCAGTATTAAAAAATTTATCAAGTTTAACGTTCATAAATTTTCTGTCAACATACCATGATAAGGTAGGGACCGTTTTTGGTGTAAGGCCAGGTGAGGCAATCATGGACCCTGAGCCAATAATTGACCCTGTGTTAATAAGAGTTCCAATAGCAGTTTTAACATGATCTCCAACAAAACATCCCAAATGTAAAATTTTTGAATCTATTTCAGCTCCTCCAAAGCTTATCTTAACGGTACTGTAGTTATTATTTAGATTGCTATTTGTAGTACCGGCTCCAAAATTTACCCACTCACCGATAAACGAATCTCCGAGATGACCATCATGGACTTTATTTGTAAATCCTTGAATTGTCGATGATTCAATTTCGCCCCCAATTTTACAACTTGGCCCAATAACACTGTTTTTTATTTTTGTTAATGGGGAAATCACGGTCTTGGGACCAATGTAGACGGGACCTTCTAAATACGACAGGCTTCCAATCAAAGTATTTTCATCAATAATTACGGGTCCATTTTGAGCGTTGATAACAACATTTGGCATGATTTGAGAATTTGATACAAATATATTTTCTTTTTGAGAAAATATTACATCTTTGAAGGAGCCATCCTTAACAGGCTCCAGCTCCATTGATTCTTCTTTTAATGTCCTTGGAATTAATTTTAATACGTCCCATAAATAATTGCACTTATTTACACTAATTTCTACTGAGGCCATGCCTTCACTATTAGCAACATTCAATTCTCCTTCAGATATCCATTTCATTCCCAATTTAGATGATAAATTGGCAGCCACTATATCATTTTCGCATGTAAATACTGTATTTTTTTTGTTTAAAAGCCCTAGCGTCTCTTCGTTCCAAATAACAGAGCCTGAAAGCCATAGTCCATCCTCAACTTTAAGCGGGTTTACCTCAAAATTTTTGTGTAATTCTGAAGCGATTTCAGAAATTTCCTTTCTCACAATTAAGGAGACGGATTTTTTTTTGAAAAAACTACAAATTCTTTCTAAAAAGGTTTCGGAACCTATTCTAATATCAAAAACCGGTCTAGTTTGAGAAATAGGATAGAAATCCATGGGTCTATTTCCTTCAAAAATGTATGTTTTCATTATATTCCTAATATTTGGAAAATTTCTTTAAATCCACTTTCAGCTAGCTCTTCACCTTTTCTGCGCACCATAATATTGTAATAACTTTCACCCTCTTCGCTATAAAAACCCATTTTCATTGGCGCTGAGACCGTACGTGAAATCACAGCTGATGCTGAAGCAAATTCTTGATTAAGATCCAAAAGTGCATCAACTTTAATTTTTTCACATTCGCTAACAAGCTCTTTTCCCGGAAGACCCCACCTGTTCAAATCTTCCTCAGAGTATAAAATAAAGTCATTGTAATCACTTATTTCAATTAGACTTCCAATGCCTGACGGGCCAAGTAATTTCATATTACGTTTTTTCCTTGGGCCTAAAGCATTCTTCATAGAATCTAAAAATCTTTTAGCGAGGTCAGACTCTGTAGCATGCTCAGGAAGAATTATCAAATAATCCATTGGGATTTTTCCTCTACGTTTAATCGAGAGGGGATTCGTTTTAGATTTATTGCGCGACGTTAATTTACTCCACCAAAGGGCGGCTTTTACTGTGTTGGATTGATTCATATTTACTTTAATTGAATTTCATTCACATCTTATTCAAAGCCGAAATTGTATTAAGTTCCGTCATTGATAAAAGGATAAAATACATTGAACGTAAGAAAAAAGATTTTTTGGGGTGGATTAGGTTGGGTTTTAGGTGGCCCAATAGGTGCTATTATCGGCTATTCTCTGGCTGGAATGAATGGATCATCAAGCTACTCAAATGATTTTTTAGGCTCAAGAACCTACCCTCAAACTCAACCTGGAGACTTCATTGTTTCGCTTTTAGTGCTGCTTGGGGCTGTGATGAAGGCTGATGATAAAATGCTAAGATCAGAGCTTGACTACATTAAAGTATTTTTATCCAAACAGTTTTCACAAACGCAGGTTCGTGATTTTATGGTGCTCTTTAAAGATATTTTAAAGCAAAGCTATCCGATTAAAGATGTATGTAGGCAAATTTCTAGATCGATGGACCACCCAAGCAGGCTAGAGCTTTTGCACATATTGTTTGGACTTTCTTTGGCAGATGGCTCTTTCCACAGAGATGAAGAGCGNATAATTAGAAAGATTTCAAATTATCTCAACATAAATCAAAACGATTATTCCTCAATCAAAGCAATGTTTGTNAGGGATGTTAAATCTGATTACAAGATTTTAGAAATACCATCAAATTGCTCAGATGATGAATTGAAAAAGGCATTTAGAAAAATGGCGGTAAAATATCATCCCGATAAAGTAAGCCATCTTGGTGATGAGGTTAAATCTTTGGCAGAAGAAAAATTTAAAAAGGTTAATGAAGCATACAATAACATTAAAAAATCTCGAAAGATTAATGTTTAACCTAGGGAGGGTTTTTTAGAAAATGTCAAAAAAATCTGGAGAATATCCATTTACCAGGGGCATTTATGAAAAGATGTACCAAAAGAAATTATGGACTATGAGGCAATATGCTGGTTTTACTTCTGCAGAAGAATCAAATAAGCGTTATCGATACCTAATTGAAGAGGGTGTTACCGGTCTTTCAGTAGCTTTTGACCTACCCACACAAATTGGATACGATTCAGATCATCCAATGGCATCAGGAGAGGTAGGAAAAGTTGGAGTCCCGATATCATCCGCAAATGATATGACCACACTTTTTAATGATATTTCACTTGATCAAGTTTCAACCTCCATGACAATTAATTCTACAGCAGCTACGCTTTTATCCTTCTATGTGGTTGTGGCAGAGAAAAACGGGATCCCTTTAAATAAATTAAAGGGTACCATTCAAAACGATATATTAAAAGAGTACACTGTTAGGGGAACATATATATACCCCCCTGAATCTTCAATGCGTTTAATAACTGATACATTTGCTTTTTGTGAAAGCCATTTACCAAGCTGGAATCCAATATCTATTTCTGGATATCATATTCGCGAAGCTGGATCAACTGCGGCTCAAGAGATTGGTTTCACTTTTGCAAACGCAATTGAATATGTTCAGCTAGCTATAGATCAAGGTCAAGACCCAAATCTTTTTGGAAGAAGACTTTCTTTCTTTTTTAATTCACACAACGGATTTCTTGAGGAAGTTGCAAAATTTAGAGCTGCAAGAAAGATTTGGGCAAAGATCATGAAAGAAAGGTTTAAGGTCAAAGATGAAAAGGCAATGCATTGCAGGTTCCATGTTCAAACTGGAGGGTCTACCTTAACTGCTCAGCAAGTAGAAAATAATATAGTGCGCACAACGATCCAGGCTCTAGCCGCAGTGCTTGGAGGCGCCCAATCGCTTCATACAAATGCTTTTGATGAGGCATTGGCTTTGCCAACCAACCATTCAGCTAAAATAGCTTTGCGCACTCAACAGATAATTGCATACGAAAGCGAAATAGTTAAATATATTGACCCCTTAGGCAATAGCGATCAAATAGAGGCTCTCACAGAGGAAATTTGCGAAAAAGCTGATAAATTGATTAAAGATATTGATGATTTAGGAGGCGCAATTAAAGCTATAGAACAAGGCTGGATTCAGAAAGAAATTTCAAAAAGCGCCTATTCTTATCAACAATCAATTGATAAGAAAGAACAAATAATTGTTGGTTTAAATAAATTCAAAGAAAATGATGATGTTGAAATTGATTTACAAAATATTGATAATGACGTTGTTCAAAAACAAATCGATCGCGTAAAGCTCTTAAAACAAAATAGGGACAACTCATCAGTTCAGAATAAGATTAAAGCTTTGAAGTTATGCGCTGAGGGAAGAGAGAATCTTATTCCTGCAATCATTGACGCAGCAAGAGCTGATTGTACTCTTGGCGAGATTGCAGATACGTTGAGAGAGGCTTTTGGAGAATACTCTCAGGTTTAATTCATTTGTATTTTTATGCAAAAATATTTAATGTATAGTTAATAATTTTAAATTTGTAATAATTAACTATAATAGTGCAGGTTTGATCATGAAAAGAAACATCACAATTACATATTTCATTACAACTTTATTTTTGATTTCATGTTCTCAGCAAGCAGCTCCGCCATTGAACTTGGAAGATGAACAGCAAGCAGACCAGTCAACTGAAAATCTTAGAGCAAATCTTCCCGAGCCCCCTGAGGCCGTGTTTGCTTCAGAAAGTGTTGAGGAAGAGCCTGTAGAAAATGTAGAAGTTAATTCAGGACCAATGCCTGAACCAGTCGAGCCTGAAGAATCTGATCCTAAGGACGAGTTAAAATTTGCACCAATTCTCTATGAGGATTATGCTTGGGAGAAATACATGGTTGAGCCAGGTGATTTTTTAGTAAAAATAGCTAAAAAAGAATATGGTGATTTTAAACTATGGAAATATATATACGAATGGAATAAAGAGCAAATCGGAGACAACCCCAATATAATTTATCCATACAATTTTTTTGATTTGCAGAAAGAGCGACTTGCTGCAAAAACTGCTGAGCCATCATTCTTTGACTACACTGTTCAACCAGGGGACAATTTATGGAACATAGCTGGAAGACAATATGGTGATGCTAAATCATGGATTATACTCCTTCGTGACAATGAAGATTCAATTAAAGCATCTGCAGGTATTTTGAATCCTGGAATGGTCCTCAAATTAAGAGACAAGCTCGATCCAAATTCATAGATCCAAAACTTTCGACCCTAAAAGTCAACCAAAGTTTAAATGGATCAACTTTCAAAAATAAAATTTTTTTTGTTGACAGATTGCCATCAACCAATACTCATGCGTGGCATTTAATTGGTAAAGGCGCACAGTCTGGTTTAATTATAACTAACAACCAATATAAAGGCAGAGGTCAACGTAAGAATAAATGGATTTCCTCAATTCATGGAGCAATAACTTTTTCTCTTTTTATTAAGAAGGAATTATCATCTAATCTATTGACCACACTGCCTATCCTTACNGGCTTAAGCGTTCAACAGGCATTATTAAACTTTAATGTCAAGGCCTTATTAAAATGGCCAAACGACATTATACTAAATAATAAAAAAATCGGAGGCGTGCTTTGTGAATCAAATATAAGAGGAGATACCTCAAAATATATAGTTATTGGAATAGGCATTAATGTTAATGATGATAAGAATAGTTTAATTGAAAAAAAATTAAANAACGCTANTTCTTTAAAGATTGAATACGGATCAGACTATGAGCGTGAAATAATTATTTCATCAATCGTTGANAGACTNGAATTGAATTTGAACTTATTTCCAAACAACTTAAAAAAAATAATTCATGACTGGGAGNCAGTTTGCTGTCACATTAATAAAAANATAAATTTCAAAAACCATACTAAATCAGGGGAAGGTAAATTTTTAGGTNTAGATGATGATGGAAGTGTAAAGATTATTGTTAACGAAAAAATCGAAAGATTTTCTGATCTTCAGATAATTTAATTTTCGCTTCAGAAATGAATTAATTTAATCTAGCTTGAAAAATACGCTGAGAGGCTTAGAGGGATGACTATGAGTCGTAAGCTGGAATACCAGTCTCATGCTCTCCAATGATCAGGGTGTGCATTTCATGCGTACCTTCATAAGTAAAGACTGACTCAATATTAGCCATATGTCTTATTGGTGAGTAGTCGATAGTTATTCCATTTCCTCCAAGCATTTCTCTCGCTGTTTTAGAAATATCTCTAGCCATTAAACAATTGTTTCGCTTGGCCAATGAAACTTGTTGGAATGTCATCTTATTTTCATCTTTAAGCCTGCCGAGCCTATATACAAGTAGTTGTGATTCAGTGATTTTGGTAACCATCTCTGCGATTTTCTGCTGAGTAAGTTGATAGGCAGCAATTGGTTTAGAGAACTGTTTTCTTTCTTTAGAATAATTAAGGGCAGTGTTATAACAATCCACCGCAGCTCCAACCATTCCCCAGGCAATTCCATATCGGGCTTGAGTCAAGCAACTAAGAGGTCCTTTAAGGCCTTCAATGTTTGGAAGCCTTGAAGAGTCAGGCACTCTCACGTCTGACATAGAAAGCTCAGAGGTAATGGACGCTCTTAAACTAAATTTCCCATGAAGGTCGCTTGATGTAAATCCTTTAGTGCCCTTTTCAATTAAAAAGCCTCTGATGATGTTATCTTCATCCTTAGCCCATACCAAAGCAACGTCTGCAACAGATCCATTGGTAATCCACATTTTATTTCCATTGATAATCCAATCATCGCCATCTTTTTTACACGTGGTTACCATTCCGCCAGGATTTGATCCGAAATTAGGCTCAGTCAATCCAAAGCACCCTATTTTCTTACCAGCCCCTAATTCACTTAACCATCTTTCTTTTTGACTATCAGAACCGAATGCGTGAATAGGGTACATTACCAATGAGCCCTGAACACTGGCAAACGATCTTAAACCAGAATCTCCACGCTCCAACTCATGAAGGATTAAACCGTAAGCAACATTACTAACTTCTGCTCCTCCAGAAGATTGTGGAAGAGAAGATCCAAAAAAACCAAGCTCACCTAATTTTAAAGCTAACTCAGTTGGAAAAGTACCCTTTTCATAGTGATCGTTAATGATAGGCATAAATTCAGACTGAACAAATTCATACGCAGTTTGTTGTATAAGGAGCTCTTCGTCTGAAAGAAGATCTGTTATGTTGTAAAAATCAGGACCTAAATTTTTCATAAAATCATATTTTAAGAATTATAAATTACACTCTTTTACCAATTAATCTGAAACAATCTCTCTTTGTCCAGCAAGAGACATTGAGATCAAAAAAGGGTCTTTTTCTTGACTCATTTGAAATACATGTTTAGAAGTGATATTGTTCCAAGAATTTTGAATTAGTATTTGTCCAACCACCCCTCCAAGAGTATTGCCAGGACCAAGAACAACTAATCTATCTGGACAAAATTCTTTAATAGCAACCGTTATTGATCTTGTGAAATCGTAGGAACTTGTCACCTGAATACCCAATGTATAATCATAGAGCTCATCGGTATTAGCGCTGAACTCTGTCCAAATTTTTCCTCTTCCATCAATCAAAGGAAAGGAGGGCTTTTTGAAATGAGATTTTGGTATTTTTAAGAATGAATCTTCTGAAATTGAGTTTAAAAGAGGAGTATGAAAAGCGCCATGATAAGGTATTTGAAAAGGATAGTCATCGATTGGCGGTAATTCTTTCTTAAGCTTATCCAATGCTTTTTGTTCGCCACCTATAACGATGTATCCACCCAAAAAAATTGATACATAGGCATCAGCGTTTTTAATCTTTTGAAGTGTTTGATTTTTTATTTTTTTATCAATATGCCATTCATTATCAACTATAGGATAAATTAGTTGGCCTCCAACAATCTTATTTTTCATCATTGATCCCATAGTGTTAATCAATTCATACGCATTCCGATCTTGAAGTGACCCTCCTAGTGCTAATGCAGAATACCAACCCATTGAATTGCCTGTAATACCAACAATTTCATATTTTTTTTGGTTAATAGTTAAAAAATCGTTCAGACTACAAGCGTAGATTAGAGTTGATGCATTTTCCCCTTTCATGTGCAGGCTTGATTTAAATGGAATTGAGTCCAGTTCCAATGGTCCTAATAAATTTTCTTTATTTCTATATGCTTCTATTTGGTCAATGAAGCTTTTGGAATCCGCTGATAAATGCATGTTTAAATAGCCGCTGGTATCTCGAGAGTAAGACCCTCTCCCTGGGCAGATTACAACTATTTTTTCTTTAGACACCAAGCAACTCGTATGCCGCTTTTTTAATGGAGCTTTTACTTGGTAATGTGGATGTTGCGCCCTCACCAAGTGGTATAAAACTGTTTTCAGCTGTATGCAGATCTACTTTTAAACCTGTTGTATTCTCTCTCAAAAGATCAACCATCAAACCTTCGCCATAGCATCCAGATCTTCGACATTCATCAACGATTAAAACTGATGAACATCTTCCTATTTGCTTTAAAAGACCGCTAATATCTATATCTGAAAGCCAACATAAGTCAATTACTTGGATTGGTTCTTTAATCTTTTTTTCAATCTCTTTTTTCGCTTGAAGAGATAGATAAAGTCCATTCGCATAACTAATAATAGTTAAAGTTTTGCTTTTGCCATACTTTATTGTATCACCTAAGGGAATTTCTTCGGAAAGCGCTGGGTAGTTAAAGCTCCACTGCGTATCATCTTTTTTATAAAGATCTTTTGTCATGTATAAAGCAATAGGTTCAATAAATACGACTATTCTCTTTTTTTCATAAGCTATTTTTACAGCGTGTCTAAACATTTTTACCGCTGCAGAACCATTGGATGGCACACCAAGAACTAAGCCTGGGATATCTCTAAAAATGGCGAGAGAATTATCATTATGAAAATGACCGCCAAACCCTTTTTGATAAGCAAGTCCAGCTATTCTAAGTACCATTGGATTGGTAAATTGTCCGCTTGAAAAGAATTGAAGAGTGGCAGCCTCTCCTCTAAGCTGATCCTCGGCATTATGAAAATATGCTAGAAACTGAATTTCTGGAATTGCAACAAATCCATTATGGCTAAAACCTGTTGCAAAACCAATTATTGAAGTCTCATCAAGCGGACTATCAAAGACCCTTCGCGATCCAAATTGTTTTTGTAAATCTGCAGTAACATGATATACGCCTCCTTTTTTACCAACATCTTCTCCGAATACTACTGTATTTGAATAACGAAGAAGAGCGTCAGTCAGTGCATAATTTAATAATCCAGCCATGTGATTCTTATGATCCAATCTTAGGTATTCTTTTTCAAACACCTTCTTTCTTTCGCCCTCAGATGGCAGAGCTGGAGATTTCATTTTATCACTGTATGATGAGATTGAGCTCATTATTTCCCTGCTTTTAAGTAGCTTTGGGCGGGTTGAAGCTTGATCAAAAACTTGAGAAACTCTGTCACGACTATTCTCATACATACGAACTATATCGTCTTTATCTAAGAGTTTATTATCAATCATTATTCTTGCTGTATGCAGTAAAGGATCATTGAATTCTGTAGATTCAATTTCATTGAGAGATTTATATCCAACCTCAATATCCGAACCAGCGTGACCCATAAGACGAACCGTTTTCATATGAAGAAATACGGGCTGTCTGTTTATTTTACAAAAATCTTTTGCCTGTATTGATTTTTGAAATAAATCAACAATGTTTAAACCGTCAGTTTTAATATATTTGAATCCAGGTCTTTTAGAAAAATTTTTTTCAATCCAGCTTTGCTCTGTTGGCACTGAAATACCAATACCATTATCTTCGCAAATGAAAACTATTGGAACATGGCCACCGTTATGATGAATTAAACTTGCTGTATTAAAGGCACTCATTGCCGTCGCATGATTGGTGCTCGCATCGCCAAAACTGCATAATACAATACTTCCATCTTTTAGCGATCTTTCTTTTATTGAAAGATCCTTTGCTCTATCGATAGACACTGCAGTTCCTACTGCTTTAGGTAGATGACTGGCAATTGTGCTGGTTTGCGGAGGTATATTGAGTATTTTACTCCCTATTACCTTATGCCTTCCTCCGCTAATTGGGTCATCTGATGAAGCGACAAATGATAAAGCTGTGTCATAAATAGGTGTGGATCCTGGCACCTTCATTGATCTCTGAATGAAGAACGGTGTACTTCTATAGTGGAGAAAGGCAATATCTTCTTTTGAAAAAACTTTACCAAAGACAGCATTTCCTTCATGCCCAGAGCTGCCTATTGTATAAAAACATTTACCCTCTTCTTTTAGCAATCTTGCTTTAAGATCCATATGTCTGCTAAGAACTTGGGTCTCAAAAATTGAAAGTAAATCGCTTTGATTTATTTTTAGATTTTGATGATCAGTGGTTGTTTTTGCTTTCGGAAATTTTCCATCATTTACGAATGCTAAAAAGTTGGAATCGATTATTTCAGCTCTGTTAAACATAGAAAAAATTCAAATGCTTAATACAGACAAAGACATTTTGGTTAAGACTGCCTAAGCGTCTCGATTTTTGATTTGAATTCGCGCAACTCTCTAACGTTGCCCGTATCAATTTCACCTGAAGACCACTTCAAATTAAAATCATCAAGACTATCTGATCCTCCTTGGTCTTTGTAGAGTGGAAATAAATCTTCATCAGAGCGGGGTTTATTGGCATGCAATGAAGCTGTTAACTGATAAGCTACATCTTCCTGGATATCGTCGATTACTCTATCAGGAAGCTTTCTTTCCAAAAGGTTTTGTTCAATTTTAGAAAATCGCATACCCTTTACAACATAATCTTGATAAGCTTCCCAAGCAAATGGGGCCACCTCTTTAACAAAGGATGCCATAGCATCGGAAAATACTCTAATTTCGTACTGCGCGTGTCCATCTGAACGGAGTCCAATAAAATGCAATAAGTTGTGTAGGTCGTTTTTCCAATACCACTCTGTATAGAGGTTTACTGGAAGAACGGCGCGAGCCAACTCGCGGGCAACGCCTGCTTCATTTAGTTCACTATAAATTTCAAAACTACGCTCAGAAATTTCTTTGAAATATCTTTGAACTTTCTGTTTAAGCTCAGAGTCAACCTCCCCCATTCTCCCTTGTTTATTGAGAGCACTTTGAAACTCAATATTGTCTGGATCTGGATAATAAAATTCATCTCGTGCTTCAGAATATCTAAGAGAATATTCATTAATATTTGCAGTTCGATGCCTCACCCATTGTCTTGCCACAAAAATCGGCATCTTGCAATGGAATTTAAACTCAACCATTTCAAAAGGAGTTGTGTGTCGATGACGCATTAAATACCTAATGAGACCACGGTCTTGAGAAACCTTGCTGGTCCCTTTACCATAACTTACTCTTGCAGACTGTACAATTGCATCATCACCACCCATTGAGTCGACCAATCTAACAAATCCTTTATCAAGGCATTTTATTGCATCTTTTGGTAGTTCATTCATTAAATATGCTCAATTATTTCTTTTAAATAGATACAAAGATTATAATAATAATAGTGTCAAAACAAATGGATTAGATATTAATTACTTCTAATGCCTGAAGGACATAATTGCTGTGCCCCGCAATTAATCCTGGACTAATTTTTGTATCAACTGAATTGTACAATCTTTTATTACCATACAAGTCAAGAAGATTTCCACCAGCTTCATTTATGATACAATTTCCTGCACATACATCCCATTCATTTTTAGGTTGTAGTGTTGCGAACAGGTTTGATCTACCTGCAGCAATCAATCCAAGTTTGTATGCTACCGAGCCGACAGGAATGATATCTAAAAAGATTTTCTTATAGGCATCCCACATTCCTCTTTTAATTTCTGAGCGACTGACCATAATCGTTCTTTCATTATTTTTAGAAAGGCAATTGATAGGTTCACCGTTTAGCTTAGATCCGCCACCAGAGCACGCAGTAAAAAGTTCGTTTTTTGCAGGATTATATATTACTCCAACAACAGGCTCTCCCTTGCTAACCATTCCTATGCTTATTGAAAAATGAGGGACCCCCTCAATAAACTCTTTTGTACCATCAATTGGATCAACAACCCATACGTTTTCTTTTTTTATCCGCTCCTGAGAATCTACGGTCTCTTCTGACAGCCACCCATATGAGGTATCATTATTAATTAAAATATCTTTGATAATACTATTGGCCTCAAAATCAGCAGTAGTTACTGGGTTGTTAACACCTTTATCTTTTATTTCATAGTTGGAGGATTTGAAATAATGCATGACAGCTTCTCCTGCTTTTAATGCTGCATTTTTTGCCAGCGCTAAATCCTTTTCAAAAAAAGACAATTAAGACTCTCGAACAAAAAAATATTGTGATTCAGGATGAGAAAAGTACCATCCGCAGATTGAGGCAGCAGGAAACATTGCACGCGTTTCAGTTAAGGTGATTCCAGTGTTCTTCTCAACATCTAGAATCTTCCAAATTGTATCTTTTTCTTCATGACTTGGACAAGAGGGATAGCCGGGTGCGGGACGAATACCTTGATATCTCTCTTTGATTAAATCTTCATTTTTCATTGTTTCGTTTTTAGCATAACCCCAAAACTCAGTTCTAACACGCTCATGCATTCTTTCAGCAAAAGCCTCAACCAATCTGTCTGCTATCACCTTTGCCATAATAATGTTATAATCATCGTTCTTCTCTTCGTACTCTTTAACTAATTTTTCTAGTCCGTGACCAGTGGTTAGCGCAAACAATCCAATATGATCG
>PBOO01000016.1 GCA_002724475.1 Fidelibacterota bacterium | reverse complement strand
TGGACCATCTCCGATGATGGAAAAACGATTGCTCAAAAAAAATACCATTCGATCAGTAGTTTTAAAGATGGAGTCTCGGTGGTTCAGCTCGATTCGGATACCTACGTCTTTGCAGCCACGGGTTATGGAAGGTATTATTTAAATGATTCCCAATATTGGGGCGCTATGATCAAAACCNTTGATATAGCGGTCGATGGATCAACCATTACCGAGGTCAATGGAATGACCTTAGTNAGCTCNAATNNTAAGTCTCATCCCAGCATNGTNAANGTGTCTGGNNNTATCGTAGCNNTCGCNAGCAATCATGCTAACAAAGGGAAGATCGATCACGTCAAGGTCTCANNCGATGGAAAGGCCTTGAATTATGTGCATTCATTGAATTATTACAACAGCACATCCAATTACAATTCCTTGATCAAAATGAACAGCAACGACGTCTATCTGGTTGCACATTCGGATGGATCATCCTTAGGCTATCTGCAAACCTTTACCATGCGTACTGACCTTCCCTATTCAACCGCATACTCGCTTGCTGCAGACAATGCTACAATGAAGATCACGTTCAACGAACCGGTCTTCTCAACGAACGCAGGCTCCGGTGAGTTGGAACCCGCTGATTTTAAATTCCTCCTTGATCTCAATGGAGGAACAAAGCGATTAAACAGCAGCGTTCCAAAGAGCATATCAAAAAGCGGAAACGTGTATACGCTCACCCCTGATTACAATGCCTCATATCCTACGGCGACAGGGGTAGAGGTTCTCTCCCTTGAGATAAACACCAGTTCGGTTTACGATGCGGATGGCAACGTAATAGCTGACTTCCAACTTAGACCAAAACTCGTTGTATCCAACCTAGGTGTGTGGCCTTACAAGAAAACGCTCAACGATCTCCTGCTGCCCTATATTACTTCAAGCAGTAGCGAGCTCAGCAACAGCAACACTCCCTTTGAAGTTACTTTCAATGAAGAGGTGTTTAGCAAGAACGACGGCACCGGTGCGCTTGAAAAAGAAGATTTTGTCCTTACGGTCGCGGGAGGAATCGGAAAACTATCCAGCGCAACCCCTACAAGTATTAGCATAAGCGGCAAGAAGTACACCCTTGGAGTTGGTACGACCGGTCTCTTCAATGGAAAAGAAGTACTGAGCGCGGTCCCTGCAAGTGGAGCCATCTTTGATAAACGGGGAAACATAGCCGCGACGTCGCAAAGCAACAATACCGTTCCGATGAACGATAACAGGATCGCGATGGAAAAAGAGCTGCGGTTCTACTCGTCAACATCGAGAGATTTTGCCATGCTAAAAACGGATGCAAGCAACATCATGATGAAATGGAGACGATCTAGTTGGGATGGAATGGTGAATCTATTTTCGTTTGACAACGCAGGAACGTTCACCTCAAACAAAAGCGTTGAACTTGTTCGTGATGGCGGACGAGACAATGATCTTATAAAAGGTCCAGGTAATATTTATATCGGAGCGGAACAGGGGTACTATCGAGAAAAGAACTTCAACAGATGGGGATTGTTAATTAGTACGCTTAGTACGGATGGAACGAGCGATGTTCAAATCATTGACACTGAGCGAATGACCCAAAATACTAGCGATAATACGACCTCTTATTATCTGCAACCATCCCTAACTGCGCTTAACGACAGCATCTACGTAGTAGGGTATCGAGGCTACTCTTACGATGGCTTTATCGAAACCTTTAAGGTCAGTGCGAGCGGGCAGATCACCCGCTTACAGTCCTATGAATACGATACGAACGAAAGCCAATACAATAAGCTTGTTCGGGTAGATAACAACACCGTTGCAATGCTCTTCCGCGGGTATCAAAGTGGTTGGGGTGGTCATGTAATGACGCTCGATATTGCACCAGATGGATCCAGCATAACGAAGGTCGCTACGAAAAAAGTTCATAATAACATCTATCATACAGAATTTGTTCATCTTAGAGATGATCTATATGTAGCGGCATACCAAGGCGATAGTGGAGATGGATATATCACTACCTTGACCATTTCAAAAGATGGAAAAACGATCGAAATCAAAAAAGAGCTTGAGCACGAAACGGTTCAAAATAGCCATAATTCACTGATAAAAACTGGACCCAACAACGTTGCGCTTGCGTATGCGGGAATTGGTGACGATGGATTTTTTAAAACGTTCACGATCTCTGCTGATGGAGCAACGATCACGGAAGACATCAAGGTTGAGCACGAAAAGAATTATGCTGTGTACAATGAAATGATCCAGATCGAACACAACAAGTTTGCTCTCGCCTACTACAATCAAAATGGTTGGGGCTATATCCGGACCCTTAAATTCAATGACCTGTACACCGCAACTAGAGCGGGTGAGGTATCATCCCTAGGGGTAGACGCCAATAATAANATTAACGTTACGTTCAGCAAAGATGCATTCAACACGTCATCGGGTAGCGGTGATCTGGAGGCGTCGGATTTTGCAGCAACCCTTACCGGTGGATCTGCGACCCTAAAAAGCGCAACCCCTTTGAATATCTCAAAAGTTTCAAATACCGTCTATGAGCTTGAACTCTCTATTGATGGTACCCCTAATGGAGGAGAATTGGTTACCATNAGCCCCGCAGCGAACGCTATCTATGATGCCAATGGAACCGCGCTCCTTCAAGATCAATCGCTTAGAGGTCAAGCGTATCTTAAGGACAAGACCGTCTCTTTGTTTACCTCTGTGAAGAATAACTTCAACGAAAACATCAACCTGGAATTCTCTGAACCCGTCTTTTCGACCGCGAATGGAAACGGAAACATCGAAAAATCAGATTTTGTGCTGAGTATTTCGGGCGGAACGGCAACCTTATCGCAAAATACCCCCACCAGCGTTTCGGGANAAGGTTCAGAATACGGCGANAAACCNTTCGGGAATAGACTTACCCTGGGCATAGGACTCAACGGTAACGCCAATGGAGAAGAAAAGATCAAGGTCTCCCCTGCTGCAAGCTCGATCTACGATGTCTACGGTAACGCGATGGCGACATCTCAGACCTTAGGAGAAATCCCGCTTGCTAAAGAGAAGATCTTGAACAAGGGCGTGTTTGAATTTGATAACAACCAAGGGCGCATGGCGTCACTTACGGAAATAAGCCCTGGAATATTCTTGATCGCCTACTCTGGTCCTAGCGATGATGGATATTTGATGACCATCAAGGTTGCAAGCGACGGCACGATCACCAAGCTCGCGCAGCTGGAAAACGATACAAACTATCTTTGGAGAAACGACGTTTTAAAAATGTACGAAGATCTGTACGTCTTAGCCTACAAGAACGGCAGCAATCATTTAAACGTCCACACCCTAAAGATCCCTACTGATGGTAGCTCTATAACCAAGGTCCAAGCATCTAAGATAGACAATTACAATTACAACAAAACAGATCTTGTACGCCTAGACAAAAATACCGTTCTTTTATCTTACCAAGGCTATAGCAGTGATGGGTGGATCCGCTCGATTGACATTGCTCCGGATGGTAAGTTTACCAACGTTTCGACCTGGGAGCACGATAAGGAGAGGGGTATCATGGGGTCCCTGGTCAATGTATCCGCCAATACATTTGCGCTAGCCTATCACGGCTATCGCGATCACCAGAACAGNGGCTATTCATGGGGACACAAGATCATCACCTTCTCCGTTGACGATGATGGTAAGAATTTTAAAGGGATCGCTACATTGCATCACGATAAGGAGACCAGCAGNAATNNGGGTTATGGNGCTGACTTTGTGAAGATCGACGAGGACAGCTACGCGCTTGCTTACAGGACCTACAACCTGAGCAGGTGGATGGCAAAGGTAAANACATTCACGATCAGCTCCGATGGCAAATCGATCGTTCAAGAAAGCGAACAGGAGGTCTTTGANGGTAAGACGGGTGGCTACATAGGCGAAAGTATCAGTCTTCTCAAAATGGATTCCGACAACCTTCTCCTTCGCGTCGACGATNAAAATTACGATGGGTATCTTAAAAGCTATGCGGTNTCCAATGGTGGAAAGACCCTCACCAACGACTGGTATTTTGAGTTTGAAAAGAACTATACGCGCTACAATACCTCCAAGGGTCTTGCGAAGATCGATAAGGATTCCTATCTCGTTTCCTACGCNGATGGCAGTAGCGATGGGTACGTGAAGGTATTTGATATTGAGAATACCGACACGCAAAAACCCAAGATCCTGAGCACCAAGATGAGCTCTGATAACCTTACGGTTTTTGTCGAACTTAACGAAACGACCTACCGCTCAAAGAGCGGTGCGCTTCCACTTGAAAAAACCGACTTTGAGCTCAAGTTAGCGGGAGGCACCGCAACGCTTTCTGGTAAGAATCCTACCGCGATCATGAAAACAGAGGACGGGTATATGCTGACCATTGGCATCAACGGACTTGCGGATGGAAACGAAAAACTTACCGTTGACTTTGCTGCCGATGCGGTCTTTGATGGCAATGGGAATGCCGCGGACGCATCGCAAAGCAATAATGTATTGACNTTAAGGGAAAAAACACCTCCTACGATCGTTTCGACNACGCTATCGGAAGACAACGTAAAAGCGGTGGTCACCNTAAGCGAAGCGGTATTTCGAGCGTCNAATGGAAGNGGCGCGCTGCAAACCTCNGATTTTTCACTCGCCCTTTCTGGCGGTACAGCAACCCTACAAAATTCAACCCCAACCGCGATCTCCATCGATGGAAATAAGTATACCCTGACCATCTCCTACAATGGAGTGGCCAACGGAACCGAAACGCTTACCATCACTCCGGTCGCAGATCAGATTTTCGATGCGGCGGGCAACGTAGCATCGACCACGCAAAGCAACAACAAGCTCGCGTTGAACGAGGTACGGATCAAGCCCGTAACGGTACTAGAGTACGATAACCAGCAAGGTACGTGGGCCTCTATGCAGCCGCGCGACGCGGATACCCATGTGCTTGCATACGCTGATAATTATAACGACGGGCGCATCAAAACATTTAACGTTGCTGCAGATGGAACNACCGTGACCAATGTCAATACGTGGGANCATGATNNNNGCAATGGAACCTATAATTCCTTAGCAAGGCGCTCTGATGATGTGTACGCCTTGGCCTACCAAACATCCAGTAATAGAGGGAATATTCGCACGTTCAAAGTGGCTGCAAATGGAAGTATCAGNTCTCTGTACGTCCTTCAATTTGAGNGCAACANCACAGCAGAGACCTCCTTGATCCAGCTTAAAGGCGACCTGTTTCTGTTGGCCTATCCTGGCCCTGGAAACGATGGAATGCTTAAAAGCTACAATATTGGCACGAATGGAAGCATCAGTGGTCTTAAAACCTTAGAACATAACACTGCTAACGGGTGGGCACCAACGCTGCATAAGATGACCGATAGTACGGCGGTACTTGTCTATTCGGACCATGACAATTCGACCCATGAGATCAAGACCTTTCATGTTGCCTCCGATGGTACGATCACTGAAAAGAAAAAAATAAAAATTTCAGATAATAAGGGATATTGGAATGCCATTGCTCAAGTGGACAGTGATACCTATTTGATCGCAGCTCAAGCTAAAGATGAAGATGGTTATCTTTACACCTACGATATTAGTCCAGATGGTACCAGTATCACCAAAGTAGCTGAGCTAGAATTTGATGAATATAAGACCAGATTCAACGAGCTCTACAATCTTGGTTCCAACTCTTTTCTGCTAGCGCACGCAGGATCGGATCAAACGACTGGAACCTATGGCGGGACCTACACCAAGATCTTTACCGTCCCAGCGGATGGATCAAAGATCAAGCAAATATATAACACCAAGATTTCAAATCACAGCAACAGTCAGATCGCGCTATCAAAGCTTGATGCGGACACCTATATGATGGCAGACTCCAGACATTCAAACGATGGTTTTTTGCAGTCGCTCACCGTGAAAGCTGGAGACACGGTATTGCCCGTCATCTCCTACGTTGCCATTAACGATGATAACGCGTCGGTCGCGGTCACATTCAATGAAGAGACGTTCAATACTGCAGGAGCAAGTGGATCGGTAGAAAAAACTGATTTTGCGCTTTCCATAACGGGAGGATCGGCTAAGCTTGCCAGCGCGACACCAACGTCTATATCCCTTTCTGACAAAACCTACACCCTGGGCTTTACCCTGAGCGGAACAGCAGATGGAAATGAAGTATTGAAAGTATCCCCAGTTTCGAATCAGATCTTTGATGGGGGCGGTAACGCTGCGGTTGTGGATCAAGTCAATGGAACCGGAAACTTGAAAGATAAAAGCGGTCCAAAGGTCACCAAAACGGTCCTTGCAAACGACAATTCAACCGTCACNGTTACGCTTAGCGAAAAGGCCTTTGGTACGGGAAGCGGGAGCGGATCGATCGATAAGGATGATTTTGCGCTTTCAATCGCTGGTGGAACCGCAACNCTTGTTGCAGCAACACCCACAAGCATTTCCATATCTGGAAATGACTACACGCTCGGGTTTGGACTCAAAGGGTCTCCGGATGGTAGTGAAGTGCTAAAGGTTTCACCTGTTGCCAAATCCATTTACGATAAGATCGGTAACGAGTCTGACGTTATACAATTGAACAATACCGCCAATTTAAAAGATATCGTTCCTGCGATCATTGATTCTGTAAAGATCGCCGCTAGCAATGATATCCTCCAAGTTTTCTTCAACGAAAAGGTCTTCAGCAAGAACGATGGTTCTGGAGCGCTTGACTCCA
The DNA here is from genome assembly GCA_002724475.1 of Fidelibacterota bacterium. Taxonomy (GTDB): domain Bacteria; phylum Fidelibacterota; class Marinisomatia; order Marinisomatales; family TCS55; genus TMED108. The sequence continues at coordinate 5,257 of PBOO01000016.1, read as the reverse complement.
GCGACTTTAGTCTTTCGTTAGCGGGTGGACAGGCAACGCTAACCAANAATTATCCCACCACCATATCCGGTAGTGGTAGCAATGTACTCTCACTTGGTCTCCTTCTAACAGGCAATCCAAACGGAGAAGAGGTCTTAACCGTCAAGCCTAAATCAAATGCTGTATACGATGAGCGTGGCAATCTTACGAAGACCGATCAATCCAACAATACGGCAAGACTTACCGACAAACTTCTGCCCTTCTTTACCGGTGGAGCTTTGACTCCTAGCAATACATCCGTATCGGTGACCTTCAATGAGAAGGTGTACGCTAAGAAAGACGCAACTGGAGCGNTAGAGGTANCGGATTTTGAGCTCTCGATCACTGGCGGATCGGCCACATTATCTAAGAGCACGCCTGATAGCGTTGGTATCGTTGGCAACACGTACAGTCTTGGTCTGCCGATCGCTGGACTTCCTTCTGGAAGCGAAAAACTAACCGTCAAGCCTAAATCCGCAGCTATCTTTGATGCTACCGGTAACAGCGCAAGCACCACACAGAATTTTAGCACCTATACTCTAAACGATAAATTACCTCCTAAGGTCAAAGGGCTTTCCCTTGCCTCAGATAACTCAACGGTCACTGTCGACTTCACTGAAAATGTCTACAGCACCGCTCTTGCAAAAGGTGATCTAGATAAGAACGATTTTGTGCTGACTATTGAGGGTGAAACGGTCGTTCTTAATTCTCCATTTCCAACCAGTATTTCCAAAAGCGGTAATTCTTACACCCTTGGAATCGGATCGCGTGGGGATCCCACTGGAGTTGAAAAACTGACAGTGCTGATGGTCGAAAACGCCATATTTGATGCTGCAGGAAATGCCGCAGATATGACGCAAGATCTCCGTACGGTCAAGCTCAATGACAAGGACGCTCCGCAGATCACGGACCTTACTCTCTCAACAAATAATAAGATTTTAACAGTGGTCATGAGTGAAAAGGTTTATTCCGCTAACGATGGAACGGGCCTTATTGATTCCACAGCATTCGTACTCAGCATCAACGATGGAACGGCGCAACTTCTTTCACAGTACCCCTCTAGCATTAAGTATACGGACAGCACCTCGACCTTTGAACTTGGACTTCCTTTGAAATTGGTTGCGGATGGTACTGAGACATTGACCATCGGATTTGCTGAGAATGGAATGTATGACGCGTCAGGTACAGCTGCTGCTCGAACACAAAAGATCAACAGCGTCAAATTGTTTGACCTTAGTGCACCAATAATTACGGAAAGTAAGCTGGACTCGGATAATTCCAAGGTAACGGTCAGATTCAGCGTTCCGGTCTATGCAGACGCAAAGGCAAGCCTAACGCTTGAACCGGATGATTTCAAGCTCACGCTTGTGGGAGGAACCGCTACATTGAAAAGCGCTACGCCCTCAAGCATTGATTCCAGCGAGAACGGTAAACGCTACCAGCTTGGGTTGGATGTGATCGGTATTCCAGATGGTAGAGAAGTGCTCACCATCAACCCTGTTGATAATAATATTTACGATAGCGCTGCAAACCCGGCGAACAAAGTTCAAGATAACAACTCCATGAATCTGTTTGACAAGCAACCTCCTACTATTACCGCTGTATCCTTATCCAAGGCTAACGATACGCTGTTTGTCACTTTGAGTGAAGCTGCTTACGCAAAGGACACCGGTACCGATNCGCTGGTCATTGGTGATTTTACGCTTTCTATCGNAAACGGATTGAGCAANTTGACCAATCCAAATCCATCAACGGTTGCGAACCTAGGAAACAACGTCTACGCGCTNACGTTTGGAATATCTGGAACGCCTGATGGAAGAGAAGAGCTTTCCGTAACGCCAAGNACAAANTCCATNTTTGACGCTTCTGGTAATGCGGCTACNGAAAAACAAAATAACAACCGCGTCTTCCTGAACGATCAGAAGGCGCCTAAAGCACCAGAGGGACTGGTAGCCATCCCCGGGAACACCCAAGCAACAATCTCTTGGAAAGCCAGTGGCGAAACCGATATCAGCAAATATTATATCTACGGTGGAACGTCAGTTGACCCAANGACCGTGATGGATTCGGTGAGCTACGGTAGCAACACCAAAATCATCTCTGGCCTTACCAATGAGACTCGATATTATTTTAAACTTTCATCGTTGGATAAAACTGGGTATGAAAGCCCTAAAAGCGATACCGCAAGCGTTGTACCAACAACCACTCGATCTCTAACTGTTAGAGCGGATGGCACCGGTGACTTTACAAACATTCAAGACGCGATCGATGCTGCAATATCAGGAGACAGTATCTACATGGACCCAGGATCCTACGATTCGATACGCGTTGACAGCAAATCGATTCAGATCATCGCTGGCGAAGGTCCAACCAAATCGTTCATCGATGCCAAAGGCCTTACTACCGCTGTCATTCTCAGTGGATATCCAAACCAAACGCGCATCTCTGGATTCACCATCCTAAACGGAATTGGTGATCTCAATGCGGATGGAAACGGTGGTGGTATTCGCGTTGAGCCTGGCGTGAAAGCCTCTATCGATAATTGTGTNCTTACCGGGCATGAGGACGGCGCGATTTTCTTCGGAGATAGCAGCGAAACCATCGTGACCAATACACTTACCTACGGNAACGATAAATCGCTGATCTTTGGATCTGGTACCGCAAGCTTTATTAACTCAACCTTTGCTGACAATCAGTCTCAATCGCGCATTGAAAGTGACGCCAACATTACCTTTGTCAATACCATTTTCATGAGCCAGGTCGATTTTGATGAGTCCGTGACAGATGTCAGCATCGCATCGGACTACTCGCTATTCAAGTACGGTGAAGAGAGTTTTAATCTTAACTACGTAAAAAATTACTACTGGGGACCATTCAATATTCAAGCTGANCCCATGTTTGTGGACACCCTGATCCAGGACTATCACCTGCAAAAAGAGTCTCCNGCTATCGGTGTCGGTATCGGATCGGTCGCTATAGATGGCGTTACCTATAAAGCACCTGAAAAGGACCTCGATGGAAATATCAGACCCGGCCCTGTGGGCTCTGCACCAGACTTAGGTATTTATGAAAGCCCCTATTCAAGTTCTGCTCCATCTGCAAATCAAATTTCGGATGGACTCATTGATTCAGTTGAAGTGGATTTCTCCAGCTCCAACACAACGATCTCAGGTCGTTGGAAGCGCTTTGGGGGAGCATCAACCTATTACGAATATGCGGTTGGCACCAGCGCAACGAAGCGTAATGACATCGTGGATTGGACCATTGTTGGGGTGGATACATCGATCACCAATTCATCTCTTGATCTTCAAAACAGTCAAACATATTATTTAAGCGTACGTGGTAGAAATGCTCTTGGTGAATCATCAATCGTAACGTCCGATGGTGTGTTCATTGATTTTGAAAACCCAAAGATTGCTGCAGTAACTGAGCTCAAGGAAGACGTGGAATGGCTTGGCCCCAACACTCCAGGTCATATCTTTGTTCAAGCTACCGATAATTCGGAGATCGTTGATTACGAATTCTCGATCGGTACGACCGCTGGATCTGATGATGTTGTAGCCTGGGCTAAGAGTGATTCAAATTCTATACTCTTTGACCTATCTATGCTAAACGAACGTGAAACCTACGTTTCAAATGCTCGCGTGACCGATATCGTCGGATTTACTTCTAGCGCTTCCTCGGACAGNTTCAGAATGGATCTCACTGCCCCACTTCAAGGTACGCTTTCGATTGGAGACCTGTATCAATCGGATACCGCCAACGTAACCTTTACTTGGGCTGGATTTGTGGATGAGCACAGCGGTATTGGAGACTATCATTATTCCTTAGGTACTCAGCCAGGATCTGATGATGTAATACCGAGAACTCCGCTTGGACTGAACGCCGATTTTGCCTCACTTGCCATCACCATTAGCGGTCTATCGCTTCAGGTTAATCAGACCTACTATGGAACCGTCTACGCGCTAGATAAGGTCGCAAACGAAACGTTTGCAATCTCTGATGGCTTAACGATCGATAGAGATGGACCTGAAAGCGGAACCATTTTCGATGGAATCATCGCAGACATTGATCATTCTAACGACACCACCAGCGCATCGGCTAGCTGGGGTGATTTTTACGACTTTAACGGCATTGATCATTACGAGCTCGCACTGTANATGATGGGACATATGGGAGCAGAGGTCATTGCTGTGGACTGGACNGACGTTGGNCAAAACCTATCCTANACTTTCNCNGNNTTAAGTCTGAATCCAAACTACAAGTATTACTTCAGTATCAAGGCNTTTGATAAGCTAGGNAATGCTTCNAATATTGAAGTATCTGATGGGTTTATTGTAGATATAGATCAACCTACGATCTCTATCGCATCCGTATCGCCAGAACAGTTACAATCAGTGATGCTACCGCTTTCGATAGACTTTACAATATCTGAGATAGCNCAAAACGCTGACATAAGCTTTGGTTCTGCTCGGGGAGACCTATCGAACATTGAGCCAAAATTTGAGCTTGATTCAAGTAATTTGAATGTATCCTTTACACCACCGTTTACAAGCGGCGATCAAATCTCACTTGATATCAGCGTTACTGACCTCGCGGGTAACACCAGCGAAACAATATCCTATACGTATACCATTGGATATTTAGCGGATTATGATTTTGATAACGAAATAGGTATAAGCGACCTCAATGCTTTCGTTAATGGCTGGAGAATTGATAAGGACATCACCAAAGAACTCGGCCCTGTCACGGGGACCGCGCCCTACTTTAGACCTATTCCCGATGGCGTCTTCGATCTTAGGGATGGAATGGCGTTCGTACGGATGTGGCGTTGGTATCAGTCCAACTCCGCGGGTAAGATGCTCGCCAAGCAGCAGGCATCGATCGGCAAGGCGCTCAGCGTAGAGTCCAAGCCCGACCACTTTATGATCACTCCTCCACGCGGTACGCGGGCGGTAGAGGTCATGCTCTCCTACCCCGTTGACGCGATCGATCTTGCGATCCGTAGCGCGCAGGAGGTCACCGATGAGGCGATCACCCTTACGCACGTGGACACAACCAACGGAACGATCCTGATCCACAGCGCACAGCTCAAGGGCAACAGCGCTCCGATACGGGTGAACGTAGAGCATCTGCAAAAAGAATTGGATGTCCCGATCGACATCAGCTATCAGTTCATCGATAAGAACAGCGAGAACATTGGCAGCGGCAACTCGGTCCTTGAGATCATGCCGGTACC
>PBOO01000073.1 GCA_002724475.1 Fidelibacterota bacterium | reverse complement strand
CTGCTCCCGAATTTAAACCTATCCAGTAAAGAGAGATAATATTTGCTACTAAAGCTGCTATATATGAATATTTTGCAGATTCACGAATATTTGATGAAGACCAGATTATTAATAATGGTACAAATCCAACAAATGCAAAAAATCCAAAAAATGGTGGGAATGAAAAACCAATCAAAGCGCCTGAGATAAGCGCATATTTAAAACGATGATTTGAAAAGATGTTCATTAATAATTAATCTTGTCAAGATAATGTTGTAGAAAAATTGCCGCAGCTGTTTCATCTACCATTGACTTATTGTGACCGGTTTTAATTCCCATCGCTATCAATGCTCTCTTAGCGCTAACAGAGCTCAATCTTTCGTCAACCATTTCATATGGAATTTTAATTTTTCTCTTGATCAAATCAACAAAATCCATAACGCTTTTTGTTTGATCTGTATTCTCACCAGTCATTCCTACAGGATTACCAATGATAATCTTTTCAATCTCATGCATACTAATTACTTCAAAAAGATCTTTTATGATTTGTTTTTGATCTGAATAAAGTAAAGTTTTTAGGGGTTTAGATATAATTTTATTTGGGTCAGAAATTGCTAGCCCGATGCGCTTTTGACCATGATCAATTCCTAGTAAGCGACCCATGCTAAATACGTTGAAATCTTTTAATTTTGGATTCTTGAAACAGTATCAATACTTTTTACTTCGGCTACTTTTCTAAGAACCCTGTCTAATTGTTTNAAGTTGCTAACTTGAACTATGATTTTAGCGGTTGCAACCGTATCCTTAACTTTAATATCAACTGAGGTTATGTTGATATTTAATTTAGAAATATTTTCAGTCATATCTTTCAACANACCTTTTCNATCCTGACCTACAACCTTTAAGTGGACGTTAAATAAATCAGACCTTGAAACTTCCCATTCAACAGGAACAAGCCTATCAGATTCCTCATTTGAGATTGGAAGATTGTANCAATTAGCGCGATGAACAGTCATCCCTCTTCCTCTGGTAACAAAACCAACCATACTATCCCCAGGAATTGGATTACAGCATTTACCAAAATTTGCCATAACGTTTTTAATACCCTCAAGTTTAATGCTCTTGCTTTCAGTCTTTCTAAAGCTAAAAATACTTTGTGATTCATGCTGCTGGTCGACATCCTTTTTGATTGTTGTTTTATCTATTAAATCGCGAACTGAAATCTCTCCTTTTCCAATGCTTTCAAAGAGATGTTCTACAGAGTTGAGTCCAAATTTTGAAAATGTATTTTTAAGATTTTCAGATTCACTGATCAATTTCAACCTTCTTAGACTTTTTGTAAAAAGTTGTTCTCCTATTTTGACCGACTCCTCACGTTCTTTTTTGTGCAAATAATTTTTAATCTTATTTCTAGCCTTTGATGTTACGGTAAATTCCAGCCAACCATAGTTTGGTCTCTGGGATGAGCTAGTTATAATCTCAACGTTGTCACCATTTTTTAATTTCGTATTAAGCGGAACAACCTTATTGTTTATCTTTGCACCCAAGCATGATTGNCCAACTTCNGTATGAACNCTATATGCAAAATCAACAGGAGTGGCGTTTGCCGGCAATTGGAGAAGATCNCCATTTGGAGTAAAAACAAAAATCTCATCTCCAAATAAGTCTATTTTAAGTANATGCATNAATTCCTTTGGATCATTTTCTTCACTTTGGAGCATTTCCAGCAGATCTCTAAGCCATTCGACATGCGAATCAATATTGGCAGATGAATTTCTACCTTCCTTGTATCTCCAATGAGCNGCAACNCCAATCTCTGCGGTTTTTTCCATTTCTTCAGTTCGAATCTGAATTTCAATGATTTTTCCNTCAGGACCAACTATTGTTGTATGGATAGATTGNTATCCATTGCTTTTTGGCATAGCAATAAAATCTTTAAATCTTTCTTGAATAGGTTTGAATTTTTGATGAAGGATTCCCAATGCCAAATAGCACTCTTCAATTTTTTTTACAACTACGCGAATTGCTAAGATATCATGTATTTCATCGAAAGATTTTTCTCTTAGAACCATTTTACCATAAATAGAGGAATGGGATTTAGATCTCCCATATACGCTCGGAGAAAGTTTATTTTCTAATAACTCGTCATTCAATGCTGAAGTGACTGTTTTGATGTATTTGTCGCGTTCCTTATTAGAAGATTTTAATTTTTTATCTATCTCTTTATACATGTCTGGATTAATAACCTGCAAAACAAGATCATCAAGTTTCCATTTCACGCTCGCCATTCCTAAGCGATGAGCTAGAGGCGCGTAGACATCTCTAGTCTCAACAGCAATACGGTGCTGCTTTATTCGCGGCATATATCTTATCGTTTCCATGTTATGCAATCTATCGGCAAATTTGATTATTACAACTCTGAGATCTTTTGCTACAGAAATTAACATTTTCATAAAATTTCCAGCTTGCTGAGCCTTCCTGCTGGAAAAACGAATTCCGCTAAGCTTGCTGACTCCATCTACCAAATCAGCTACATTCTCGCCGAATTCAGATCTAATTTCATCCAAAGAGGTATTTGTATCTTCAACAGTATCATGAAGCATACCAGAAATGATTGTAGTAATGTCCATATTCCAACTAGCCAGTATTTTTGCAACTTCTACGCAGTGGCTTTCAAAATAAGGCTCGCCAGAAAGGCGTTTTTGACCCTCGTGTCTTTTTAATCCAAATTCATATGCTTTCCAAAGTTCAACTTTGAGCTCATCATTATTTTCAAAATCATAATGAGAAATTGTATTAATTAATTTGTTGAAAGAAGATGGAAATTCACCACCAATAAAAGGGACAAGTTTAGATATAGGATTATCCATTAAAGACAGCTTCTGCTTCAGGGGCAGCAACTGTTGCTGAGTTTTCAAAACGGGCAAATCTATCAATAAATGTTACGTTAACATTGCCAGTGGGGCCATTTCTTTGTTTTGCAACCATTACTTGAGCCTTACCTTTATCTTCATCCTCTTGAGAATAAATCCACGGTCTATATAAAAACATTACGACATCAGCGTCTTGTTCAATAGCTCCTGATTCTCTAAGATCTGATAATTGCGGCCTTCTATCTGTTCTATTTTCAACTGCTCTAGATAACTGTGAGAGTGCGATTACTGGAACCTCAATCTCTTTTGCTAGATTTTTTAGAGATCGAGATATTTGAGATATTTCTTGCTGTCTGCTTTCTACGCCTCTAGGTCCACTCATGAGCTGCAAATAATCAACAATAATTAGCCCAATATCCTTTTCTGCTTTAAGCCTTCTTGCTTTAGCTCTTACCTCAAGAACTGACATACCAGCTGTATCATCTAAGTAAATAGGCGCTTCAGCAAGCTGACCTACAGCAAGACTAAGGTTTTTCCATTGGCTTTTGGGAAGTTTACCGGTTCTAACCAAATGACTATCAACTCTACCTTCAGCACAAAGCAACCTCATAGCAAGTTGATGATTTGCCATTTCAAGGCTAAACATACCAACCCCAACATTATCCATAACAGCCGCATTTCTGCCCATAGAAAGCGCCAGAGCTGTTTTTCCCATACCTGGCCTCCCTGCTACGATAATAAGTTCACCTGGATGAAAACCGGAAGTAATATTATCAAGATCCATCAATCCTGATGCGACCCCTGTAACCGATCCTGGTTTAGCCGCAATTTTATCTAATTCTTCAAAAGTTTGATGGAGCATAGAGCCAAGCTCTTCAAAACCTCCTTTTAAACGTTTCTCAGAGATATTAAAAATAGCTGATTCTGCAGCATCTAAAATATCATCTACGTCCTGATTGTCTTCAGCAGCATTTTTAGATACTTCATGACTTACTTGAATAAGAGTTCGCAAAATACTTTTTTCAAGGACTATTTTTGAATAATGCTCAATATTAGCAGTAGTTGGAACTGATTCAGCTAAACCTGAAATGTAATATGCTCCGCCAACTCCTTTAAGCTCATCTCTCTTTTTTAAAAGATTTACAACTGAGACCGCATCAATGGGCTCACCTTTTTCAAATAAATCGACCATGCTTGAGGCAATTTTAGCATGCGCATCCTTGTAAAACATATGTGGCTTAAGCCACTGGAGTGCTTTTGCTACAGCTTCTTTCGATGTTAACATAGATCCTAAAACTGCTTGTTCAGCTTCAAGAGATTGAGGCTGACCTTTGAGATCTATATTATTTTGTTTTGCCATTTAAATTTCATACCTCTTCAAGAATACTTCGAATCCATTTAAAATCTTCCCAAGCATAAGGTTTCCAATTTGGATTTCTTAATAATGCAGCTGGGTGATATGTGACAATTAAATCCGAATCATGATAATTATGAATCTTCTTCCTCATATCTTTCAACGACTTATCCACACCAAGGAGCGTCTTACCAGCTATTCTACCTAAAGCTACAATTAGTTTTGGCTTAATCAAATCTATTTGATTCACCAAATAAGGTTCACATTGATTTATTTCATCGGATTTGGGATCTCTATTTTCTGGTGGCCTACATTTAAGAACATTGCAGATGAAGACGTCATTTTCTCGAGATCTATCAATGGCGGCAAGCATTTTGTCAAGAAGTTGACCAGCTCTACCTACAAAAGGCTCTCCAGATAAATCTTCTTGCTCGCCTGGCGCCTCACCCACAAGCATAAGCGACGCGCTAAAGTCACCTACTCCAAAAACAGCATTAGTTCTAGTATCGCTTAAAGAGCATTTTTTACAATTAATAACATCATTTTTTAAAACTGTTAGACTTGAGAAAGGGTCAGTTTTTTTATGAGGCTTTTCGTCTAAAATAGATTCTGAGCTCTTTATTGATGAGACAAAAATCTCATCATCGTATAATTCTTTATATTGTTTAAAATATTTTAAAAGTTCAGTTTTCAACTACTATGAATCTTCTTGCTCATTTTTCCAATCAAGGTCACCTTCAATGAATTCATTTACAGAAACAGTGGTTGGTTTTTCAAGTTCTTCATAATCCTCAGGGTTTGTTTCAACCAATTCGTCATAAACGCCCATTTCAGCCTCATTGCTAGTTTCAATAATTTCCTCAACAATACGATCTCCGAGTACTTGCTTTGCTCTTTTTGACATAACAACAACGGTTTCGTAGATATCAGCGGATTGACTTTCCATTTCTTTGATAGATAGCGGCTCAAGAGACATTAAACACTCCTTTGGTTTCTTTATAAATAATATTTAAAATTTTATTGGTTGCTTTTTCTACTTTATCGTTAACAATGATAAAATCAAAAAAAGATTTATAAGAGAATTCAGATTCTATTCTTTCGAGTCTTTTATTTATTTTCTCAATCGACTCTGAACCTCTATTTTTAAGACGTGATTTTAAGTCATTTATACTAGGTGGTTCCACAAAAAAAGATAATGTGTTTTCTGGATACTTTTTTTGAATGCTGACGGCACCCTTAACGTCTAATTCTAGAAGCAAAAAAATGTTATTATTAATAGCATCCTCAATCTGGTTTTTTGATGTTCCATAGTAGTAATCCCCATGAATTTTTTCCCATTCTATAAAATAGTCATTCGAAATAAAATTTTGAAATTTTAGATGGTCAATAAAAAAATAGTCAACCCCATCCTCTTCATTAGATCTCATAGATCTTGAAGTATGGGATATAGAAAATTTAATTTGGGGGTCTTTCTTTTGAATTTCTTTACAAATTGTTGTTTTCCCAGAGCCAGATGGAGCAGATATAATTATTAAATTCCTCATAAAATGTTTTGTACCTGTTCGCGAATTTTTTCAGCTTCATCTTTCATCATAATTACCTTATTAATAATTTTTTCTGAAAAGCTTTTTGACCCTATGGTATTAATTTCCCTACTAATTTCCTGCAATAAAAAAGCTAACCTTTTGCCGGCAGGTTTATTTTCTCTTGATATTTTTTTAAACTGAATAAAATGGCTTCTTAATCTTACGACCTCTTCAGTGATGTCTGATTTTTCAGAAAGCAGAGCTATTTCTTGATTAAGCCTGCTTTCATCAAATTGAGAAGACTCTAGCAAGTCTGAAATCCTTTTCTTTAGCTTGTTTGATCTCTTTCTACTTTCTAATGGAATTTGTTTTTCAATGCTATCAAGAATATTCTTTAATTTTGCTATTCTTTTATCTATATCCTTTTTAAGCAAAACTCCTTCCTGCTTACGCATAATAACAACCTTGTTGCAAGTCGATTTAATATTCTTAAGCAGTTCATTGAAATCAGAAAGATTGTCATTCCGGGTTTGAAAGAAGTCATTGATATTCATGACGTTATCAATATTTATCCTTTTTTTGTATTTTTTTTCGATTCTATCTATAACCGATAAAAGCATTTCAAAACGCTCTTCATTAAAATGAGAGGCTTCATCATTGCTAGTTAGATTTTGATCAAAATTAATAAATACCGTTCCGCGAACTAATTTTGCTGATATAATATCCCTAATTTCTTTTTCAACATTTGGCTCTAGATCACAACCTTTAAACTTTATATCCAAAAACCTTGCATTTACTGTTTTAATTGATATCGTAAATCTATTGCTACCCTTTCCTGAGGTAGTATTACCATAACCTGTCATACTTTGAATCATTTAAATCTCCAAAAAAGCCTGAAAACTTACTATTTACAAATTTAGGTTAAAACACATATAGAACATAAAGGCTTAAATTTTGTCAATGAATTTAAGCAATAAGTTTGGACTTATACTTATTGACACTAGATGTGTTGATCCTAGACCGGAGCTAAGAGGTTCATTTAAAAATGCATAATCAAGAGAAATTTCTTTCCAGCTCAATCCTATTCCAATTGTAGTAGAATTCACTTTGTTTCTCCCTAAGCGCACTGCAATCCTATTGTCATATTTAGCATTTATACCAAATACGTATAAGTTGTTTGCAAGAGAATGGACTATGTAAGGATCGATTATTGCATCAATAGCACCATTAACGCTTAATTTAGTACCTTTAAAAGTATGGTTGTGCGCTAACCCTATAGTAACTGTTGGCTTAAATCTTTCAATAGTACCATTATTCCAAACTTGCCAACTAGTCGTGACATCTCTGATTTGTATACCGATTTTGCCATTTTTCCATGTGCTAGCAAGCAAACCTAAATCGATACCAATGCCCGTTGATGAAAATTCTCCAATTGAATGAAATAAGTTTTTTAACCCTATTCCAACTTGGTATTTTTTATAATCCCACGCTGTGCTTAGATGTAATCCAAATTGTTTTTGTGTAAAATATTTGATTTTCTTTGTGTCTAATCTCTCTCCCTCATCTAATAGACCGTTGTTTTCACCCGGATCACCAGTCCCAGGAATACCATCAATACCAAAGTCTAATAAAATATTTCGAGTATCAGGAATTTGATCCAAACCCTCATAAAGAAGAATCACATTTATTGGTTTTCTGAAAGTTGATAGGGAGAAACCAATTAAGTCGCTATTTATCATGCCAGCTAATCTGCTTTGATGGGTGTAGCTCAGCTTGTGAAAAGCAGAGGTTTTACTTAAAGCGGGATTAAAAAGTGGAGATATTGAAGTTCCAATATCTGCAACGCCGGCAGATCCCAATGCATGTATTCTAGCGTCGCCTGCATTCTGAAAAACTTGCCAACCGTATTTAACCCAGTAAGTTTGTGTAAAAATATTACTAAAAAATAATGAAAATAAAACAACCTTAATCAATCTACTGATCATGCAAACAATCACCCTTTACTCTCAAATTTCCCTCTCTTTGAGTGAAATTGTTTTTATCACAAAACTCAAGCAATGGGATGGCATTTTTTCTTGTAGTACTTGTAATGGACTTAAAGTCAGAAACGCTTAGGGTTTCCTGGTTCGCAAAGTATTTTAAAAGTTGCTGCAACAGACTCTTTTTTGAACTTTCATGTATCCAGTATTCATTATCAACCTGAAAAATTTTACCCTGATTTTTTAGAACGTGTAAAATTTCTAAAGTTTTTTTTGAATCTTCAAAGTTAAGATCTTTTGCAGAAACAAGACTGTATTCTGAAAACTTGATTTTATTATCTATATCTTCAGCTATTTTCTTATCTAAATCTTTAAAAACTATATCTTTTCCAGGCAACGACAAACCACCATCGACCTTTACAACTTCAGATCGTAACTCACTAATAATGAGGTCGAGCCATGTTCTTTCTAAATCAAGTTTTCTCGCTAATTCTTCAAGGGCTATAGAGTGCTTATAGGGGTTTTGTTTATGAAAATTTTCTAAAAAGACCAACAATTGATGCTTTATCTTGTTGAGATTTGACTTNCTGAATATTAATCCATTTTGGTGAATTACGTCAGCGCTTTTAGCTATGGTCAATATATTTTCTGAACTTAAATTAAATCTCCTTGAAAGCTCATTAACGGAAAAAGGATATCTCGAACGCAAATGTATTGATTGAATGATTCTTTGTGTTAAGTCAAAATCAATACTTTTTAAAATATTTTTTAATTCTTTTTTTGAATGCTTAAAATCATGATCTAGAACTTTGCAGCCAGCTATGGTCTCCATAGGAGAAAGACTTCGCAAAATAAAGAATTGGTCATTGAGAAAAACAATTGGTTCTTTTGTTATTAACACAACGTTNGCTGAATCACCAGCTCTTAATGTTCTGCCATAAGTAACTACCTTTGCAATAGTTTGTTTTGTGCCNATATGTACATGAACTGATTGNTTATTTTTTAATTTCCACTGCGTTCTAGTAGACATTTTGACATTGATAATTATAGTTGATGANGTATTGATCTTATTTTTTTNTGAAACAACCATTCCTCTNTGCAAAGACATTCTATCTATNTTTGAAAAATTTAGCGCTGCTCTATCACCTTGCTTAACGNNCTCTACNNTTTTNCCATGTGATTGCAATGAGCGAACCACTAAATTATGATTTCCAGGAAGCGCTACTAAAGAATCGCCTACTTTTGAATTACCCGATATGACTGTTCCNGTTACAATGGTACCATATCCAACTTTTGAAAAAACTCTATCAATTGGTAAATAAAAAACNTCTCTTTTTTCTTTTTGGCTNATCTTATTNGACATNGTTTTTATTTCTTCAGAAAGAACACTGATACCTTGATTTGTTTGAGCAGANGTTTTTACNATTTTTGAATCTAAAAAGTCCATTTCATTTATCAGTGANTTAATATCTTTTTCAACCAATTNTATCCATTCATCATCAACAATGTCTATTTTATTTAGAGCAANAATTACATGTTTTACATTGAGGAAATTTAGTATTTCAATATGNTCGTAGGTCTGAGGCATAATTCCATCATCGGCAGCAATAACTAAAAGTCCAATATGAACAGTAGAAACTCCAGCAACCATGTTTTTGATAAATCTTTCATGGCCTGGAACATCNATTATTGTNATTTTTTCATCAAGGTATGCAAACCCNAAATCAATGGTCATTCCTCGGTTTTTTTCTTCAATCAGGTTATCGGTATTTTTTCCAGTTAAAGCTTTAACAATTGACGTCTTGCCATGGTCAATATGTCCAGCTGTGCCAATAACAACCTGCATAATGACTAACTCAAAACTTCAATTATAGTTTTTAAGAGAATTTTTTCTTGCGATGGGATTATCGATTTAAAATCAATGTAAAATTTATTTCTTTTAATATATCCTATTACTGGTTTTTGGGCTGCTCTAAACATACTTGAAAGCTTTGATGGCTTCAAACTTTTAGAATCAAAACAAATAGCGATAGAATCTAGGGGCTTATTTGGCAATGTACCGCTTCCCGATTCAACTTGTGTTTCAACAATGGTTAAACTATGTCTCTTCAAAACTTCCTTTGGGAGTTTAGACATGATTTTTTGGGCCCTTTTACGTAGAGACTTTCTTGAGGACATGAGCAGAGAAATTGCCAAATTAGAATCCAAGCTTCCATTTTGC
Organism: Fidelibacterota bacterium; assembly: GCA_002724475.1. GTDB lineage: Bacteria > Fidelibacterota > Marinisomatia > Marinisomatales > TCS55 > TMED108. Next base: position 3,536 of record PBOO01000073.1, on the reverse strand, counting down.
ATTGATCTTAAAATCTCTTCAAGGATGGATATCGACCACTTGTCGCATCTAACTGTTCTTGCAATGGGATTTTTACTTATTCGTTTGATAAGAGATTTTTTTCCAACAATCAACCCGCTCTGTGGACCACCAAGTAGCTTATCACCAGAAAAAGTGGTAATACTCGTACCCATTTTTACAACATCCTTAACTAAAATGTTTGTTGGGATACCCTTGCTGGAAAGATCTAATGTTTCGCCGCAACCAAGATCAGCCATTACAGGAATTCGATTTTTCCTACCTAAGGTCACTAGTTCAGAAATACCAACATTTTTTGTAAATCCAGAAATAGTATAATTTGAGGTATGTACCCATAGAATCAATCCCGTATTGGAATTAATAGCCTTCTCGTAATCTTTCAGGTGGGTTCTATTTGTTGTTCCAACCTCAACCATTTTGCATCTACTTTTTGCGATCATGTCTGGGATTCTGAATGATCCACCGATCTCGACTAATTGCCCTCTTGAAATTATGACTTCTTTATCTTCAGCAAGTTCGTTCAGAGAAAGAAGGACTGCGGCCGCATTATTATTAACAACAATTGCATCCTGCGACCCGACGATTGAACCAATTAACTTTGATACGTGATCTTGGCGATGTCCGCGCTTTCCCGTTTTTAAATCATACTCTAGATTAACATAGCCAGACATTTTATCAGATATATTAGCTATTAATTCCTTGCTCAGCGGTGCCCTGCCGAGACCGGTATGAAGGACAATTCCAGTAGCATTTATAACCGATTGGACACTTGGCAAAGACAATGCCGAAAGTTTGCGAATTATTTCTTCAACTATCTCTTTGCGACTCAGAATTAATTTTCCTTTTTTGGCAAGTTTTCTGTAGTAATCAATTTCTTCTTTTATTTTAAACTTTAAAAAGTTTTCGTTATGAAAATTTTCAAATTTTATTTCGTTTAATAATTCTGATACGGATGGAATATTTAACAATTCTTTTTTGTTCATACTATCTAATCTAGATTAATTACTAGCCTTATACATTAACCATGAAAATACTAATGCCGGAAAAAGCAAAACACCCATAAATGGAAAAACTGCATGGACTCCAATCGACTCTGCAACGATACCGCTTAGTCCCGCTGCAAAGGCTCCAATACCAAAACTTATAAAAAATCCCATTCCGTATATAAGGCCCCTGTTTCGATTATCAGAAAAATCAGCTACCAATGTATTTCCAATAGGTTGATTACTAAAATAAACGATTCCAAGTAGAATGGATGACAAAATAAGAACCATATTTGTAGCAAGCCCCAAAACGATCAAAATGGGTATATTTACTAAAATTATTACACCAAAAGATATTCTCTTATCAAACTTTTCACCAATTTTACCACCAAAAAACGATCCAACAATACCTGAAAGAAATACAATTGTAGGAAATAGACCTGCTTTAAACTCTTCTGATAAATTTGGAAGAAAGCCCGTAGTGCTCATCGATAAATGAATTGGCATAAAAGTTGTAAATCCATAATAAGCCATACCTAAAAACGAATTAGTAATAAAATACAATAAAAGAGCTTTTTTGTTGCTCTTCCTATTTGGTATGATTTTTAAATGAGCGCTAAGAGCGGTTTTTGAAATTGTTAAAATTGTGATAGAAGCTAGAAGGATATTTAACATTGCAAATGAAAAATATGCCGCTCTCCATGAAAATAAACTTGNAATAGATACTGCCAGCAAAGGACCAATAGCAGAACCAAGAGAGCCGAACATGGCATGTATACCCATCCCTTTAGATACATTTTTTAAATTTTGCGAAATAATTGTTAGACCCGTCGGATGATAAACACTGCAAAACAAACCTAAAAAACTTAAACCAAATACTAAGCTTATAAAGCTTGATGATGAAAAAATCAAAAAAGATGACAGGCCTGCTCCAATTTGATAAATAATTAGCAAATTTCTTCCGCCAATATGNCGATCCAGCCAACCCGCTGGAATAGCGCCAAGACCAAAAAGAAATGCGCTTATAGTTACGACAAAACCAAATATATCTAAGCCAGCTGGGTATTCCTTTTGAATAACAGGTATTAAGCTAGGCAAAGATAACATCATAGCGTGAACAAGCAAATGGCTTGAGCCAGTTATGGCAATGATAATTTTTTCAAACCTAATCATAACAAAAAACCCCCACTATTTAATAACAATGAGGGTTAAAGTTTAATTTATTCTAGAATAGCTATTTTTTTTCAGCAATACGAATGGCTTTTGCACCAGTCAGTTTTCTCATATAATTAAGCTTAGCTCTTCTAACTTTACCGCGTCTTTTTACATTAATATTGCTAATCATAGGGGAATGTANAGGGAAAATTCTTTCTACACCAATACCCCCAGAAATCTTTCTGACTGTAAAAGTTGCCGATACATCNCTTCCCTTCTTGCCTATGACTATTCCTTCAAATTTCTGAATCCTTTCTTTTCCTCCTTCCGCAACACGTACATCTATAGAAACTGTATCTCCCGCAGAAAAATCAGGTATATCGCTTTTCAAATGTTCTTCAACTACTGGTTTTATCTTATTCGACATCATTTACTCCAAATTATTATTATATTTTTTCCAAATATCGGGNCGTTTCAATTTAGTAATTTCAATACGTTGTTTTTCTTTCCAGCTATCAATCAATCCATGATTACCAGATAAAAGGACGTCAGGTACCTGCATTCCTTTAATTTCTCTTGGCTGCGTGTAAAAAGGAGTGTCAAGCAATTCTGAAGAAAAAGTATCTGTTTTTGATGATTCTATATCATTCAATACGCCAGGCTGCAGCCTGACAATACTATCAATAATCATCATTGCTGGAATTTCACCACATGTCATGATAAAATCTCCAACGGTATATTCGTCTGTTACGTATTTATCAATAACACGCTGGTCAATACCCTTATAGTGGCCACATATGATAATTAACTTTTCCAGCTGGGTAAAGTTTTCAGCAATTTCTTGCTTCCATAGCTGACCCTGGGGGGAAGGAAACAGAACTTTTAACCCTTCAGTTCCTCCAAATTTTTCAATAATGTCATCTAATGCCCTAAACAGAGGCTCTGCCATCATCACCATACCAGGACCGCCTCCAAAAGGAGTATCATCAATTTGACGATACTTACCCTTAGAATAATTCCTTAGATTATAAATCTTCAAATCAACTATATCTTTCTCGACAGCTTTTCTTGTTATAGAATTATTGATATAAGAATCAATCATTTCTGGAACAGGAGTTATAATTGCAATTTTTTGTTTCAATTAAAAAAGTCCTTCAATAGGAGAAATAATCACATTTTGAGAATCATAATCAACTGATTCAATGAATTCAGGTACTACGGGTATTAAAACTTCCTTATTGTTTGAATTTGATATAACGTAAACATCATGGGCAGGAAGGCTCATCATATCAACCAATGTGCCTATATTCTTACCATTATTAGAAATGACCGAAGCTCCAATCAAATCAGGCGAAATTAAGTTTATTGGATCTTCTTTGT